>JAJZMI010000191.1 GCA_021798335.1 Pseudomonadota bacterium | reverse complement strand
CGGCCCGGGAGCGCGGCGTGAAGCTCATCATCGGCTCGGAGCTGACCCTCGAGTGCGGCCTCGCCCTGGTGGTGCTCGCCACCGACCGGCACGGCTACGGCCGTCTCTGCCGGCTCATCACCCGCGGTCGCCGCGCCGCCGCCAAGGGCGGCTATCGGCTGACACGGAACGATCTCACCGAGATACTCGCGCATTGCCTGATCCTGTGGCTGCCGGGCGAGGTGCCGCGGGCGGAGGAGGCGCGGTGGCTCGCGGCACATTTCCCCGGCGAGGCGTGGATCGCCGTGGAGCTGCTGCGCGGGGGCGCTGGCCGCGAGCGGCTTGCGGCCCTTGCGCACCTGGCACGCGAGATCGGGCTGCCGCAGGTCGCCAGCGGCGACGTGCACATGCATGTGCGCTCACGGCGCAAACTGCAGGATGCGCTGACCGCCATCCGGCTCAACATGCCCATTGCCGAGATTGCCGGCGTCCTTTATCCCAATGGCGAGCGTTACCTGCGCGAGCGTGGACGTCTCGCCAAGCTCTACCCGCCGCAACTGCTCGAGGCGACGGTGCAGATCGCGCGGCGCTGCACATTCTCGCTCGATGAGCTGCACTACGAGTACCCGAGCGAACTGGTGCCGCCGGGGCAGACCCCGGCGAGCCATCTGCGCCGGCTCACCGAGGCCGGTGCGCGGCGCCGCTGGCCGCGGGGCGTGCCGCCGCCGGAGCGCGCCGCGCTCGAGCACGAGCTGGAGGTGATCGCCGAGCTCGGCTACGAGCCGTATTTCCTGACCGTCCACGACCTGGTCGCCTTCGCGCGCTCCCGCGGCATTCTCTGTCAGGGCAGGGGCTCGGCCGCCAACTCGCGGGTCTGCTATTGCCTGGGGGTGAGCGCGGTCGATCCGGAGCGCGGCGCGGGCCTGCTGTTCGAGCGGTTCATCTCCAAGGAGCGCAACGAGCCGCCCGATATCGATATTGATTTCGAGCACGAGCGGCGCGAGGAGGTCATTCAGTACGTCTACGGCAAGTACGGTCGCGAGCGTGCCGCGCTCGCCGCCACGGTGATCCTCTATCGCGCGCGCAGCGCCCTGCGCGATCTCGGCAAGGCCTTCGGGCTCAACCCGCACTTATGCGCCCGGCTGGCCAAGGCGCTGCAGGGGTGGGACGGGGTAGAGCGATGGCCCGAGCGGCTCGCCGCGGCGCGCTTCGATCCCGCCGATCCGGTGCTCTCGCGGCTGCTGCCGCTGGCGCACACGCTGGTTGCGTTCCCGGGCTTTCCCCGCCATCTGTCCCAACATGTCGGCGGCCTGGTGATCTCGGCCGGGCGGCTCGATGAGCTGGTGCCGATCGAGAACGCGGCGATGCCCGAGCGTACCGTGGTGCAGTGGGACAAGGACGATCTGAACGCCCTGGGACTGCTCAAGGTCGATGTGCTCGCCCTGGGGATGCTGAGCGCGCTGCGCAGGGCGTTCGATCTGGTCAATGACCTGCGGGGCACGCGCTGGGCGCTCGGGACGCTGCCGGCGGAAGATCCCGCGGTCTACGCGATGATCTCGCAGGCCGACACGGTCGGGGTGTTTCAGATCGAATCGCGCGCACAGATGGCGATGCTGCCGCGGCTGCGGCCACGGTGCTACTACGATCTGATCATCGAGGTGGCCATCGTTCGTCCCGGACCCATTCAAGGCGACATGGTTCATCCCTATCTCAGGCGCCGTCAGGCCCTCGAGCCGGTGCACTATCCGAGCCCGCAGGTCGAGGCGGTGCTGCGGCGCACCCTCGGCGTGCCGATCTTTCAGGAACAGGTGATGCAGCTTGCCGTGGTGGCCGCGGGCTTCACCCCCGGGGAGGCCGATCAGCTGCGCCGCGCGATGGGCGCCTGGAAGCGAAGCGGCGGCATCGGACACTTGCGCGAGAAGCTCTTGGGCGGCATGGCCGCGCGCGGCTATCCGCTGCAGTTCGCCGAGCGGATCTACCGCCAGATGTTGGGATTCGGCGATTATGGCTTTCCGCTGTCGCATGCGGCCAGCTTTGCTCTGTTGGTGTACGACTCCGCCTGGCTGAAGCGTTACGAGCCCGCCGTGTTCACCGCGGCGCTGCTCAACAGTCAGCCGATGGGCTTTTATGCGCCGGCGCAGTTGGTGCGCGACGCTCGCGCGCACGGCGTCGAGGTGCGGCCTGTGGACGTTTGCGCAAGCGACTGGGACTGCACGCTCGAGCCCGAGGGGGACGGGCAGCCGGCGCTGCGGCTGGGGTTGAGGCTGGTGCGGGGGCTCTCGCAGGCCGGTGGCGCGCGGCTCCTCGCCGCGCGTACCGGGGGCGGTTTTGCCGGCGTGCGGGATCTTGCCCGGCGCGCCGGGCTCGAGCGGGGCGATCTGGAGGCGCTGGCGGCCGCCGGAGCCTTCGCGGCCCTGAGCGGCAACCGTCACTTCGCCTTCTGGGACGTGGCGGGGACGCACAAGCCTCTGCCGATCGAGGGCGAGGTCCGCGGGCACGGTGAGCCCGCCCCCTTGTTGTCCGCCCCGACGGAAGGCGAGACCCTGGCGGCCGATTACGCCTCCGTGGGACTGACCCTCGGGCGCCATCCGCTGGCGCTGCTGCGTCCGGCGCTACGCAAGGCGGGGCTGTGCACGGCAGGGGACATCACTGCGCTGCCGGACGGCAGCGCAGTTTGCACCGCCGGCATCGTTCTGATGCGTCAACGGCCCACGGCGGCCGGCGGCGTCACGTTCGTGACTCTGGAGGACGAGAGCGGGCAGGTCAATATCATCGTCTGGGCGCGCGTTGGCGATGTCTGCCGCGAGGCGCTGGTGTCCGCGCGGCTCCTCGAGGTGCGCGGCCGGCTGCAGCGCCAGGATGGCGTGACGCACATCATTGCCCGGCGGCTGCGCGACCGTACGGCGCTTCTGGGGACGCTGCTCACGCGCTCGCGGGATTTCCACTGATCCGCCGCCGCGGCGCCGGGTCATTTTTTGCGCCGCCGCGGCGGTCCCTCCTCATCGCCGATTTCATAGTCTTCGAAGTCGCTGGTGAGCTCGGCGGTCTGCTTTTCCTCGATCAGCCGCTCGAGCCGGCGCCAGGCCGGGTCGCCGCTGCGGTGCGGGCGGTGTTTGGCGAGATCGAGATCCTTGATGGCTTGATCCAGATCGACATCGCCTTCCTCGACGACCGACTCGTCTTCCTCTTCAAAGTCGTCTGATTCGGATTTCTCACTCATGCGGCACGCCGGGTTCCCACGAGAGAGGGTGCGAAAAATTAAATCACAACCGTGGCGGGCGCAACGCCCCAATCAGTGAATCAGGTCATCCAATCGGAAGATCGGCAGCAGCATTGCAAAAACGATGCCCATGACGAACAGCCCCATCACCACGATCAGCATCGGCCCGAGCAAGCCGACCATGGCCGCCATGATTGCGTCGAGCTCCCGTTCCTGGCTGCCGGCGGCCTGATCGAGCATGGCGTCGAGCTCCCCGCTCGACTCCCCGCTCGAGATCAGGTGGATCGTCATCGGTGGGAACAGCTTGCTCACCGCCAGCGAGCGGCCGATGGGGGCACCCTCGCGCACCCGGTCGGCCGCCGCGAGCACCGCATCGCGCATCGGCAGGCTCGTGACCACCTCGCCGGAGATCCGCAGCGCATCGAGGACCGGCACCGCGCTCGAGGAGAGGATGCTGAAGGTCCGGGTGAAGCGTGCGGTGTTGAAGCCGCGCACCAGCTTGCCGACGAGCGGCAGGTGCAGCAACAGCCGGTGAAAGCGCCGGCGCGCCTGCGGATCGCGCAGCCGCCGCCGCCACAGCACCACGGCGATGACCACCGCGAGCACCAGCCAGATGCCGTATGCCCGCAGGAAGCCGCTGGTGCCGATCAGCATGCGGGTGATGAGCGGCAGCCGCGCCTTGTTGGCCTCGAACACCCCGACCACTTTCGGCACCACCCACACCATCAGCGCCGAGACGATGATGAAGCACATCACCGTCAGCACGATCGGATAGAGTATTGCGGCCAGAACCTTCTGGCGGATCTCCTCGCGCCGCTCGGTGTATTCGGCGAGCCGCTCGAGCACCGCGTCGAGGTGGCCGGCCTGCTCGCCGGCGGCCACGGTGGCCCGATAGATCTCCGGGAACACCCGCGGAAATTCCGCCAGGCCCTCGGCCAGAGTGTGGCCCTCCATGACCTTGGAGCGAACCCCGAGCAGGATGCTCTGCACCCGCGGCTTATCGGTCTGCTGCGAGACGGCGAGGAGCGATTCCTCGAGCGGCAGTCCGGCGCGCACCAGAGTGGCCAACTGGCGTGTGAGCAGTGTCACGTCCGCCGCCGAGACCCGCCGCAGAAACGCGAAGGACTGCGACTGCTGCCGGCCCGCCTCGCGCGCGGCCACCTCGTTGACGCTCACCGGCAGCAGCTGGCGGTCGCGCAGCTGCTGGCGGATGTGCCGCGGCGTGTCGCCTTCCAGGATGCCCTTGCATTCCTTGCCGCTCGTATCGAGCGCGGTGTACTCGAAGGCGCCCACCTCAGTCCTCGCGGGTCACGCGCAGCACTTCCTCGAGGGCGGTTTCGCCGCGCAGGACCCGGGCGCGACCGTGATCGCGGATCGAGGGGGTGCTGTGGCGGGCATGGCGCTCGATCTGCTGCTCGCTTGCGCCGTCGTGGATCATGGTGCGCAGCTGCTCATCGACCATGATCAGCTCATAGATGCCCGAGCGACCGCGGTAGCCCCCGAGCAGGTCATCGCCGGGCCGGTACAGCGTCGGCGGCGGGGTATCCGGCGGGAGGTTGAGGAGCCCTCGCTCGGCTTCCCCGCAGATGAAGGGCTGTTTGGTGGCGGGGTTGAGCACGCGCACCAGGCGCTGGGCGAGCACGCCGATCAGGCTCGAGGACAGCAGGAACGGCTCGATCCCCATATCGCGCAGGCGGGTGACCGCGCCGGCGGCGGTATTGGTATGCAGCGTCGAGAGCACCAGGTGGCCGGTGAGACTGGCCTGCACGGCGATCTGCGCGGTCTCGAGGTCGCGGATCTCTCCGATCATCACCACATCCGGGTCCTGGCGCAGGATCGCGCGCAAGCCGCGCGCGAAGGTCATCTCCACCTTGGTGTTGACCTGAGTCTGCCCGATGCCGTCGATGTAGTACTCGATCGGATCCTCGACCGTCATGATATTGCGGGTGTCGTCGTTGAGCCGCTCGAGCGCCGCATACAGTGTCGTGGTCTTGCCCGAGCCGGTCGGACCGGTCACGAGCAGGATGCCGTGCGGCTTGTGGATGAGCTCGTCAATCAGCCGCTCGGTAGCCGGATCCATGCCGAGCGCATGCAGATCGAGCCGGCCGGCCTGCTTGTCGAGGATACGCAGCACGACCCGCTCGCCGTAGCCCGCCGGGATGGTCGAGACGCGCACGTCGACCGCCCGGCCGGCGATGCGCAGGCTGATGCGTCCATCCTGCGGCAGGCGCTTCTCGGCGATGTCGAGCTTGGACATGACTTTGACGCGCGAAACCACCAGCGGCGCTACCGCGCGCTTGGACTGAAGCACCTCGCGCAGCACGCCGTCCACGCGGAAACGCACCACCAGGCGGTTCTCGAACGGCTCGATGTGGATGTCCGAGGCGTTCTCCTTGACCGCCTGGGTGAGCACCGCGTTGATCAGCCGGATGATCGGCGCGTCATCGTCGCTGTCGAGCAGGTCGGCCTGCTCGGGCAGCTCCTGCGCCAGGTGCGCCAGATCCTCCGTTCCGCTCAGTCCCTCGACGGCCTGCATGGTGTCCGAGCCGGCCTCGTAGACCTGCTGCAGCAGGCGGTCGAATTCCGCATCGGAAACGCGTGCGAGCCGGATCGGGCGCCCGAGCACCCGGCGCGCCTCGGCGAGCCCGAGGGCGGAGGCACGCTCGCGACACACGCACTCGGCGCTCTCGGCCGTGAGCGTGCGCACCAGCACGCCGTGGCGCTTGGCGAAGGCGAACGGCAGGCGCGGCTCGGGAAGCGCGCCGCGGGCAGCCGGTTCGATGGGGCGCGGATCGCTCACGATGCGGGCGGGGGAGTGGCGCCCCTGGCGGGCGGTCGCCCCGGGGCGGGCGCGGCGCCCGTGCCGGCCGGGGGGAGCGGGGGCAGCTGCGGGTTCGGCTCGCCCTTGAGCAGCGGCGGCCACTGCTCCGGGGGCACGGATTTCTCCTGCTGGAGCATGTACCGGTAGGTATTGTCCGTCTGGCCGGTGGTCTCGGCCTGGTTGCGCATGATCGTCGGCTTGATGAAGATCATGAGATTGGTGCGCGCGGCACTGTCGTTGCGCGCCTTGAACAGCCAGCCGAGGACGGGGATTTCCCCGACGAGCGGCACGCCGGCATGCGAGCGCTCCTGCTGATTCTCGATCAGGCCGCCGAGGACCACGATGCCCTTGTTGCGGATCAGCACGTTGGTCGTGATGCTGCGCTTGAGCGTGGTCGGGTTCACCGCCGAGGTCGAGGTCGGCAGTACGCTCGAGCTCTCCACGGAGATCTTCAGCATCACCGAATTGCCGGTGGCCGAGATGGTCGGGGTGACCTTGAGGATGGTGCCGACCTCCAGTTGCTGGTAGGTCTGGAACGGCGTGACCGCCCCGTTGGTCACCGTCGAGGCGCTGGTGTATTGGCCGGTCACGTACGGCACCTCCTCGACCGACTTCAACACGGCGGCCTGGTTGTCCAGGGTGACCGCCGAGGGCGTCGCCACGATGTTGGTGCCGGTGTTGGAGCGCAGCGCACGCAGCATGGCCGCGAAGGACACGCCGCCGGCGCTGAGCTCGCCGATCCCCATGGTCGTGCCCTCCAGGAGCGAGGTGGTCAGGTTGCTCGGGTTCTGAGCCGCCGCGACCAGATCGACGATGCTGGTGTTGCCGACGGGCTCGACGAACGACCCGAGCGGCAATTTGTCCACCTGGGAGAAGGCGGCCCAGTTCACCCCGAGATCGGAGGTTCTGTTGACGTCGACCTCGGCGATGATCGCCTGCACCAGCACCTGCGGCTGGCGGATATCCAGCTGCGCGATGATGTGCAGGATGGTGCTCATCACCTTCGGCGGCGCGGTGATCACCAGGGCGTTGGTCTGCGTGTCGGCCCACACCAGCGCGTTCTTCTCGGCCGCCGCCTGCGCCGTGCCCTTCGGACCACCGCCGACCGTGGCGATCTGGGCGATCTCGCGCATCTGCTTCTCGAGTTCGGGCGCGAGCTTCTTGGCGCTGGCGTAATGCAGATAGACCACGCGGGTGTCACCGCCGCTGGCGGCCGGGGTGTCGAGCTCGGCGACCAGCGCGCGGATGCGCAGCCGTTCGGCCGGATCGCCGCTGATCAGCACGCTGTTGGTGCGCGGGTCGGCCACCACCTTGAACATGCGGCCCATCTGGGCCGCGGCCTGGCCCTGATAGAGCTGGTTGATCACCTGCACGACCTGGGTGGCCGAGGCGTTCTGCAGCGGCATGACGTCCACGTCCTGATTGCCGACGCGGTCCATGCGCTGCACGATCCGCATGATGCGGTGAACGTTGCTCGCGCGGTCGGAGATGATCAGCAGGTTCGAGGGCGGATAGGCCGCCAGGTGTCCCCACTCGGGCACCAGCGGCCGCAGGATCGGCACCAGCTCCGCGGCGCTCACGTTCTTGACCGGGATTATCTGGGTGACGATCTCATCGGAGGTCGCGCTGACAGTCTTCGGCAGGTTGATCCCCGGCATCACCCGCTCATCGGCGTTGGGCACGATGTCGACGATGTCGTGGCCTGCCGGTACGGCGATGTAGCCGTAGACCGACAGGATCGAGAGAAATGCCTGGTAAAAGGCCTTGGGCGTCAGCGGCGTCGCGGAGTACATCGTGACCTCGGCGTTGACCCGCGGGTCGACGATGATGTCCTTGCCCGTCGCGGCGCTGACCGCCTGGATGATCTCGCGAATGTTGGCGTCCTTGAAGTTCGGCGTGATGCTCGCGCCGGCGGGCGCGGCCGCGCGGCACACCAGCGGGGCGCACGCGAGCACGGTCACGGCGAGTATGCGTAGGCCTTTGATCAACGGTCGGCTCCTCATCGCGGTGGCGGCCCGGCGGAGCGAGCGGGCCCGAAGGGCGAGGCGCCCGGGCCGGCCGCGGGGCTCGGCTTGGCGGGGAAGGCCGTCAAGGAGCTCGCCGCCTGCTCGACTTGCGCCAGATTGAGCGTCAGGACGCGCTGCACCCCGTTACGCAGCACGGTCACGGTCGCCTGGCTCGATGAGCCCAGGGTATCGAATACCTGCTGATCCTGAGCGGGATTGTTCAGCGGCGAGCCGTTGATCGCCATGACCAGATCCCCGGGCCGCAGCCCCAGGCGCTGGAACGCCTGCGGATCGCTGCCGGGGTAAACGCGGTAGCCGCGCAGCTGCCCGCCGGCGAACACCGGCTCGGGGCGCAGCAGCTCCGAGAGCACGGCGGGACGGCGCGCAACCAGGGCGCGCATACGGGCCGCGAACTGCGGCGCCTCGACCTCCGACGGCGGCAGCGCGGCACTCGGCAGCGGCGCATTCACGGCCAATTGCTGCGGTAGCGATAGAGATTGCAGCTGACCGTTGCGGCGCAGCAGGACCTTGCGGGGCAGGACGGCAGCGAGCTCGGCGCCGCCGGGCACGCTGTCGCCGACCGCGTAAACTCTGGCGACCTGCGGGTTGGGACCGAGAATGGCGAGCCCCGCGGTGGGATCGTCGGCCGCGATCACGCCGGTCAGTACCAGCGGCAGGGAGGTCTGCGGGGCGTCCTGGCCGAGCGCGCCGGCGGTCTGCGGGGCACGACCGAACAAGTGGCTCGAGACGATCTGCGCCACGTCAGGTGCGCTGACGTGCGGCCGCCATACCGGCGGCGGCGCGCTCGGCGGGCCGCCGCCGGCGAGTCCCGTCACGAGCAGGGCCAATTCCGCCGCAATCGCCAGCGCCAGGATTCCGGTCACCCAGCCGGGACCCCGCCGTGCGATCACGTTGCGCCAGTGGTCACTTGCCCGAATTCCCTCGAGCCAGGACGCGGTGTTCATCGGTGCATCGATCGGGTCTGTGAGGGGTGGACCGTAAACGGCTCGCATCGTTCGCTGGCGATCGATCAATGATACGGGGCCGTCGGTTGCGCTCACAAGCGCTTGTTTCTCAATATACGTCCCGCGAGCTCTCGCGCGCGCCGCCGCAGGGGGGCCGGCGCGCACTTGTGTTGCGCGCGGCCGCCCCCTATAAAGGCCTCATGTCCGACCCCCATCCCACCCGACCCGATGCCGGGGTGCTCGTCGAGGAGGCACGGCCCGAGGTCAAGCCCCCGCCGCTGTTCCGGGTGGTGCTGCTGAATGACGACTACACCCCGATGGAATTCGTGGTCGATGTGCTGGAGAAGTTCTTCGGCCTCGACCGTTCCACCGCGACGCGTATCATGCTAGAGGTGCACACCCAGGGTAAGGGCGTGTGCGGGGTGTTCACCTTCGAGATCGCCGAGACCAAGGTCGCCCAGGTGACCACTTATGCGCGCGACAACCAGCACCCGCTGATGTGCACGCTGGAAGAGGCGTAAGGCGCAAGAGGCTCGAGAAAAGTGCTGTCCAACGAGCTTGAATATTGTCTGAATGATGCTTTCCATCAGGCGCGCGAGGCCCACCACGAGTATCTGACGGTGGAGCACTTGCTGCTGGCCATACTCGACACCCCGCGGGTGCGCGAGGTGCTGCGTGCCTGCGGGGCGGACCTCACCCGCCTGCGCCAGGAGCTGAAGGAGCATATCGAGCAGTCGACGCCGCGGGTGAGCGAGGGCGTGGAGCGCGAGGTGCAGCCGACCCTCGGGTTCCAGCGCGTCCTGCAGCGCGCGGTGTATCACGTGCAGTCGAGCAGCCGCAAGGAAGTCGGGGTCGCGGACGTGCTGGTGGCGATCTTCAGCGAGAAGCAGAGCCACGCGGTGTTTCTGCTCAACCGCCGGCACGTCTCGCGCCTCGATGTCGTGAACTACATCTCGCACGGCCTCTCGAAGCTCGCCGAGGAGAAATCCGCCGATGAGCCTCAGCCCGCCGAGGAGCGCGATACCGACGGCGGCGGTGCGCTGGAGAAATACACCACCAACCTCAATCGCATGGCGCAGGAGGGGCGCATCGATCCGCTCATCGGGCGCAAGCTCGAGGTCGAGCGCACCATCGAGATCCTCTGCCGGCGCCGCAAGAACAATCCGCTTTACGTCGGGGAGGCCGGGGTCGGCAAGACGGCCATCGCCGAGGGGCTTGCGCGGCTGATCGTCGAGGAAAAGGTGCCCGAGGTGCTCGCCGACTGCACGCTCTATGCGCTCGATATGGGCGCGCTCATCGCCGGCACCAAGTACCGCGGGGACTTCGAGAAGCGGCTGAAGGGGGTGATCGGCGAGCTGAAGAAGCTCCCGGGCGCGATCCTCTTCATCGACGAGATTCACACCGTGATCGGCGCGGGGGCGGCCTCGGGCGGAGTCATGGATGCCTCCAACCTGATCAAGCCGGTGCTGACGAACGGCGAGATCCGCTGCATCGGCTCGACCACCTATCAGGAATACCGTGGGATCTTCGAGAAGGATCATGCTCTGGCGCGCCGCTTCCAGAAGATAGATGTCACGGAGCCCTCGGTTCAGGAGACCGTGGAGATCCTGCTCGGCCTGAAGGCCCGCTTCGAGGAGCATCACGGCATCCCGTACATGCCCGAGGCATTGAAGGCGGCCGCCGAGCTTGCCGCCCGGCACATCAACGAGCGCCATCTGCCGGACAAGGCCATCGATGTGGTCGATGAGGCCGGTGCGCGCCAGCGCTTGAAGCCGCCCGGGGAGCGGCCGGCCGCGATCGAGGTGAGTCACATCGAGGACGTGGTGGCGCGCATGGCCCGCATCCCGGCCAAGAGCGTGTCCTCCTCGGATCGCGAGGTGCTGCGCAGCCTCGAGCGCAATCTGAAGCTGGTGATCTTCGGGCAGGATCGGGCCATCGAGGCGTTGGCCGCGGCGATCAAGATGGCCCGCTCCGGCCTCGGCGATCTACGCAAGCCCGTCGGCAGTTTCCTCTTTGCCGGACCCACCGGGGTGGGCAAGACCGAGGTGACGCGGCAGCTGGCGATCATTCTCGGGGTGGAATTCCTCCGTTTCGACATGTCCGAATACATGGAGCGGCACACCGTCTCGCGCCTGATCGGCGCCCCACCGGGGTACGTCGGATTCGATCAGGGCGGGCTGCTGACCGAGGCAGTCACCAAGCATCCGCACTGCGTGCTGCTGCTCGATGAGATCGAAAAGGCCCATCCCGATGTGTTCAACCTGCTGCTGCAGGTGATGGATCACGGCACCCTGACCGATAACAATGGGCGCAAGGCCGATTTCCGCCACGTGATCATCGTGATGACCACCAACGCCGGGGCTCAGGAGATGGCCCGTCCCTCGATCGGCTTTACCCAGCAGGATCACGCGAGCGACGGCATGGAGGCGATCCGGCGGCTGTTCACGCCGGAGTTCCGTAATCGTCTCGATGCGGTCATTCCGTTCGCGGGACTCGATCGGCCCACGGTCGAGCGGGTCGTGGACAAGCTGATTCTCGAGGTGGAAATGCAGCTCGAGCAGAAGGGCGTGACGATTTCCCTCGATGAGCCGGCGCGCCGCTGGATCGCCGAGAAGGGCTGGGATCCGAAGATGGGCGCGCGCCCGATGGCCCGGGCGCTGCAGGAGTTCATCAAGCGTCCGCTCGCCGAGGAGCTGTTGTTTGGCCGGCTGGTCGGGGGCGGCCAGGTTCGCGTGTCGGTGGCCGCCGATGGGTCGCGACTCGAGCTGACGTGCACAGCCACGGCGCAGCCGGAAGTGACCGCTTGATTGGGTGCGCCGCTAGCGCCCGCGATAGACGATGCGCCCCTTGCTCAGGTCGTACGGAGTCAATTCCACGGTGACCTGATCACCGGTGAGAATGCGGATGTAGTTCTTGCGCATCTTGCCGGAGATGTGCGCAGTGACGACGTGGCCGTTCTTGAGCTTCACACGGAAGGTGGTGTTGGGCAGTGTTTCCACCACCTCACCCTCCATCTGGATGGCGTCTTCTTTGGACATATGATCCTTTGCGTTGCGAGGGCGCGGATTGCAGCACAAAAGGCCGCGGCTGCGCAATTTTCCAGCGCCGGCTTCGGGGGCAGCCCGATCCGGCGCCGCGGCGGGCGGCGAGGCGGCTAGGCCCCCGGGGGGCCCATCCGTGCCCGTACCGGCGCGCGCGGCGCCGCGGCGCTCTACGCGCCGCACGGACGCGGCGGATCGTTCAGGGGCAGGGGCGCGAGAGTGACCCAGCGCTCGAGCAGGGCTTGGAACTGCGCGCGGCTGATCGCGCGTGCCCCGAGGCTCGACAGATGCGAGGACGGCATCTGACAGTCGATCAGGGCAATGCCGTTCGGCGCGCACAGCGCCGCCAGGTGTGCCAGGGCCACCTTCGAGGCGTCGCGCTCCCGGCTGAACATTGATTCGCCAAAGAACACTCCGCCGAGACGGACCCCGTAAAGACCGCCGGCGAGGGTTCCGCCGCGCATCACTTCGATGCTGTGCGCGAAGCCGAGCCGGTACAGCCGCACGTACGCCTCGCGCATCTCGGCGGTGATCCAGGTGCCGGGGCTGCGCGCCCGGGGAGCGGCACAGGCGGCGATCACCGCTTCGAACTGCCGATCGATGCCGGGCTCGAAGCCTTTGTTCCGGATCGTCTTGGCGAGGCTGCGGTGACGGCGGAACTCCTCGGGGAAGAGCACCGTGCGCGGATCGGGCGCCCACCACAGCACCGGTTGGCCGGGGGCGTACCAGGGGAAGATGCCGCGCCGGTAGGCCGCCACCAGGCGCTCGCTCGACAGATCGCCTCCGGCGGCGAGCAGCCCCGCCGGCTCGGTGAGCGCTTGCTCGAGCGGCGGAAACCACTCGGGCGCATCGTGCGCGGACAGCCAGGTGATGCGTCTCACGGGGGCGCCTTGCGGTAGGGCACGTGCCGGCGGACCTCCCCGGCATACGCTTCGACCCAGTCGGCTTCGTGCTCGAGGAAGTGGGCGATCGCGCTGCGCAGGTGCGGCTCGACGATGTGGTGCGCCGACCAGGTCAGCGACGGCTCGAAGCCGCGGCTGATCTTGTGCTCCCCTTGGGTCCCGGGCTCGAAGCGGGAAATGCCCCGCTCGATGCAGAACTCGATTCCCTGGTGATAACAGGTCTCGAAATGCAGGCTGTGGTATGCGCCCTCGGATCCCCAGTAGCGGCCCCAGAGCGTTTCGGCCGACCAGAAGAACATCGCCGCGGCGACCGGCCGGTCCTGGTGCAGCGCGACTTTCACCATCAGGGCATCCCCGAGCGTACGGACGATCTCGCCGAAGAACCGGCGTGTGAGGTACGGCTCGTGTCCGTGGCGCAGAAAGGTCTCGCGGTGGAAGGCATAGACGCGATCGAGCAGCGCCGGATCGAGCTCGGAGCCGAGATAGGTGCGGAAGCGGATGCCCGCCTCGGCGACGC
>JAJZMI010000056.1 GCA_021798335.1 Pseudomonadota bacterium | reverse complement strand
CGACATCCCCGAAGCTGCCGGCCGCGCGCCCGGCGGCATCACGGGCGCCAATGGCCTGCGCGGCATCCTCGATCACCCGCACGCCCGCCTCGCGCGCCAGCGCGAGCAGCGGCTCCATCGGGCAGACTTGGCCGTACAGGTGCACCGGCATGATCGCCTTGACCCGCGTGCCGCTCGCCCGGTGCACCAGCTGCCCGCCGCGGCGCTCGCAGTGCTGCGCGATGAGCGCCCGCACGGCCGGGGCGGACAGATTGAAGGTGTCGGGCTCGATGTCGCAGAACAGCGGCCGCGCGCCGGTGCGCGCGATGGTCCCGGCCGTGGCGAAGAAAGTAAAGGGCGTCGTGATCACCGCATCGCCCGGACCGATGCCGAGCGCCATCAGAGCGAGCAGCAACGCGTCGGTGCCGGAGGACACCCCAATGCCGTAGCGGCTCTGGCTGTAGGCGGCAATCCGCGCCTCGAGCGCTTTGACCTCGGGGCCGAGGATGAACTGCTGGCTGGCGCACACCGCCTCCATCGCCGCGCGCACCCGCGCGGCGATGGTTTCGTATTGGGGCTTCAGATCGAGCAAGGGCACGCGCAGGGCGGGCCCGGCGGATTTTTCACTCACGAATCGCTTCCCTCGGTCACCACCGTAGTCTAGCGCGCCGCGCCGGCCGGCCGCGCGGGGCGCCCCTGTCAGGCCTCACGCGGCGGCGGGGGGTCCTCCCACAGGCAGCACCCGCCGCTCGCCTCGCGGATCACGCGCAGCGCCTGCGCGTGGGCCTGCCGCTCCTGCTCGCTCGCGGCGAGCACCTTCAACGGGCCGCCCGCGCGGCGCGGCCGCTCGGGGTGTCCGGCCGGGTCGGGCCGCTCGCGCGCGAGCGCCAGGGCCGCCTGCCCGCCGGTCATGGCCAGATACACGTCCGCCAGGATGCGCGCATCGAGCAGCGCGCCGTGCACGTCGCGCCCGGAATTATCGACGTTGTAGCGCTTGCACAGCGCATCGAGATTGTTGCGCTGACCCGGGTGCAGCTCGCGGGCGAGCGCGAGCGTATCGAGCACGTGGCAGCGTTCGGCCAGCTTCTCGGGCCGTCCGCAGCGCGCGAGCTCGTACTCGAGAAAGCCCACGTCGAAGGCGGCGTTGTGGGCGATGATCTCGGCCGTCTCGATGAAGTCCAGCAGCTCCGAGGCGATGTGCGCGAACAGGGGCTGGTCGGCGAGCGAGGCGCGCGAGATGCCGTGCACGGCGAGCGCGCGCTCGTCGATGTCGCGCTCGGGATTGAGGTAGCGGTGGAAGGTGCGGCCGGTGACGCGGCGATTGAGCAGCTCCACGCAGCCGATTTCGATGATACGGTGCCCGAGGGCGGTCTCAAGGCCGGTGGTCTCGGTATCCAGAACGATTTGTCGCATGTGCGCCAGTGTACGCGCTGTCTAGCGGTCCGGTTCGACCGCGGCGCCCGAGAGCGCCTCGATGGCCTCGTTCGCCAGGCGATCGACGCGCTCGTTCCCCGGCACGCCCGCATGCCCCGGCACCCAGTGCCACTCGATCTGATGCCGGCTCGCCAGCGGCTCGAGACGCTGCCACAGATCCTGGTTCTTCACCGGCTTGCGATCGGCGGTCCGCCAGCCCTTGGCCTTCCACACGCTCAGCCACTCGGTGATGCCGCGGCGCACGTACTGCGAATCGGTGTACACGCATGCCCGAACCGGCCGCTTGAGCGCCTCGAGCGCCCCGATCACGGCCATCAATTCCATGCGGTTGTTGGTCGTGTGCGCGTCGGCGCCCGCGAGCGTCTTCTCGCGCGTCCCGAAGATCAGCAGCGCCGCCCAGCCCCCCGGCCCTGGATTGCCGCGGCAGGCCCCATCGGTATAGATCTCGACGATCCCCGCGCTGCGGCCGGCCTCCCCGGCGCTCACGGTGCGCGCCTGACGCCGTGACGCATCGGCTGGGCGGGCTTGACGAGCCCGCCCAGCACCGCCTTGCGGGCCCGCGGACGCAGGGGCGTGAGCGTGTAGACCTGCTTGCGCGCCTTGAGCAGATAGGCCCCCGCGGGGAGCGGGAACATCAAGCCCCGCCGCAGCAGCCGATCGGCCCCTGTCCCGGCGGCGAGTCCGCCGCGCCAGGGACTGCGATACAGGTAGCGCCGCGCCGCGAACACCTCGTAGCCGAGCAGCGCCAACCATTCGCGCACGCGCCGCTCGGAGAGCACCCGGCGCAGCCCGGGAGGAAAGCCGCTGCGGCTGAATCGGGCGCGGGCCCCCCACAGACTCAGCGGGCGGAAGCCGAGCACCAGCAGCTGACCTTCCCCCACCAGCACCCGGTCGACCTCGCGCACGATCGCGTACGGGTCGCTCGCGAATTCCAGCGTATGCGGCAGGAGCACCGCGTCGATCGAATCGCCGCTGACGGGCAGTTGGGTCGGGCGGCCGATGATGTCCGCATCCGCCGACAGCCCGGGCGGGGCCAGCACGGCCCGATGGCGCGTCCGGCACGCCGCCAACAGCTCTCGGCCCGCGCCCCAGGCACCGATTTGCAGGCATTCCCAGCCGAAAACATCCTCCAACGCCTCGGCCAAAAGCACCGCTTCGGCCGCGATCAGCGCCCGGCCCGCGGGACTCTCCCACCAGCGCCGCCGCGCGTGCGCCGGATCGGAGGCTGCGGAATTGTGAATTTGACCCATCTAAGGACTAGTCAACCTGTGATATCACAAGGTAAATTTCGCGACTGGACTTGGTTATTGTAATGTGTCGCCCGGGAATGCGTGGAACGCTGGCGCGGACGCAATGTAGCACGCCGCAAAGTCTAATAGAGGGTCGGGATTTGACGACGTCTTCAGTGAGCTGGGCACGCTGTGCCGTGGGTCTCCTGGGTGCACTGGCACTGGCGGCATGCGCCACACGCACGCCGATCCGGCCGGCCAGTACCGAGCACGTGGTGAGTGCATCCGCGGCATCCGCGGCGACGGCCCTGCGGTCGATGCCGCCTGCCGCAACCGCCTCGGTGGCCCCCGTGGCCCCCGCCGGGCAAGTCATCCCCACCGTGCCAGCCGCGGCCCCGAAGCCCCATTACGCCAACCTCTTTGCGCGCATCCGCGCCGGAATGCGGCTGCCCCAGCCGAACATGCCGGTCATCGCCCAGGAGGCGCACTGGTACGCCAATCATCCGCAATTCCTGCAGCGGTCCTTCAATCGGGCCGACATGTATCTCTACTACATCGTCACGCAGCTGCAGAAGCGTCACATGCCGCTCGAGCTGTCGCTGCTGCCGATCATCGAGAGCGCCTACCGGCCCTATGCCTATTCTTGGGCGCGGGCCGCGGGCATGTGGCAGTTCACTTCGGGCACCGGGAAGCTCTTCGGTCTGAAGCAGGACTGGTGGTATGACGGCCGGCTCAACGTCATCGCCTCCACCCAGGCGGCGCTCGATTACCTGCAGCAGCTGCACAAGCAGCTCGGCGGCAGCTGGCTGCTGGCGATCGCGGCGTACAACTGCGGCGTCGAGAACGTCGAGCGCGCCGTCCGCTACAATCAGGCGAGGGGCCTGCCGACGGACTTCTGGAATCTGATCCTGCCGCGCGAGACCGAGCTGTACGTCCCGCAGCTGCTGGCGATGGCCCGTCTGGTCGCCGATCCGGCCAAATACGGCCTGTCTTTCAGTCCGATCCCGGACCGGCCGTACTTCACGAAGGTACCCACCGGCGGCCAGATCAATCTGGAGGTGGCCGCGCACCTGGCCGGGATCACCTCCGATGAGATCTACCAGCTCAACCCGGCGTTCCTGCGTTGGGCCACCGACCCCACCGGACCGTTCTACCTGCTGCTGCCGATCGATGCCGCGCCGGTATTCGAGCAGAACGTGCGGGACCTCACCGCCGATGAGCGCATGGGCGTGGAGCGCTACGTGGTGCACGCCGGGGATACGGTCTATTCCATCGCGCGCCGCTTCAACACGACCACGGATCTGCTGCGCCGTCTGAACAACCTGCCGAACGGGCGCCTGCTGGTCGGTCAGGACATTGATGTGCCGACGACGGCCTATCGATTGCCGCACAATGTGCTGGTGGCCGCCGAGCAGAACGATCGCTCGCTGTGGCGGCATGAATTCCGCTTCCGCGTCGTGCGGGTGCGCCCGGGCGACTCCCTGTGGGCGATCGCCCAGCGCAATGGGATGAGCGTTCAGCGTCTGGCGCAGATCAATGGACTGTCGGTGCGTCACTCGATCCTGTATCCGGGCGAGCCGCTGCGCCTGTATGCCGATGCGCGCGTCGGACGCTTCAGGCTACCGGGTGTGCGCGTGGTACGCGTGCGTCCCGGGGACAGCCTCTGGTCGATCGCGGTGCGCAATCACGTGAGCGTGCATGCGCTGGCGCGCGCCAACGGCCTCTCGATCTATCATCCGATCCTGCGCCCCGGCGAGCAGCTGCGCATCCTGCCGTCGATGGCCACGGTGCAATACAACACCCGGCGCGCCTTGCTGAGCGGCATCGAGCGGGGCGTGCATCGGATCATCTATACGGTCCATGCGGGCGATACGCTCTGGCAGATTGCCCGGCGCTTCCAGGTGCGGATACACCAGATCCTGGCCTGGAACGAGATGACGTTGGACCGGCCCATCCTCGCGGGCCAGAAGCTGATGATCCTGGCCGATTCCGGCGGCTGATTGGTCTACACTGAGGGCCCACCGGACCCGCTCGGGCCGGCGGGCCGGCTCAGTTCTGCAAGGATCCTCGCATGGGCTTTCTCTCCGGTAAGCGCGCCTTCATCGTCGGTGTGGCCTCGGACCGTTCCATCGCCTGGGGCATCGCCCAGGCCCTGCACCGCGAGGGCGCCGAGCTGGCGTTCTCGTACGTCAACGACAAGATGCGCGAGCGCGTGCAAACCCTGGCCGCCTCGATCGGCTCGCGCCTCACGATGCCGCTCGATGTCACCGACGACGTGCAGATCGACGCGGCATTCGCGCTGCTGAAGCGCGAGTGGGGCGCTCTGGACATTCTCGTGCACGCCGTCGCGTTCGCGCCGCGCGAAGGGGTCTCGGGCGGCTTCCTCGAGAACACGACTCGCGAGGTCTTCCGCATCGCGCACGATGTTTCGAGCTACAGCCTCACGGCGCTCGCCCGGGGCGCGGCGCCCCTGATGAGCGGCCGGGCCGGGGCGCTGCTGACCCTGTCCTACCTCGGCGCGGTGCGCTCGATCCCGAGCTACAACGTCATGGGTCTGGCCAAAGCGAGCCTGGAGGCCAACGTGCGCTTTCTGGCGGCCGACCTGGGGCCGCACGGCGTCCGGGTGAACGGCATCTCCGCCGGTCCGATCAAGACGCTTGCCGCAGCGGGTATTGCCGGCTTTCGCAAGATGCTGCACCACGTGGCCGAAGTGGCGCCGCTGCGGCGCAACGTGACCCAGGAGGACGTGGGCAATGCCGCGGCCTTCCTGTGCTCGGACCTGGCCGCCGGCATCACCGGCGAGATCCTCTACGTCGACGGCGGCTTCAGCACCGTCGGGATGAGCTTTCCGTCCCAAACAGACGGCTGACCCGTTACTGGAACGCGTGCGGGTTGATGCGCACCTTGGCCGTCTGGCGCATCTGCGTCATGTAAGCTGCGACATCACCGTCGGCATTGGCGCTCAGCAATTGCTGCAGCAGCGTGCGGCGCAGCAGGGGATTGACGTGCGCCGGGGTTCGCACCGCCAGCACGGCAAGCAGCACCGCGCCACCGCCTCTGAGGGGTTTGGCCTCGTACACCGGCCGCCCGGCGGGCTTCGGGGTGGCGAACGCGAGCGTACCGACATCGGCGGGCACGGACGGATCATCTCGCCCGATGAAGGTCGCCGGCGCAGCCTTGAGCCCCAGCGCTTGCGCGACGCTTGGGACGGACTTGCCCGCAAGCACCTCCCGGCGGGCCGCCTCGGCCGCCGCGAGCGCGGCTTGATTGGCGCGGCGAGTGCGCAGGACCGCGATGATGCCGCGCTTGACCTCGGCCAGGGGCTTCAGCTGCGGGCCATGGCGTCCCAGCACCTTGATGATCACCATCCGGTCGTTGTCCAGGATGATCGGACCGCCGAAGCTGCCGGTGGCCAGGGCCGTACTGCCGAACACCAGATTCTGCACGGCCGGGGCCGCACCGAGGGGCGGCGCGCCCCGGCCTCTCAGGAACAGCGGGATCGTGCCCGTGGTCAGACCGTAGCGCTTGGCGAGTGCCGCGAGGCTAACGCCCGGGGTCTGCAGATCGTTCTGCAGGCTATCCTCGATCTCGCCGAAGCGATGGACCGCGAGGCGGTGGCGGAGCTCGGCCGCGAGCTGTGACTTGACTGCTGCGAAGGGACGCGTATGGCGCGGGTGAATCCCGTCCAGCCGGATGATCTGATAGCCGAACCGCGTCTTGAGCGGTCCGATGATCCCGCCGACCTTCGCGATCGAGAACAGCGCGCTCGTGAAGGTCTTGTCATAACCGCTGCGGCTCATCCAGCCGAGATTGCCCCCGTTGGCCGCCGAGCCGGGATCCTGCGAGTACTTGCGCGCGAGCGCCGCGAAATTCCCTCCGGCGCGGGCGAGCGCGAGAACGTGCTCGGCTCTGCGCAAGGCGGCTTTGGGATCCTTGCCGAAGTCGATGAGGATGTCGCTGGCCTCGCGCTGCTGGGGCACCACGAACTGCTTGAGCGCCTTGCGGTATTGCGCCTGCAGGGCCGCGCGGGAGATCTTCTGGCGGCTCTCGAGCTGCGCCAGCGTGAGCTGGCCGTAACGCAGGGCCACCGACTCCGGCAGCGTGTACTCGGCCCGATGCGCCCGGTAATACGCCGCGATCGCCGCCGGCGGGATCGGCGCCGCGCTGAGGTAGCGCTGGGCCGGAAACAGCACGTACTGCACCTTGCGCTGCTGGCTCTGCAGCCGCTCGGCACGCGCGATCTGCACCGGGGTGAGGAACTCCGAGGCGCGGATGCCATCGATGAGCTGATTGCTGCGCAGCTGGCTGGCGATCTGCCGCTCGAACTGGGGCAGCGAGATGCCCGACTCCGCGAGCACGTCCTCGGCGGCCTGCGCCGAGTACTTGCCGTTCACCTGGAACTGCGGAATCTGCCGGATCGCCTCGATCAGCTCCCCCCGGGTCACCCGGTAGCCGAGCCGCTGGGTGCGCAGCGCCATGAGCGTGGAGCGGATCAGGCCCTCGAGCACCTCGCGCTGCAGCTGCTTGCGCTGGCTCTCCGACACAGCGGTTCCGTAGATCCGCGCGATCTGCGGCTGGGCGCGCAGCCAGGCATTGCTCGCCTGCTGCAGCGTGATCGCCTGGCCGTCGACGACGGCCGCATCGGAGGCGCTGCTGCCGAAATTGAGGTTCACGATGCCATAGGCGCCCCAGGCCGAAAACACCAGCGCCAAGGCGCCGAGGATCGTGTACCAGAGCCACTTGTGGGTGGAGAGGCTGTCGGTGAGCTTCTGCAGCATGTTGTCTTATGAACTCGCCTCTTCGGCGCGGTCGGGTCAATGTAAACGGCGGAGAATAGCAAATCCCGGATCGCGTTCGGGCGCGTTACGGCGCGCGGGCGATCAGGCGCATCACGGCCGGTCCGGGCCGCCCCCTCGTATGCTCACAAATATAGCGCACGAGCGTCCTGCCGATAAGGCGGGCACGTGCACCCCGGGCGCCGCCACCCAAGGGCCTGGGCCGGGGCGGACCTGACGGCAGATTCCGGGGGCAGCCCCCTCGGCCCACCCCTCGCCGGCAAGCTCGAGCCGCGCGAGCTGTGGCGGAAGCTGCGGGCCGGCGCGCCGCCCGCTCGCCTCACTCGGCCGGCCCGGCGCCGAAGACGACGCGCTTGGCTTCCGGGCCGAGCAGCGCCACCCCCGCCAGCACGATGCCCACGATGCCCACCGTCCAGCCGAGCACCCCGGCGAGGTCCCGCTCGTGCGGACCGGCCAGGGAGGATTGCACGGGCGCGAGCAGCGCCATCGCGAAATTGCCGAGTTGATAGGCGAAGGCCGGCAGCACCGCGCGCACGCCCGGCGGCGACAGCTCGTTCAGATGCGCCGGCACGATGCCCCAGGCGCCCTGGACCATGAACTGCATCAGGAACGCGCCGAGCGCGAGCAGCGGCACGCTCGGGGCGTCGGTCCACAGCGGGATCACCGGCAGGGCGAGCAGCCCCGCGCAGGCCATCGCCCGCCTGCGCCCGATGCGCTCGGAGAGCGCCCCGAAGAGCATCCCGCCGAACAGCGCGCCGATGTTCATCACCATCAGCACGTCATCGGCGCGTGCCGCACTGAGGCCGCGCCGAATCAGCAGAAACGGCTTGTACAGATCCTGCGAGCCGTGTGAGAAGGCGTTGAACAATGCCATCAGGAGAATCATGTACAGCAGCATCGGCGCGTTGCGCACGACGATCCGCCGCAGCTCGCCGAATGAGGCCCGCGTGGCGGTGCGGCCCGCGAGCCACACGGGCGACTCACCGACACCGAAGCGGATGTACAGCACCAGCAGCGCCGGCAGCGCGCCGATGACGAACAAGCCCCGCCACCCCACGGCCGCGAAGCACAGGCGCGAGAGCGCCGCGGCCAGCAGGAAGCCGAGCACGTACCCCTCCTGCAGCAATCCGGAGAAGAAACCGCGCCCTTGCGCGGGCAGCGTCTCGAACGCGAGCGCCGCCCCGACGCCCCACTCCCCGCCCATGGCGAGCCCGAACAGTCCGCGCAACAGCAGCAGCACGACCAGATTCGGTGCAAACGCCGTGGCCAGCTCGAGCAGCGCGAAGGACAACACGTTCGTCATCAAGATCGGCCGGCGTCCGTACTTTTCCGCCAGCCACCCGAACAGCAGTGCGCCCACCGGACGCATCGCCAGCGTCAGGGTGATGCCGAAGGCGACCGCGGTGAGACTGACTCGAAAGCCGGTGCTGATCGCCTTCAGCGACACGATGAAGATGAAGAAGTCGAACGCATCGAGCGTCCAGCCGCCGAGGGCCGCGAAGTACGCATGGCGCTGCGCCCGGGTCAGGGCCGTGAAGTCCTCGATCAATTTCATGGCGCTCACCCCCCGCCCGATTATCCCCGAACAGCGCGCCGCCCGCAGCGACTCATCGCAGCCTCGCCACGGATCGCAGGCAGGCTGTCAGTCGAGCTTCAGCCGCGCCAAGAGCAGTCTTTTGACCAGATCGAGAGCCAGCGTAAACAGCGCGGTCGAGGCGAACAACAGGCCGATGACCGGCCAGGAGAGCCGGTGCAGGGGAAAGCCGTAGGCGGCCATGAGCGCGATGCTCAGCACATTGACCACGGAAGAGGCGACGACCCAGGCGCTCGGCCGCGAACTCCAGAGCCAGCGGTGGTCACGCACCACGTAGTAGGTGGCTTGGATGACGAACACCAGGGTCACGGTGGCGAGGGTGCGCAGCCCGTGATCGGCGACCCAACCAAAACGGAAGTGGGCAACAGCGACGACGCCGCTGCAGAACACCGCGGCAACGACCCCGAGAACGATGCCCGCCAGCGTGATCCGCCCGACTCGCCAGGCATTCGGCAGCGCCGAGGCGCGCACGTTGTCGGTGGTCGCGGACATGGCGAGGAAGTCCCCGCCGATCATGACCAGGACAATCATCATCGGTGTCAGGATGGCGCGCGCGGTGAGCAACAGCCCCACGGTGAGCAGCAGCATCTGCGTCACCTTCGCGGTCACGGACCGCAGCGT
Source organism: Pseudomonadota bacterium (assembly GCA_021798335.1). Taxonomy (GTDB): domain Bacteria; phylum Pseudomonadota; class Gammaproteobacteria; order Steroidobacterales; family Steroidobacteraceae; genus 13-2-20CM-66-19. The sequence continues at coordinate 3,841 of JAJZMI010000056.1, read as the reverse complement.
GTATGTGAGAATCCGCTGATAGGCCATGCGCCCGACCTTGACCGTCGCGACGATTCCACCGAGACCCGGCCGGGTGAGCACGATGCCGGCGGCGGACTTGGCCACGTCGGTGGCCGCCGAGACCGCGATGCCCATCTGCGCCTGGCGCAGCGCCGGCGCGTCGTTGGCGCCGTCGCCACACATGCCGACGGTGCGTCCGTCCCGCTGCAAGGCCTGGACGATCTTGAACTTGTCCTCGGGGAAGACTCCGGCGAACACCCCGAAATCCCGTGGCCGGGCACCCTGGGGCGGCGCGCCGGACGGGCAGACGGCTCCCTCGATCCCCACGGCGCGCGCGACCACGACGGCGGTTGACGCGGCATCTCCGGTCACCATGACCGTTTCCACCCCGAGGGACTTCAATTCCGCGATGAGTTGGCGGGCATCGGCCCGGGGCTCGTCGCTCAAGCCGATCAGCCCGACCCAGGCCAGCGCCTGGGCGGGCCCGGCGGCCACCGCGAGCACACGGTCGCCCCGGTTCGCCATCGCTTGCGCCGACGCGCTGATGTCCGCCGGGGGCGGGGCGAGCGCAGCGATGCGGCTGAAGGCCCCTTTGACGATCCGCAGCGTCTCCCCCGCCGCGCCGCGGGCTTGCGCCTCTGACATCTTCTGCGCCGGATCGAAGGGCACGAAGCGGACCCGCGCCGGCAGCCGGCTCGAGGGCCGCTGCGCCGCTGCGCCGCGGATCGCCGCGTCTACCGGATCGAGTCCCGCATCGGCACTCGCGAGCGCCCCCAAACCGAGCACCTGCGGCGCATCGAACCCGCGCGCGGCGTATACGGTGGTCACGGCCAGCACATTGCGGGTCAGCGTGCCGGTCTTGTCCGCGCACAGCATGTCCATGCCCGCCGCCTCGTCGATCGCCGACAAGCGCGTTGGGAGCACCCCGCGCGCGGCGAGCGTGCGCGCGCCGATGGCCGAGGCGAGCGTGAACGTCGCCGGCAATGCCACAGGAATGGCCGCCAGCACGGCGGTGAGGATCAGTGGAATCGTCTGTCCGATCGGCATGTGGGTCGCGGCCGCGTACAGCAGCTGCACGAAAACCATCGCGGCGCTGAACAGCGCCAGATTGCGCACGATGCGCACCACCGCCTGCTGCTGCGAGCTCGGGCTCTGCGCGATGCGCACCAGCTCCACGGTCTTGCCGAACTTCGTCGCCGCGCCGGTGGCCCCGACCTCCGCGACCGCCTCGCCACGGCGCACGAGCGCTCCGGCATAGGTCATCGCGCCGGCACCCGCCTCGATCGGCAAGGATTCTCCGGTGAGCATCGACTGATCGAGCAGCACCTCGCCCTGGCGCAGCGTGACATCCGCCGGCACGATCCAGCCGAGGGAGAGCTGCACCACATCGCCCGGAACCAGATCCGCCGCGGGCACGGTCAGCCACTGCCCGTCACGCATCACCACGGCGTTCAGCGCGAGCCGCTCCCGCAGCGCTCTGAGCGTCGCGCGCGCGTGACCTTCCTTGATCAGACCCAGGCCGCCGTTGAACAGCAGCAGCACGGCGATGACCCCCGCCCCGAGGTACTCGTGCAGCATCACTTGCAGCAGGACCGCCGCTTCGAGCATCCACGGAACCGGCGCCCAGAATTTGCCGAGCACCCGCAGCCAGGGGCTCGATTCGCTCTCCGGGACGGCGTTCGGGCCGTGTTGCACGAGCCGCCGGCGAGCCTCCTCGCGCGTCAGACCCGCAAGGCCCGCGGGTGTCGCGACCTCGGCGGGTTGCGCGGCGGGCTCGGTGCTCATCGACTCGCAAGCCCCCGATGGCGAGTCGCACTCCTGCGCCGCGCGTTGCGGGGCCGCGCATGGCCCTGGCACCACCCGGCGCGGGACGCGCCAATGGCCGTGGAGCGCCCGGCACATCCGGGGTAGGCGGTTTCGGGCATGGGATCTCCCGGAGGATCGGCAGCCGCTCAAGAGGGAAATTATCGATCGGCGCGCGTCGCGCGCACAAGTACGCACCTGACGGCCGCGTGTACGGGATTACCGAAACACGCCCGCGGCTCAGGCTCTCATCCTGTCATGTTTTTGTCATTCGACGCGCGCCGCGGAAATATGCGTGGGATCCGGTTCGTTATCGACCTGCCTGCCCCGCAACCCTTCGTCTCAGCGATGCACTCCCTTCAACGCCGCCTCGATACCGGCCTCGGCCAGGGGCGTCATGACGGCATAGCCGGCCGGCGACGGGTGCACGCCGTCGGGGCTCAGCGAGTGCTTCAGTCCCCCCGCGGCATTCTTCATCGCGGCGTAGTAGTTGACGTAGACGTCGTGGTGCCTCGTGGCATAAGCCTGGATCCAACGGTTGAGCGCTGCGATCCGGTGTGCCGGATTCGGCACCTGCGGGTGCCACCAGTAATGGACGGTCGGCAGCAGCGAGCACAGTACCACTGCGATGCCGTTTGCCTTGCCCAACTGAGCCATGGATTCCAGGTTGCCTTCGACCTGGCGCAACGTCACCGGGCCGGTATTGCCGGCCAGATCGTTGGTGCCACCGAGAATCACGACCACTTTGGGATGAAGGTCTATGGCGTCCTGGCGGAAGCGGACCAGCATCTGCGCGGTGGTCTGTCCGCTGATGCCGCGGTTGATATACGGCTTGCCGGGGAAGGATTTGCGCAGATTCCATCCCTCCGTGATCGAATCCCCGAGAAAGACGACCCGGTCAGTGCCAGGCGCCGGCGGACCCAACCGCCGATCCGCCGCCCGGAAGTGCGCGAGGTCGGCGAAATCCACCAGCAGATTGTGATCGAAATTGGCCCAATACGGGCCCGACTGCCAGGCCGGAGCGGTGAGCACCATGGGTGCGTGCGTCTTCTGCAGCCTCGGGGGAAGTTTCATGGCCATGGCCGCGAGCGAAATGCCGAGCGCCGCGAGCGCCGCCAATACCAGTGTCAACCGTTTGCGCATTGTCATGTTCCCTCGGGTCTGTTCGGTCGCGTCACTATACGACCGTCACCCTAGAATCGAAAGCCTGTTGGTCACGCGCGATGCGCTTCCTGCCAACTCCACGGGCCGCGTCCGCGCCGAAAGGACAGGCAATGCCCTCGATCCAACCGGCGTGCTCCGGAGTTTATTCTCTCCGGGCGATACCCCTGCGACCGCCATCGCCCGCTCGAGCACCCGACACTCACTTGCGGGTCGCAAATACACGCGCCGCAAACTTGATGAAGTAGGGCCAGTTCGGCGCGGACGTATGACCGTAAGGCTGGCGGCGGAACGCGGCGTATCTGGAGCCGACCACCGTGTCGAGCGGCGGGTACGGCGTGTGTATGCCGAGTCCCTTCTCCCCGTACATGCTCCAGGCCGGACTCGCATCGGCGAGCGCCATGAAGCTGCCGCGCGGGTCTTCCCAACCATCGCCCGGGATGGCGCAGGCCGGGCGCATGATCAACGAGCCGCTGCCGACGAAGATCGCGCGCGGCGCCACCAGCGCGATCAACTCATCACTGTCGACCGGCAGGTCATTGGCCGTGTAGCCCGGCGAGGCGTAGCGCAAGAAATTTCCATCGAACCATTGAAACTCGTCCCATGAGGCGAGGCTGCCGAGGTTTTCCCCGTAATTACGCCGATAGAGCACCCCGCCGCCCTTGCCCGAGGATGAGATGTAGCCGACGGCAATGCGCGGATCGTAGGCGAGCGCGAGCAGCGCCGCCTTGCCGTTACGGGAGTGGCCCATCACACCGATCTGATGGGGGTTGATCGCCGGATCGGTCTGCAGGAAGTCGACCGTGCGGTTGATCGCCCAGGCCCATGAGCGCAGCACACCCCAAGTATCCATCTTGCGCGGCTTTCCTCTGTTGGT
>JAJZMI010000020.1 GCA_021798335.1 Pseudomonadota bacterium | reverse complement strand
ATTCTGTGGCGCAGCGGCATGGTCAACAGCACGACACTCACGGCCGCGCAGCGCAGCAGGACGGATCTGCTGCTGCGCCCGCCGCTGGCCGAGATCGACATGCTCAACTGGAAGGCATTCGAGCGGGTGATTCAAGCCGGCTACGACTACACCGCGCGTCAGCTCGATGAATTGCCCGAGGAGTCTCCGCTCTGGCGCAGCGCGGGGTGAGCTGGCGCATGGACCGGCGGGGCTTGCGGGTGCCGGCGCGAAGTCGCATCCTCGCACGATCGGCAGCAACGGATCCGGCCATGATCACCCTGTTCCATCACCCGAAGACACGCTCCACACGTTTGATCTTCCTGCTCGAGGAACTGGGGATCCCGTATCAGATCCGGCGCGTCGAGATCCGCAAGCGCGACGGCACGGGAGCGGTGGATCCGGCCAACCCGCATCCGCACGGCAAGGTGCCCGCGATCGACGATGATGGGTCGGTCGTGTTCGAGTCCTCCGCCATCACGCTGTATCTGACCGACCGGTTCCCCGAGCGCGGCCTCGGGCCGCAGGTCGGCGGCCGGGATCGCGGGGCCTACCTGTCGTGGTTGGCCTATTACAGCGGAGTGCTGGAGCCGGCCTTCGTGTCCAAATTCCTGCGCGTCGAGGTCCCGCGCGGCACGGCCGGCTGGGTGGCGGTGGAGGAGGCGATGCCGGTGCTGATCCGCAGGCTCGAGCACCGGCCATACCTGCTCGGCGAGCACTTCAGCGGCGCGGATGTGCTCTATGGGACGACCTTCGCGATGTTCGCTCAGAGTCCGTTGATGGACAAATCGCCGGTGATTGAAGCTTATGCGCAGCGTGTCATCGCCCGTCCGGCCTTTCAGCGCGCCCAGGCGCGGGATGAGCAGGCATGAGGCGCCTTGCGTGCCGCCCACGGCCGTGGCTGCCCGCGCTCGCCCTCGTTGCATTGGCGGCATCTGCGCCATGGGCTCGGGCAGTGCCGCGCGGCGCGGCGCCGGTCCGCATCCTCGTAAACGGTGATGCGCCCGCCCATCCGTTCCCGCACTTCTGGGAACAGATGTTCGGTTCGGGCCGCGCGATCCTGTCGCTGCGCGCCGATTACCGGCGCGACCTGCGTCAGGTCAAGCGGGCGACGGAGCTGCGCCTCATCCGCTTTCACGGCATCTTTGATCGCGGGGTGGGGATCGTTCACCTCGATGCGCACGGCCGGCCGGTCTACAACTTCACGAACGTGGACGCGATTTATGACGGGTTGTTGAAGAACGGCGTCCGCCCTTACGTCGAGCTCAGCTTCATGCCGCCCGCGCTCGCGGCACATCAGGTCAGCAATGGCTTCTGGTACCACCCGATCGTGTCCCCGCCGAAGAGCTGGGCGTTGTGGCGGCAACTGATCCAGCACTTCGCGCGCCACTTGATCCATCGCTACGGCATCCAGCAAGTCTCGCATTGGTACTTCGAGGTCTGGAACGAGCCCAACCTCGCGTTCTGGGCCGGTACCCCGAAACAGGCGACCTATTTCCACCTGTACGACGTGACGGCCCGGGCGCTGAAGAGCGTCAGTCCGCGACTGAGGGTGGGCGGGCCGGCCACGGCGCAGACCGCGTGGATCGGCACGTTCATCCGCCACTGCGTGCGCCGCCACGTTCCGGTGGACTTCGTCTCGACGCACGTCTACGGCGATGACACCGCGGAAAACGTCTTCGGCAAGCACGAGCACATCTCGCGCCGCGACATGGTGATCCGCGCCGTCGAGAAGGTGCACCGTCAGGTCGCGGACTCTCCCCTGCCGCATCTGCCGATCATCTTCAGCGAATTCAACGCCACCTATACCGGCGATGAGATCGACGTCACCGATTCGCCCTACATCGGGCCGTGGCTCGCCAATACCATCCGCGCCACCGCAGGCCTCGTCCACCTCATGTCGTACTGGACGTTCTCCGACGTGTTCGAGGAGCAGGGGGTGGTCAGCACGCCGTTTCACGGCGGTTTCGGCTTGATTGCCGTCGGCGACATTCCCAAGGCATCCTTCAACGACTTCAAGCTGCTGCACTGGCTCGGTGACGTGCGCCTCGCGAACCGGTCCCACTCGGCGATCGTGACGCGTCGTCCCGACGGTATGCTCTCGATCGCGCTGTGGAATTACGCGCCGCCCGGACCCGGCGGGCACACGCGCACGGATCTGCTGCAACTGCGGCACCTCGACGGTGCGCGCTACGCCTACATCTGGGTGGTCGATCGCAATCATGGCTCGGCGCTGACGGCCTGGCGGGCGATGGGCCGTCCGGCCTACCCCACTGTCGAGCAATTGCGGGTTCTGCGCGAGGCCGCGCGCTTGCCGCCGCCGCGGATCGTGGCGCTGCACGGCGCCTCTGCTCAGCTGAGCCTGCGGCTGATTCCACACGCGCTCGCCCTCGTGAGGCTCGAACGCTGAGCACGGGGCCGCACCGCCGCCGGCGCGCGCTCTTTGCCGAGCGCCGGACGGGCGCGCTGCTCGGGTTGGGCCCACATGCCCAATGATGCCCCGCCGGCGCGCACCACCGCGCTGGCTCTCTTGTGCCGCAAGCCCGTGCCCGGCGCGGGCAAGCGGCGCCTCGCCCGATGTCTGGGCGAGACCTGGACGCTGGCCGTGGCGGCCGCGCTGCTCGAGTGCGTGCTGGAAGACGCGGCCGTGTGGCCGGAGGAATTGATCATTTCACCGGCCGAGGCGTGCGATGCGCAGTGGGCCCAAGGCCTCATGTCCCGGCCCGCATGGGTCGTGCCGCAGCCGAGCGGCAATCTCGGCGAGCGGATTGCCGCAGTCGATGCGGTCGCGCGCGCGCGCGGCTGCGATCGGGTGTTGTTCATCGGCAGCGATGCGCCTTCGATGCGGTTCGAGGACCTGACCGCGGCGCGTGCCGCGCTCGATCGCAGCGATGTCGTTCTGATCCCCGCCGTCGACGGCGGGGTCACCCTGATGGGCGCGCGCGTCGAGTGGCCCGATCTGACCGACCTGCCCTGGAGTGAGCCGACGTTCGGTGAGGCGCTCGAGCGGCGTTGTCGGCAGTCCGGGCGAACCGTCGCCAGACTCGCCGGTTCCTACGATGTCGACACACCGGCGGATCTGGCCCGGGCCGTGGACCAGCTGGCGCAGGACACCCGGCCGGCGCGGCGCCGCCTGCACGCGTTGCTGCGCAAGTTGTTGCTCTGGGCGCCCGGCGCCGGCGTGCCGGGCTGATGCGTCCGGTTCACAGGGCGAGGAAGTCGAGAATTTCCTTCTGCGCCGCGCTCAGGTGTTCGCGCGGGGTGACCACCGCTGCGCGCAATGCCCGGCGGCATGGCCGTGATTCGTCGTCGCGGTAATCGGCGACTGCGCGCGCGAGCAGTTGTTGGACTCGCGCCAGGCTATCGCGAAATTGGCTCATCACCTGGTCCACCGAGACGTGTTGCCCCGGATCATCCAGCCAACAGTCGTAATCGGTTGCCACAGTCACGGTGCAGTAGCCGAGTTGCGCCTCGAGCGCGAGGAACGCCTCCGGTATGTTGGTCATGCCCACCAGGTCGGCGCCCGCGCTGCGCAGCCAGAAGCTCTCGGCGCGTGTGCCGAGGCGTGGACCCTCGACGCAGGCATAGGTCTTGTCCCGATGCAGCCGCAGACCGAGCATGTCGGCCGTGCGGGCAAGCAGCGCGCTCGTGGCCGCGCAGGAGGGATTGGCCGTCGAGACGTGGGCCACCATGCCTTGGCCGAAGAAGCTCGCCGCGCGCACCCCTTTGGTGAAATCCAGGTACTGCGCGGGCAGGGCGAGATCACCCGGCCGAATCTCCTCGCGCAAGCTTCCGACCGCGGACACGCCGATCACGGTGCGCACCCCGACGCTCTTCAGCGCCCAGATATTGGCCCGGTAGTTGATCTCACTCGGCAGCAGGCCATGCTGCAGGCCATGGCGGGCCAGGAACGCCACCGGGCGGCCGTCGAGCCGCCCAAGCATCACGGACGAGGAAGGGTGTCCATACGGGGTTTGAAGCTCCCGCGACTCGTCCATTTCCAGACCGCTCATGCGATACAGACCCGTACCACCGATGATGCCGATCATGATCATTCTCGGTTGCGCGGCTCGCCGCGAGGCTGCAAGATGCCTGAATCGGCGTTGGGCAACAAGTGCCGCGTGTAACGCGGGGATCCGTCCATGAGCACCACTGCATTCCCCTCATTGAATCCCCCGCGGTGGCCCGGACGCGTGACGCATCTGGGCCTGTGGATTCTGGGCGCAGGGCTGCTCACCGCCGGTATCTCAGGCCCACTGAACCGTTTCGCGCTGGCGAGCGTCGGTGCGGCGTTGATGACGCTGATGATCGGCTTCGTGCTGATCGTGGCGGGCACCGCCGTCACGATCATTGGCGTGCTGTTCGGGACGTTGAAGCACGCGCGCATCCCCGGCACCGTTGCCGTGGTGGGCGTCGTGATCGGACTGGCCCTGAGCGCCTACGTGACATCGTGGCTGTATCGGGCCGAGCACACCCCTCCGATCAACGACATCACCACCGATACGGCCAATCCGCCAAAGTTCGTCGCGGTCATTCCGTTGCGCGAGCGTGCGCACGCGAGCGTTTCGCCGCGCTACATTCGCGAGGAGCGTCTCGGGGACAAGACGATCGATGTGCCGGCGCTGCAGGCGAAGTACTACCCGTACATCAGGCCGCTGTTCATGAGTCTGCCCCCGGCGCAGGCGCTGGCCAAGGCCCGGCGCGTGGCGCGTGCGTTGGGCTGGCGCATCGATGCGTACGTGCCGGCTGACGGGCGCCTGGAAGCCACCGCGCACACGTTCTTCTTCGATTTCAAGGACGACGTGGTGGTGCGCGTGCGGCCGCACGGTTCCGGTTCGCGTATCGACGTCAGAAGCGAGTCACGAGTAGGCGTGGGCGACGTCGGTACCAATGCGGCGCGGATCCGGGCGTTCCTCGATCGCATGCAAGCATCTTGATTCCAGGATCATGCAGCGTATGAAGGGTCCGGGTCGCGATACCGTGTTCGAGCGGCGTCTGGCTGCCCTGATCAACAGCGGTCAACCCGAGATCCTGCAGGGTGGTCTGCGCGGCGTGGAGAAGGAATCGCTGCGCGTGACGCCCGACGGGCGGATCGCGCCGACGCCACATCCGGCCGCGCTCGGCTCGCCACTCACCAGCGAGCATATCACCACGGATTATTCCGAGGCGCTGATCGAGCTGGTCACCCCGACCTTCACCACCACCTGGGAGTTGCTGCAATACCTGCTCGATCTGCACCAGTTCGTCTACCGCCACATCGGCGATGAGCTGCTGTGGGCGACGAGCATGCCCTGCCGGATCGAGCGTGACGAGGAGATTCCGATCGCGCGCTACGGGAATTCGCACGTCGGGCGCATGAAAAGCATCTATCGCGAAGGTCTGGGGCTGCGTTACGGGCGCATGATGCAGGCCATCTCGGGCGTGCATTTCAACTACTCGTTCCCGCCCGGCTTCTGGCCCGTCTATGCGGCGGCGCTGCAATCGAGCACGCACGGACAGGAATTCGTCTCCGCGCGCTACTTCGATCTGCTGCGCAATTACCGCCGGCACGGCTGGCTGGTGCTGTACCTGTTCGGCGTCTCGCCGGTGTTGTGCAACTCGTTCCTGCGGGGGCGGCCGCACTCGCTGGCCGAACTCACGCCGGGCACCGTTTTCGAGCCCTACGCCACCAGCCTCAGGATGAGCGATATCGGCTATCGCAATCGCACTCAGGCCGAGCTGAACGTGTCGATGAACAGCCTCGAGGAGTACATCGATGATCTGAGCCGCGCGATCAGCACGCCGCACCCGCCCTATGCCGCTCTCGGGGTCCGGACCGGCGAAGTCTACCGGCAGCTCAACGCGAATCTGCTGCAGATCGAGAACGAATACTACAGCTTCATCCGCCCCAAGCGTGTCGCCCGTTCCGGGGAGCGGCCCACCCAGGCGCTCAAGCGCGCGGGCGTGCAGTACGTCGAGGTGCGCGCCCTCGACGTGAGCGCCTTCGATCCAGTCGGCGTCAATCAGAACAAGCTGCGGTTTCTCGAAGCGTTCGTGGCCCTGTGCCTGCTGAAGGAGAGCCCGCCCATCGCCGCCGCCGAGCAGCAAGCCCTCGATCACAACCACCTCGAGGTCGCGCATCGCGGCCGCCAGCCCGGTCTGACTCTGCGGCGCGACGGGCGCGAAGTCGCCATGCGGGACTGGGGCCGGGAGTTGCTCGATGAGATGGCCGGGCTGTGCGCGATCCTCGACCGCGGCAATCCGCTGCGGCCGTATTCGCTCGCGCTCGAGGTGCAAAGGACCAAGCTCGAGGACGTCGCGCGTACTCCCTCGGCGCGCATGATGGCCGAACTCGCAGCCACCGGGGAGAGCTTCGCGCAGCTGGCCCTGCGGATGTCGAGCCAGCACAAGGCATATTTCCTGGATATGTACCCGCCGAACGAGGCGCGGCTGGCGGAATTCTCCCGTGAGGCTCGCGAATCGCTCGAGGCGCACAGGGCCGCCGAGGCGGCCGATCAGGACACGTTCGAGGACTATCTGGCGCGCTACTTCGCCCCCTGAACGGCCGCGCCTGCCCCGGGGAGCAATCTCCCCGATGAGCCATTGCAGATAGGAGCCGGGTAAGGGATTCTTAGGGGATGAATGCACTTTCCGTCCAGGGATTGACCAAGACCTACGGTAACGGCGTCCAGGCCCTCAAGGGGATCGACCTTGCCGTCGAGGAGGGGGATTTCTTCGCGCTGCTCGGGCCGAACGGCGCCGGAAAGACCACCCTCATCGGCATCGTCACCTCGCTGGTGCGCAAGAGCGGCGGCCAGGCCACCATCTTCGGCTACGACCTCGACCGCGAATTGGAGGCGGCCAAGAGCTGCATCGGCGTGGTGCCGCAAGAGATCAACTTCAATCAGTTCGAGTCGCCCGAGACCATCGTGGTCAATCAGGCGGGCTTCTACGGCATTGCGCGCCCGGTGGCGCGCGCGCGGGCGCAGTTGTACCTGAAACAGTTGCAGCTGTGGGACAAGCGCAAGCATGCCTCGCGCGCACTCTCCGGAGGCATGAAGCGCCGGCTGATGATTGCCCGGGCGCTGATGCACGAGCCGCGGCTGCTGATACTGGATGAGCCCACCGCCGGCGTCGACATCGAAGTTCGCCGCTCGATGTGGGAATTCCTGCGCGAGATCAATCAGCGTGGCACGACCATCATCCTCACCACGCACTATCTCGAGGAAGCCGAGACGCTCTGCAGGAACATCGCCATCATCGACCACGGCCGGATCATCGAGCGGGACCGGATGAGCAATCTGCTGCGCAGGCTGCATACCGAGACGTTCGTGCTTACCCTGCGCCATCCGCTGCAGCAGGCGCCGGGGCTGCCGGCATATTCGGCCAAGCTCGTCGACGAGCACACCCTCGAGGTCGAGATCTCCACGGAGCAGAACGTCAATGATCTGTTCGCGCGCCTCTCTGCCCTCGGCATCGAGGTGATCTCGATGCGCAACAAGGTCAATCGCTTGGAGGAGATCTTCATACGCCTGGTCGAGAAGGGAGCGGCGGCGTGAGCACCGTGGTCGAACGCGCGACGCGGCGTCCGTTGGCGCTCGGCCGCGCGCGCTGGATCGGCTTCGAGACCATCCTCATCCGGGAGTTTCAGCGGATCGTCCGCATCTGGCCCCAGACCATCCTGCCCTCGGCCGTGACCGCCACGTTGTACCTGGTGATCTTCGGCAGCGTCATCGGCCGGCGGATCGGCACCATGGAGGGCTTCGCCTACATGGTGTACATCGCCCCGGGCCTAATCATGCAGGCGGTGATCATAAACTCGTACAACAATGTGGTGTCATCCTTCTACGGAGCCAAGTTCGGGCGGCACATCGAGGAGCTGCTGGTCTCCCCGTTGCCGAGCTGGATCATCGTGTCCGGCTATGTGGCCGGGGGCGTCATGCGCGGAGCCATGGTCGGCCTGGTGGTGAGTGGCGTGTGGATGTTCTTCACCCGCCTGCCGGTCTCGCACCCCACGATCATCGTCGCGGCGGCAGTGCTGACTTCGGTCACGTTCTCGCTCGGCGGGTTCCTCAACGCGATGTTCGCCAAGAGCTTCGATCAGATCAGCATCATTCCGACGTTCGTGCTGACGCCGCTGATCTACTTCGGCGGAGTGTTCTATTCGATCAACACGCTGCCGGCATGGGCGCGCCACCTGTCGCTGGTCGACCCCATTCTATATATGGTCAACTCGTTTCGCTTCGGGTTCCTCGGCGTCTCCGACGTTGGGGTCTGGGACGCGTTCGCGATCATGATCGTGGCGGTTACCGTCCTGTTCCTCGCCGCGATCCTGCTGTTGGATCGCAGCTCGGGTATTCGCGAATGAGGATGCCGCGCCCCTGAGCGGGATGTGGCCCGGCCGCCCGCTCGTCCACCGGGGGCGCTCGGGGCGCCCGAACGAGCCGCACGCCGTGCGCCATGGCCGTTCGAGGCCGCTCCTGCGCGCCCGCCGCGCGGACAGTACGCTACACTGGCCGGCAAGGGTCGAGCGGACCGGCAGAGGCGCAGGTGCAGAGTAAACGGGCGCGGGGCGCGGACAGTTTGCAGGAGACATGCGAGGCGGCGGGGCTGCCGGCGCCGGAGGACGGCTTTCAGCCGCCGTTGTGGCTGCGCAGTGGTCATCTGCAGTCCATGCTGGCGAGCCTCTCACTGCGCCGCGGGGCGATCGTCCGCCGCGCCGCGCCTTTGCTCGCGGTGCAACAGGAGTTGTTGCTCGAGTGCGGCGAGGGCGTGCGCCTGCAGTGCTGGCGCTCCACGGGCGCCCCGGGAGGCGATCCGGTGGTCGTCTTGCACGGCTGGGAAGGCAGCGCCGATTCGCTGTACGTGCTGTCGCTTTCGCAGCAGCTCTACGAGCGCGGATTCGACGTGTTCCGACTCAATTTGCGCGACCACGGTGAGACCCACCACCTGAATCCCGGCTTGTTCCACTCCTGTCGTCTGGCCGAGACGTGCGGCGCCTTGCGCGCGCTGCGGCGGCTGACCGGGCGGCCCATGCGGCTGGTCGGCTTTTCCCTCGGCGGTAACTTTCTGCTGCGTGCAGCCGCCGAGGCGCGCGCCGCCGATCTCGATCTGCTGTCGGTCGTTGCCGTCTCCCCGGTCCTCGATCCGCATGCGACCCTGCGGGCGCTCGAGTCCGGCCTGCGAGCCTATGCGCGGTATTTCGCGCGCAAGTGGTGGCGCTCGCTGCAAAAGAAGCAGGCCACGTGGCCCGCCGAGTACGATCTGCGCGATCTGCGTGGCCTGTATGACCTGCGCCGCCTGACCGCCGAGCTGATCCGGCGGTATACCGATTTCCCCAGCCTCGATGCGTACCTCAGCGGATACGCGCTGGTCGGCTCGCGGCTCGCGAGCCTCGATGTTCCGGCACTGATCATCACGTCGCTCGACGATCCAATCATTCCGGCACGGGACCTCGCGCACCTGGCCTGCCCGCCGGGGTTGCGAATCGTCGTGACTCGCCGCGGCGGGCATTGCGGATTTCTCGAGCGGTTGACCGGCCCCACGTGGGCCGAGCGGCGGATACTGGCGGAGCTGGCCGCGGCCGATACGATTCCGACGGGTCGCAAAGCTTCGGCTAAAGAATTAGCTTGAACGCGAACGCGAGCGTGCCCAAGGTCCCGGTCCCTCGTCCGGCGGAGCGGGTGCTCCCTATTCCGTCGTAGCGCACCGGCCCGGCGGCCGTGCGCGGCAGAGACAGGGCGTACACTGGGTTCATGAAACGGACCGCCCTGGCACGCGCTGCGGTGTATTGTCCTGCCGAACCGGCGGGGCGCGCGCAGGTGCATGCCCGGCGGCTCGCCAACGGCATGCAGGTCATCGTCTGGCCGGTGCATCACATTCCCAACGTGGCGCTCAATCTGTGGGTCCGCGCGGGCAGCCGCAACGAGCGGCCGGGAATCACGGGGCTGGCGCATTTCTTCGAGCACATGATGTTCAACGGCACGCGGGCGCGCGCGCCGGGAGAGTTCGATCGGCTGATGGAGGCGCAGGGAGGCGCCAACAATGCCTTCACCAGCGACGATGTCACCGTCTACGAGGACTGGTTTCCCGCCAGCGCCCTGGAGCTGGTCGTCGCGCTCGAGGCGGATAGGGTGGCGAACTTGGCTTTCGTGCCACAGCTGATCGAGAGTGAGCGCGGCGTCGTGGCCTCGGAGCGGCGTCTGCGGGTTGAAGACAATAATCACGGACTGCTTGCCGAGCAGGTGCAGGCGGCCGCCTTCACCACGCATCCCTACCGATTCCCCACCATCGGTTGGCCCGAGGACATCCGCGCGTGGCGGCTGGAGGATCTGCAGAGCTTCCATCGTACCTACTACGCGCCGAACAACCTGACATTGACGCTCGCCGGAGATGTCGACCCGGACGAGGCGCTGGAGTTGGTGCGCCGGCATTTCGAACCGATCGCGGCCCAGGCGCCGCCGGCGCCGGTCGCGGCGCGCGAGCCGCCGCAACTTGCCGAGCGGCGCGTGCGCATGTGGCGCAAGGTCCAGACACCGCTGGTGCAGTGTGCCTACAAAGCGCCCGCGGCAGCCGATGAGCGTGCGAGCGCGATTCACCTGTTGATGTCGGTGCTGATGGAGGGCGATGCCTCGCGTCTGCACCGGGTGCTGGTCGAGGAGCGGCGTCTCGCGATCGAAGTGGGCGGGCACTGGCAGGAGGGCTTCGATCCGGGACTGCTCTGGGTCTCGCTCACCCTGCCGCAGGATACCGACCCGGATCAGGCGCTGAGCGCGCTCGATGCGCAACTGGCGCGGGTGATCGAGGACGGCGTGACGCGGGCCGAACTCGACCGGGCGCGCAATCTCGCCATGGTGGGATTCTGGAAGCGTCTGGCGACCATCGAGGGCAAGGCGCACTTGCTCGGGGAGTACGCCGTGTTCCACGATCGGTGGACGGGGCTGTTCGATACGCCGGCGCGGCTCGCGGCCGTGTCTCGCGAGGAGCTGCGCGCGACGGCCGCGGATATCCTCCTCGAGAGCCGCCGCACCGTGGGCATCCTGGCCGCAAGCGCTGCAACGCCGCCGGCCGGTCGCTGAATGGTACGCGTGCCGGCTCACGAGCGCCTGGAGCTCGAGAACGGGACGACGCTGCTGCTGCTGCCGCGCCGCGAAGTGCCGTTGCTCGCCTGCCAGCTGCTGTTGCGCGGCGGCGCGCGCGCCGATCCGCCAACGCTCCCCGGGGTCGCCTCGCTGGTGGCGGCCCTGCTGGAGAAGGGCGCCGGCCGGCGCGATGCGTACGCGTTTGCCGAGGCCGTCGAGGGCGCCGGCGGCAGCTTTACCGCCGGCGCGGCTGCCGAGGCGATCACGGTGCGCAGCCAGTTCATGGCGCGCGACCAGGGTCTGATGCTCGAGTTGCTTGCCGATGCGTTGCGCGCGCCGCGGCTTGCCCCCGAGGAATTCGCGCATCTGCGCGACCGGCAGATCGAATTCATCAAGGCGGTCAAGGACTCGGAGCCCGCCGAGCTGCTCGACGCGTACGGCCGGGCGCTGCTGTTCGGCGGCCACCCGTATGGCCGTGCGGTCCACGGCAGCGAGTCATCCCTGGCCGCCATCACGCTCGCGGACGCGCACGAGTACTACCGGAGGCACTTCGGCGGCGAGCGGCTGCTGCTCGTGCTCGCCGGCGATCTCGACCTGCGCCGCGCCGAGGCCGCGGTGCGCGCGGCCCTGGCCACTTGGCCGCGCACGCCCGCGCCCCTGCCGCCACTGGCGCCGCCGCCCGCCGCGTCCGCCCGGCGCGTCTTGTTGGTCGACGCGCCGGGCGCGGCGCAGAGCCATTTCTGGATCGGTGCGCCGGGTGTGAACAAGCGCTATCCGCGCCGGGCCGCGCTCGATCTGGTGAACACTCTGTTCGGCGGGCGGTTCACCTCGCTGCTCAACGTCGAGCTACGCATCAAATCGGGATTGTCGTACGGCGCCCGCTCGGGATTCGTGCGCGGCAGCGCGGGCGGGGATTTCACCATCCGCTCGTTTGTCGAGACCGCCAACACGGGCCAGGCAATCCGCCTGGCACTGCAGGCGCTGGAGCGCCTGCGCGGCGAGGGAGTGAGCGCCGAGATGCTGCAGTCCGCGCGCGCGTACACGCTCGGTCAGTATGCCCTCGGGCTGGAAACGGCGGTCGATTGGGCCGCGGCGCTCGCGGATGTTGAGTTTTTCGGGTTGGGCACCGGCTATATCGACGACTACGCCGCTGAGCTCGCGGCGGTGGATCGCGCGGCGGCGCGAGCGGTGATCGCCGAGGCGTTTCCCGATCCGCGCAACGCCGTGCTGGTCGTGATCGGGGATGCGGCACGGATTGGTGCGCAGCTCGAGGGCTTCGGCCCGATGGTGCGGATGCGGCTGAACGATCCGCAGTTCAGTCCCGAGATGGCGGGAGACGAAGCCGGCCCATGAGGGGGTATGGGCCGGCCCGTCTCCCGCTCCCGTCGGCATCCCGGCCGCCCAAGCTCCTCCTGTCAGGTTGCCGCCGGAGTGGATTCCGGGAGACGGAGCGGGCTGGCGAGGCATGAGCGCACGTTCCGTCTCCCGGACCCGTCCGATGCGCAGGGTGTCGGGCAGATTCCGGAAGGCGAGGCGCGCTCATGAGGGGGTATGAGGGGGCGCCCCGCCTCCCGGATCCGTCAATTGCCGCGTGCGTGCACCTCCGCGGTGTGGAATCTCACAGCCGCCTCATTGCGGGCGAGGAAGCCGGCTTCGGGCGCGATTGCCGTCGCCTTGGCCAGATCGGCGCGGGCACCCGTCCGGTCATTGGCAAACCAGCGTATGACGGCGCGGTCCGAGTAGGCGATCGCCAGGCGCCGATCCGGGCTGTCGCCGCTCGAGGCGGCCCAGGACGCGGTTTGGAAATGCGGCGCGTATGCCGAGTGGACAGCGGCGTCGCAAGCGACTCTCGCCTGAGGCCATTTGCGGGTCATCGCGTCGGCGACGCAGCGGTTGGCGTTGACGGCCCCGGGATCGAGCGCGCCGGCTCCATGCTCGCGCAGTTGACGCAGCGCGGTCGGATAACGGCCCGCGAGCAGGTCGCGTCCGCCCGGCGCGCTGGCGTAGACCTTCAGCACGAATGGAACGACTCGGGCGCCTGCGAATGCGGCCGAAGAGACCGCCAGCGTCACCCCAGTGCACAGCGCCAGAGGCAACGAGCGGCGCATGCGGCTCTGTGGTGACATGTTTCCTCCCATGTTGATGGTTTGCGATGAACGCTCCAGCAGAGCGTCCAAAGCCACGATACGAGCACGCTGTTCGGCTCACAAACGAGAAGATTTGCGGCGTGCATGCGCGATTGTTCATCCGTATGCCGCGGGCCGGGACGAGCCGGGGAACTGCTCGCGCATCCACGCGGTGAACGCGCGCACGTCGGGCTGGTCGGCATCCCTGGGCCGATTGACCAGATAGTACGAATCGCCCGTGGACAGCTCGACGGAGAAGATTCGCGCCAGCGTGCCGGAGCGGAACCAGGCGTCGCAATGTGCTGTGGGTACCAGTGCCACACCGAGACCGCGTTCCGCGGCGCGGACCACCGCGTGCATGGTGTCGAACTCCAGGACACTTCTGGGCTCCGGCGCATCGAGTCCGACCTCCTGCGCCCAACTGCTCCAGGCATCGGGGGAAGGTTTGTGCACGATCA
>JAJZMI010000127.1 GCA_021798335.1 Pseudomonadota bacterium | reverse complement strand
AGGGTCTGGAGCGGATCGTGGTGCGCTCGAATGCCTTGCGTGCGGAGGCGCATTTTTTCTACCCCGCGCTCGATTACGTTCTCGCCAAGACGCAGCGCGTGTACGTCAAGCCGCTCGGACAGTAGGTCGCCTGGTGCGCGGCGCCGGAGCCGCTGCGCACTAGGCGGGTGCCGGTGCGCCTATCGTGGTGGCCGCAAGTTGCCCGGTGGCGGCGCAAGAGGATAATGAATCTCCCTATGAAGGCCTTGCTGCCTGCGCTGATGCTGGGGCTCGCCGGAGGGCTCGCGACGGCTCGGGCCGCGCCGCCCGCCGCTCCTGCGGCCGCCTCGCGCGCGGCGATCGGGCTCGATCTGAGCGGGGCCATCGGACCGGCGAGCGCGCGCTACGTCGTGCACGGCCTGCACGCGGCGGCCCGGCGAGGCAGTTCCTTCGTCATTCTGGAAATCGACACCCCCGGGGGTCTCGAGACGTCCATGCGCGAGATCGTCAAGGCCATCCTCGCCGCCCCCATGCCCGTGGTGGGCTACGTCGCGCCCTCCGGAGCGCGCGCCGCGAGCGCGGGCACTTACATTCTCTACGCCTGTCCCATCGCGGCCATGGCCCCGGCCACGAACCTCGGGGCGGCCACGCCGGTGAGCCTGGGCGGCTCGACGCCGGCTCCGCAGACGGGCAAGGGCCGAGCGAACGGGCCGCCGATGAGCGCCGAGCAGCGCAAGATTCTCAACGACTCGGTGGCTTACATCCGCTCGCTGGCCGAGCTGCGCGGGCGCAACGTCCAGTGGGCCGAGCAGGCGGTGCGGGGTGCGGCGAGCCTGCCGGACGAGGATGCACTGCGCGCGCACGTCGTGAACCTGATTGCCCCCGATCTGGCGAGCCTGCTGCGACAGTTGAACGGCCGCACGGTGACCGTGCGCGGGCACACCGAAACGCTCGACACCACGGGCATGACCGTAGTGTGGCTGCGGCCGGGATGGCGGACGCGCGTGCTGGCGGTCATCACCAACCCGATGATCGCCTACGGCCTGCTGCTGATTGGCATCTGGGGGCTGATCTTCGAGGGCTTCCATCCCGGCGGCGTGCTGCCCGGGGTCGTCGGCGTGATTTCGCTGCTGGCGGCGCTGTTCGCCTTGCAGTTGCTGCCGACGGATTTCGCGGGGCTGGCGCTGATCGCGGTGGGCTCTGTGATGATGGCGGGGGAGTTTTTCTTGCCGACCTACGGCTCGCTCGGGCTGGGCGGTCTCATCGGGTTCGTCGTCGGCTCACTGATTCTGTTCGATGCGGGGGGAGCGGGTATGTCCATCAGCCGCGCCTTGATCGGCGCGATCGCAACCGTCGGGGGACTGGTCGTCCTCGGCATCGTGTATCTTGCCACGCGCGCGCTGCGCCGGCCGCAGGCGATCGGCGTGCAGGCCATGCTGGGCGGCACCGTGCAGGCGGAGGAGGACATCAGCGGCGGCGGCCGGGGCCGGGTGCGCTATGGCGGCGAGCTCTGGAATGCCGTCGCCGCATCGTCCCTGCAGCGCGGCCAGCGCGCGCGCATCGTGAAGGTCGAGGGTCTGCAGTTGTGGGTCGAGCCGCTCTGAGGCGCGACATTGCCGGGAGAGTCCCATGCCAATCTTTCTGATCGTCGTCGTCGCACTG
Source organism: Pseudomonadota bacterium (assembly GCA_021798335.1). GTDB lineage: Bacteria > Pseudomonadota > Gammaproteobacteria > Steroidobacterales > Steroidobacteraceae > 13-2-20CM-66-19. The sequence continues at coordinate 12,397 of JAJZMI010000127.1, read as the reverse complement.
ATCGCGCTGCTCGTGATCAGCTCGGTCCGGGTCCTGAACGAATACGAGCGGGCCGTCATGTTCACGCTCGGGCGCTTCACGGGCGTGCGCGGCCCGGGCCTGATCATCCTGTGGCCCGTGATCCAGCGCATGAGCAAGGTGGACCTGCGGGTCATCGTGCTCAACATCCCCAAGCAGGACGTCATCACCCGCGACAACGTGTCGGTGAAGGTGAACGCCGTGGTGTACTTCCGGATCGTCGATGCGAGCAAGGCCATCATCCAGGTCGCCAATGCCTGGGACGCCACCAGCCAGGTTGCACAGACCACGCTGCGCTCGGTGCTCGGCCAGCACGAGATGGACGAGCTGCTCTCGCAGCGCGACAAGATGAACGCCGACATCCAGCGCATTCTCGACGAGAACACCGAGGCCTGGGGCGTCAAGGTCACCAGCGTGGAGCTGAAGGACATCGATCTCGACGACAACATGGTGCGGGCGATGGCCCGCCAAGCCGAGGCCGAGCGCAACCGGCGCGCCAAGGTCATCAATGCCCAGGGTGAGCAGCAGGCCGCGCAGACCCTGGTCGAGGCGGCCAATGCGCTGTCGCAGAATTCCAGCGCGATGCAGCTGCGTTATTTGGAGACCCTCGCCGACATCGCGCACGACAAATCGCAGCTGATCATCTTTCCGCTGCCGCTCGATCTGATCGCGCCGCTGCTGCGCCGCGGCGCTACGCCGGGCCAGGGCTGATCGGGATGGCGGCGGGCGGGTCGCTCGGGCGCGGACCGCTCGCGCTCGGCGCGGTGCTGCTGGCGCTGGCGACCATTGCCGGCGCGGTGGGGGCGCATGCGCTGCCGCACGACTGGCCCGCCCTGCGGGTGCACGTGTATGACGTTGCCGTGCGCTACCAGTTCTATCAGTCGCTGGGACTGCTCGGCATGGGTTTGTGGCTGAACGGCCGGGCGCCTGAGGGCCTGCCTGCGTCGATGACGCCGGTGATGCAGCAGGGGCGGACATCGGCGAGGGTGCTGGTCGTCGGGATCGTGCTGTTCTGCGGAAGCCTGTACGCGCTGTGTCTCGGTGTGCCGCGCTGGGTGGGCGTGCTGACGCCGCTCGGCGGCTCGCTGATGATCGCCGCCTGGGCGTGGTTCGCGCTCGCCATCTGGCGCAGCTGATCGGCGCTGGCCGTGGATCGCTCGGGCCTGCCCATCGACACGGCGTTGCCGGCGCTGCGCGCGGCTCTGGCGCTGGGTGATTCCGCCGTCCTGAGCGCTCCGCCCGGGGCGGGCAAGAGCACCGTGGTGCCGCTGGTTCTGCTGCGGGAGGCGTGGGCCCGGGGCAAACGCATCCTCATGTTGGAGCCGCGGCGGCTGGCGGCGCGTGCGGTCGCGCAGCGCATGGCCCATACGCTCGATGAGCCGGTCGGCCGTACCGTCGGCTATCGCATGCGCCGCGATACGCTCGTGTCCCGGCACACGCGGATCGAGGTGGTCACGGAGGGCGTGTTGACGCGCATGCTGCAAAGCGATCCGGCGCTCGAGGGCGTTGCGGCGGTGATCTTCGATGAGTTCCATGAGCGGAGCCTGCAGGCCGACCTCGGACTGGCGCTTGCGCTCGATGCGCGCGCGACGCTCGCTCCCGAGCTGAGAATTCTGGTGATGTCGGCCACTCTCGAGGCCGAAAGCGTGGCCGCGCTGCTCGGCGCCGCGCCGCTCGTCGCTGCGCACGGCCGATCCTTTCCGGTCGAGACGCGCTATGTCGGCGAGGGTGCCCCGCCGCTGCCGCAACCGGCACGGCAGGGGCAGGGGGTCGAGCGCACCGTGGTGCGGGTCATCCTGCGGGCGCTGCGCGAGACGCAGGGTGATGTTCTGGTGTTCCTGCCCGGCGCCGCAGAGATCCGCCAGGTGGGCACGCTGCTCGAGAGTGCCGGTGCCGCGGCCCGCATCCTGCCGCTGTACGGCGACTTGTCGCCCGAGGCCCAGCAAGCCGCGCTGACCCCGGTGGCGGGGAGCCGGCGCATCGTGCTCGCCACCAACATCGCCGAGACCAGCCTGACTCTCGAGGGTGTGCGCGTCGTGGTCGACTCGGGACTGGTCCGCCGCCTGCGTTTCGACCCAGTCACCGGGATGAGCCGGCTCGAGCTCGTGCGGATCTCGCGTGCCTCGGCCGACCAGCGTCAGGGCCGCGCCGGGCGGCTCGGACCGGGGGTGTGCTACCGGCTGTGGAGCGAGGCGGCCCACCGCTCGCTCGCGCCATTCACCCCCCCGCAGATCACGGAGGCGGATCTGGCGCCCCTGGCGCTCGAGCTCGCCGGCTGGGGCGTGCGCGACGCCGCGACGCTGAAGTGGCTCGACCCGCCGCCGCCGGCGCTGCTTGCCAGCGCGCGCGATCTGCTCGGCCGGCTGGGAGCGCTCGATGATGACGGGCGCATCACGCGCCACGGCCGCGACATGGCGCGCTTGAGTGTCCATCCGCGCGTGGCGCATATGCTGCTGCGGGCGCGCGAGCTCGGCGCGCTGGCGCTTGCGGCCGAGCTGGCCGCCGTGCTCTCCGAGCGCGATCTGCTGGGAGGTCTGCCGGGGCGCGACGCCGATATCCGGACCCGTCTGGAGGTATTGCGCGGCATGGGCGGGCCCGGCGCTGCGAACCCGGCGGCGTGGCACGCCGTTCGCGAGAGCGCGCGCGAGCTCATCCGTCAAATGGAGCGCGCCGACTCATCTGGCGATGGGGCGCACGCGCAGGTCTCGGCCGGCGCGTTGCTCGCCCTGGCCTATCCGGACCGGATTGGCTTGCGGCGCGGCACCGCGGGCGGGCATTACACGCTGGCCAATGGCCGGGGTGCGCAATTCGCGCAGCCGCAATCTCTGGCGCGCCAGGACCTCATCGTCGCGGTAGATCTCGACGACCGGGACCGGGACGCCCGTATTTTGCTCGCCGCGCCGCTCGAGCGCGCCGCGCTGGAAACACTGTACGGGGATCGTCTGATTTGGCAGCACACCGTCGAGTGGAGCCGTCTCGAGCAGGCGGTGCTTGCCCGGCGCGAGCTGCGTTTCGGGCAGTTGCTGCTCGAGACCCGTCCTTGGCCCGAAGTGAGCGCCGAGCATGTGTGCGAGGCCATGCTCACCGGCGTGCGTGAGCTTGGTCTCGCGGCGCTGCCCTGGGACCGGGAGACCCGCGATCTGCAGGCTCGCACGGCCTTCGTGCGCCGATTGGACGGTGGCGAGGACTGGCCCGACCTGTCCGACGAGGCGCTCGCGGCCGACCTGAGCGGGTGGCTCGCACCCTGGCTCGAGGGTCTGACGCGCCGGGATCATCTGGCGCGCGTCCCGCTTGCGCAGGCGCTGCGCGCACGTCTGGGTTGGGACCGTGAGCGGGCGCTCGACTCGCTCGCGCCGACCCACCTGACGGTGCCGAGCGGCTCTCGCATCCGCATCGATTATCTGGACGACAGCGCCCCGGCCGTCGCGGTGCGTCTTCAGGAGGTGTTCGGGCTGGCGACCACCCCGCGCCTGGGCAACGGGCGGGTGCCGATAACCTTCAAGCTGCTCTCGCCGGCGCACCGGCCCGTGCAGGTGACGCGCGACTTGGAGAGCTTCTGGGCGCGCGGCTACGCGCAGGTGCGCAAGGACCTGCGCGGTCGCTACCCGAAGCATCATTGGCCGGACGATCCGTTGCGCGCCGTGCCGGTGCGGGGCGTGCGGCGAGGGCGCTGAGCCGCTACACTGCACCCCTCATAATCCATCCCACCGTCCACCAGGGATTCATGACGACACAGAGAGCCGAGGCCGCACCCGGACCGGCCATCGACATTCGTTTCGGACAGGTGGGGCTCATCCAAGTGCTCATCTGGACGACTGATCCAGGCGCCATCCTCGATGAGTTGACCGGGCGGGTCGCGACGGCACCGAAGTTTTTCCAGCGTACCGCCGTGTCGCTCGATCTCGGGCCGCTCGGGCGCGAGCCGTCGGTGCAGGAGATGCAGGGCGTGCTCGATGCGGTGCGGCGCGCCGGCATGTGCCCCGTGGGTCTGGCCAGCGGCGCAGCCGTGGCGCAGGGGCTTTCCGAACCGCTCGATCTGCCGCTGCTGCCGCCGTTTCGGGAATTCCACCCCCCGGCCGAGGCGGGGGCGCGAGCCCGCCGTGAGACGCCGCGTCCGCAGCCGCAGCCCGAGGACGGCACGCTCGCGCAGCTGCACCCGCATCCCGTGCGCTCCGGCCAGCGGGTTTATGCCCGTGGCCGCGATCTGGTCGTCACCGCAATGGTTGGCGCCGGCGCCGAGCTGATTGCCGACGGCTGCGTGCACGTCTACGGCGCGCTGCGCGGACGCGCGGTGGCCGGCGCGCGCGGCGAGACGGGCGCACGTGTATTCTGTCAGGACTTTCACGCCGAGCTGGTATCCATCGCCGGCGTATTTCGTGTTTTCGAAACGCTGCCGCCGGAGCTGGCCGGCAAGCCGGTGCAGGCGTGGCTGGACGGCGACGCCTTGCGTTTCGAGCGCTTAGGCGCTTGAGTACGCCGAGCGCAGTGAACCCCATTCGAGGAGTGAGCTTTGACTGAAATCATCGTGGTGACCTCTGGCAAGGGCGGCGTCGGCAAGACCACCACCTCGGCCAGCATGGCCTGCGGACTGGCCCGCCGGGGCAAGCGCGTGGCGGTGATCGACTTCGACATCGGCCTGCGCAATCTCGATCTGATCATGGGCTGCGAGCGACGTGTCGTGTATGACTTCGTCAACGTCATCAACGGCGACTGCACGCTGAAGCAGGCGCTGATCAAGGACAAGCGTCTGGAGACGTTGCACGTGCTGGCGGCTTCGCAGACGCGCGACAAGGACGCGCTGACCGAAGACGGCGTTCGCCGCGTCCTCGATGAGCTGATCGCTGATGCGTTCGACTACATCATCTGCGACTCCCCGGCGGGCATCGAAAAGGGCGCGCATCTGGCGATGTATTTCGCCGACCGCGCCGTGGTGGTCGTCAATCCTGAAATCTCCTCGGTACGCGATTCCGACCGGATTCTGGGTCTGCTCGCCAGCAAGACGCACCGTTCCGCGAACGGCAATGGCGGCGTGAAAGAGCATCTATTGCTGACGCGCTACAACCCGCGCCGGGTCGCCAACGGCGAGATGTTGAGCGTCGAGGACGTGAAGGAGATCCTGGGGCTCGATGTCATCGGCGTCGTGCCGGAGTCCCCTGACGTGCTTGCCGCCTCCAACGCCGGGGTGCCGGTGATTCTCAGCGATACGAGCGATGCCGCGGCCGCCTATCAGGACGCGGTGGCGCGCCTGCTCGGGGAGGAGCTGCCGTTGCGCTTCCTCGATGAGCCCAAGCGCGGGTTCTTCGCGCGCATGTTTGGAGGCTGATATGGGCCTGCTGTCCCTGTTTCGCAGCAAGCCGAATTCGGCGAGCATTGCCAAGGAACGGTTGCGCATCATCGTTGCGCAGGAGCGCGGCGGCCGGGGCGGTCCGGACTATCTGCCGCTGCTGCGCCGCGAGCTGCTGCAGGTCATCCACAAGTACGTCAACGTGGATCCGGAGGCCGTGCAGATCAACCTCGAGCGCGAGGCCGGTCACGAGGTCCTCGAGTTGAGTGTGGCCCTGCCGCAGAAGCCGCCTGGCTAGCGGGCGGTTGCGCCCCGTGTGGCGGTCCGCCACGCCGTTGCATCCGCGCTTCGCCGCGCCGCGGACCCTCGGGCAGCTGCGCGCCATGATTCTCTTCGGCCGACCCAATCGAGGGTGCCGAAAGCGTCTCGCGGCGGGTGAGCCGGGCGGCCGAGTGTCAGCACACTCCCCCGCCGTGCTCCGCCGACGCGGCGTGCGCGCGGAACAACGCGAACAACTCGCGGCCGAAGCCGTGGCCGTTCGCGGCGAGATCCCCGGCGACGTTCTCGCGCCGGTTCCATTCCAACTCGCTCACCCGCGCCTCGAGTACCCCGGCGCGGCTGTCGAGGTGAATCAGGTCGCCGTCGCGCAGTTTGCCGATCGGGCCGCCGCATACCGCCTCGGGTGTCAAGTGGATCGCCGCCGGGACGACGCCGGAGGCACCCGACATCCGTCCGTCGGTCACGAGTCCCACGCGATAGCCCTTGTTCTGCAGTGACGTGAGCGCGGGCGTGAGTCCATGGAGTTCCGGCATGCCGTTGGCGCGCGGGCCCTGGAAGCGCACCACGACCACCACGTCGCGCGACAGCTCGCCCTGCTTGAACGCGTGGATGACCTCGTCCTGACTGTGAAACACCCGCGCCGGCGCCTCCACCGAGCGATGCTCGGGTCGGACCGCCGACACCTTGATGACCGAGCGGCCGAGATTGCCGCGCAGCAGCTTCAGACCCCCATCGGCGCTGAACGGATCGGACGCCCGGCGCAGGACTTCGCGATCGGCGCTGTTGGCGGGCGCCTCGCGCCAGGCGAGTCCCTCGCCCGAGAGCCACGGCTCCTGCGCGTAATGCTCGAGGCCGACGCCGGCGACCGTCTGCACGTCGCCGTGCACGAGGCCGGCCTGCAGCAGCTCGCGCACCAGGAAGCCCATGCCGCCGGCGGCATGAAAGTGGTTCACGTCGGCGCCGCCATTGGGGTAGATGCGCGCCAGCAGCGGCACCACCTCGGAGAGCGCATCGAAGTCGTCCCAGTCGATGATCATGCCGGCGGCCTTGGCAATGGCCACGATGTGCAGGGTGTGGTTGGTCGAGCCGCCGGTGGCGAGCAGACCGACCACCGCGTTGACGATGCTGCGCTCATCGAGCACGCGGGCGAGCGGAATATATTCCTCGCCCAGGGCGGTGATGCGGGCGGCGCGGCGCGCGGCGGCGGCCGTCAGCGCATCGCGCAACGGCGTGTTCGGCGGTACGAACGCGCTGCCGGGCAGGTGCAGACCCATCACTTCCATGAGCATCTGATTGCTGTTGGCGGTGCCGTAGAACGTGCAGGTTCCGGCCGAGTGATAGCTATCGGCCTCCGACTGCAGCAGCGCATCCCGCCCCACCTTGCCCTCGGCGAACAGTTGGCGGATCCGCGCTTTCTCCTTGTTGGGCAGACCCGAGGGCATGGGACCGGCCGGCACGAATACCGCCGGCAGCTGCCCGAAGGCGAGTGCGCCGATCAGCAGGCCCGGCACGATCTTGTCGCACACCCCCAGGCACAGCGCGGCATCGAACATGCCATGGGAGAGCGCCACGCCTGTGGACATCGCGATCACGTCACGGCTGAACAGCGACAACTCCATGCCCGGCTGGCCCTGTGTGATCCCATCGCACATGGCGGGCACCCCGCCGGCGACCTGCGCCGTCGCATGCGCGTCGCGCGCCGCATGGCGAATCAGCCCTGGAAAGCGCTCGAACGGCTGGTGCGCCGAGAGCATGTCGTTGTAGGCGGTGACGATGGCGAGATTCGGTCCGCGCAGCGCCTTCAGCGCTTCCTTGTCGGGCACGTTGGCAGCGGCAAATCCATGGGCGAGATTCGTGCACGACAGACGCGTGCGGGCCGGGCCGCTCGACTGGGCGCGCATCCGCTCCAAATAGGCGCTGCGCGTGTCGCGGCTGCGCTCGCGGATGCGTTCGGTGACCTCCCGGATGCGAGGGTGCAGGGGTGCGGCTGTCTCGGTCATCGGCAATTCAGTCCTCCTGGGTGGGTTGGTAGCCGTCCGGCCGGGTCGAGCCCGGTCCGAAGAAGAATTTCTCCATCTCGGCCTCGAGAAACTGCCGGGCCTTGGGCTCGATCGGGCTCAAGCGGTACTCGTTGATGAGCATGATCTGATGCTGTACCCAGCGCGCCCAGCCCTCGCGCGACACGTGCTCGAAAATCCGCTGGCCCAGGGGACCGGGATAGGGGGGGCGATCGAGGCCGGGCGCCTCGCGCTTGAGCATCACACACTGCACCATTCGGGGCATGATGTTCTCCGTCGAAGTCAAAGACCTGAAATCAATCAAAGAGTTGCGGTCGTGCTCGTGCGGACCCCAGGCGTTGCAGAAAACGCTGAATCGGGGCCGGGAGGCCGAGCGCGCCGGGCGCGACAGCCTGATACCACGCATGCTGCGCCGGATCCGGCGCGCCGCCAAGGCTCGCACAATGGGCCAGAAGCGGCGTAATGACAAGATCGAAGTGTGTAAAGGCATGCTCGATGACCGCGAGCGGCCGTACCGGCGCACGCTCGCCGAGCTTCTGTTCCAGATACTCCGCTGCGTCCGCAGGGCTGTCGAACTGCGGCAGACACCACAGGCCGCCCCAGATCCCGCGCTCCGGCCGCCGCTCGAGCCAGACCGCGCCATCGGCCCGCCGCGCCGCCAGCATGAATACCTGCCGCAACGGCCGTTCCGGGCGGTGTTTCGGGGCCGGGAGCTGATGCTGGCGGCCGGTGCGCCGGGCAAGGCAGGTTTCCGTGAGCGGACAGCGCGCACATGCCGGATTACGGCGCGTGCACAGCGTCGCACCGAGATCCATGATCGCCTGCGTATACACATCGACGTGCCGTTGCGGGGTACAGGCCTCGGACAGCGCCCACAGCCGGCGGGCGACGGACGGATCCCCCGGATCCCCGTCCACGGCGAAATGCCGGGCGAGCACGCGGCGCACGTTGCCGTCGAGGATCGCATGGCGCTGGTTGAAGCTCAGCGCGAGGATGGCCCCGGCGGTCGAGCGGCCGATGCCCGGCAGTGCGGCCAGCGCATCGAAGCACTCCGGGAAGTGCCCGCCGTGCTCGGTGCAGATCCGCACGGCCGCGCGGTGCAGATTGCGCGCCCGCGCGTAATAGCCGAGTCCCGACCACAGGTGCAGCACCTCATCGAGCGGCGCGTCGGCCAGCGCGTGCACGTGCGGCAAGCGGCCGGTGAAGCGCTCGAAGTATGGAATCACCGTGGCGACCTGCGTCTGCTGCAGCATGATTTCCGACACCCACACGCGATAGGGGGTACGGTTGCGTTGCCAGGGCAAATCGTGCCGTCCGCTGCGCACCTGCCAATCGATGAGCGCGGCCGCCACTTGCTCCCCGGCTGCGCAGGGTGCCGCCGTCGATACGCCGCTCATCACAGCTTCATGGGCGGGCGGACGCGCGAGCGGCTGGTCGGATCGATCGGCTTGAAGGCGTGCAGCGAGCTCTGTGCCCAGTAGGTGTCGGCCGCGGCGCTCCAGCCGCGCTTGGCCAGATCCGGCCACCGGCTGGGGGGGAAGCCGGGCGCGCCCGTGAGTCGCTTGGCGCCCAGGATCAGCGCGTTCCCGTGGATGTGCTTCAGGGCCAGCTTCCAGGGGATCGCGGTCAACAGACCGGCGGGGCCCGCATTGCGGCCGCGCACCAGAATCAGGTGCGTCGCCGTGCCGCCCGCGCCGAACACGATGTCCTGCACGGCTCCGAGAGTCTTGCCCGATTTGGAGCGCACGGGCAGACCGATCAGGGTCGCGGCCCGCTGTGCGACCGCCGGCAACGGGGCCGGGGGAGCCGAGCGCGGCAGGCTCGAGGGCGTGTTTGGCGCGCTCTCGGGCATGAACAGAGCATTTTTTTGACTGCAACCGCAGAGGGCCAAGCCCAACAGCGCACATGTCAGAAGCGCGAGCGTCCTGAACATCCGATTGACACGTCTCACCATTTGACCAGCGGCGGCAGACTCATGAGATAGGCCTCCGGGTCCGCGTCCGTCTGAAATCCGAACCGGGTGCCGCGATCATAGACTAGGTTGAACTCGACGTACCGTCCCCGCTTGTACAGCAGCTTCTCGCGGTCGGCCTCATCGTACGGCATGTCTTTTCGGCGCGACACCAGGGTCGGATAGACCTCCAGGAACGCCTCGCCGACCTGCCGGACGAACGCCAAATCCGCCTCGGCGTCGCCACCGGCGAGTTCGTCGAAGAAAATTCCGCCCACCCCGCGGGGCTCGTGCCGATGCGGCAGGTAGAAATACCGGTCGCACCAGGCCTTGTATGCTTCGTAGGCCCCGGGCCGATACGTCTCGCAGGCGCGGCGCAGCGCTGCGTGAAACAGCGCCGTGTCCTCGTCGAACGGAAACGTCGGCGTGAGGTCCGATCCGCCCCCGAACCAGCCGCGGCTGGTGCGCAGGTAGCGCAGGTTCATGTGCGCCGTCGGCACGTACGGGTTCGACATATGGGCCACCAGGGAGATGCCGCAGGCGAGGAAGCGTCCGCCGGAGTCCTGCGCGCCGGGGATTTGCGCGCGCGCTTGATCGGAGAGCACGCCCCAGACATGGCTGAAATTGACGCCGACTTTCTCGAATACCTGCCCGCGCATCAGCCTGGAGACCCCGCCTCCCTCGAGGCGATGACCGCTCGGCCGGCGCCAGTCGCGTACCTCGAACCGCGCCTCGGGCTCGAAGGCCTCGAATGCAGTGCAGGTCCGCGCTTGCAGATCGCGGAAGTAGCGGGCCGCGGCCTCGGCCAGGTCCATCTCGTCTCCCGTCACGCGTGAACTGCCCCGTGCGCCGAGCGATCGTGCACGATGTCCACCAGCCGCGCCAGGGCGTCCGGGTCGGTTTGCGGCCAGATGCCGTGGCCCAGATTGAAGATGTGCCCGGGCGCGCCGCCGGCCTCCCGCAGCACGCCCTCGGCCTGGCGCGCCAGCTCATCGGGCGGGGCGAACAGCGCGGCCGGATCGAGGTTGCCCTGCACGGCCTTCTGCGGTCCCAACACACGGCGCACCGTCCCGAGCGGCGTGCGCCAGTCGACGCCGAAGACGTCGGCCGGAAGGCTCGCAAGCCGATCGAGCAGCGCGCAGCCCTGGTTGAGGTAGTAAATGAGCGGCACGCCGCGCCTGCGCAACGCGCTGAGCGTGCGGACTGCGCCGCGCAGCGCAAACCGCTCGAACTCCGGTGGCGCGAGCAGTCCACCCCAGGACTCGAACAGCATCAGCGCCTGTGCGCCGGCGTCGGCCTGGGCGCCGAGATAGACGGCCATGGCGTCCGCGAGCCGATCCAACAGCCGCTCCGCCAAGCGCGGACTCTCGTACAGAAACGCGCGCGCCGTCTCGAACTCCTTCGAGGGACGCCCGCCCACCAGGTAGCACAACAGCGTGAACGGACCGCCCGCGAAGCCGATCAGTGGCACGCCGCGCGGGGCCTCGGCGCGTACCAGGCGCACGGTGTCGAGCACGAAGGGTACGTCGCGCAGCGGCTCGAGCGGCCGCAGCGCATCGATGGCCGCGTCGGTGCGGATCGGCTGGCCGATCACCGGACCCGGCTCGAATGTCACATCGACGCCCATGCCGGAAAGCGGCGTCATGATGTCGCTGAAGAGGATCGCCGCATCGAGCGCAAAGCGCCGCAGCGGCTGCAGAGTCACCTCGGCGGCGAGCTCCGGGGTGCGCGTGAGCGCCTCGAACGACACCCGGGAACGGACCTGCCGGTATTCCGGCAGGTAGCGGCCGGCCTGACGCATCACCCAGATGGGCGTGTACGGTACCGGCTCGCGCCGGCACGCGGCGAGAAATACGGGCGTGGGCGCGCTCAATCAGCGACTCCTCAGCCAGCGCGCGACGTCGCGCGCGTAATAGGTGATGATGAGATCAGCGCCCGCGCGGCGGATGCCCGTGAGTGCCTCCATGACCGCCGCGGGCTCATCGATCCAGCCGCGCTCGGCGGCCGCCTTGATGAGGCTGAACTCGCCGCTCACCTGATAAGCCACGACCGGCACCTCGACCGTGTCGCGCACCTGGCGGATGACGTCGAGGTAGGGTCCGGCCGGCTTGACCATGATCAGGTCGGCGCCTTCCTCGACGTCGAGGCGGACTTCGCGCAGCGCTTCGCGGCCGTTGGCCGGATCCATCTGATAGCTGCGCCGGTCGCCGAAGGCCGGAGCGGACTCGGCGGCTTCGCGGAACGGACCGTAGAACGCCGAGGCGAACTTGGCCGCATAGGAGACGATCGGCGTCATGGCGAATCCGTCGCGGTCGAGCGCCCGGCGGATGGCCTGGACCCGCCCGTCCATCATGTCGCTCGGCGCAACCGCGTCAGCGCCCGCGCGCGCGTAATTGAGCGCCACTTCGGCCAGCGTCTGCACCGAGGCGTCGTTGTCGATGACCCCGCCGGGCAACACGTGGCCGCAGTGGCCGTGGTCGGTCGCGCCGCACAGGCACACGTCGGCCCATACGAGCAGCTGCGGGCAGGCGGTCTTGATCGCCGCGATGGCTTCGGCGGCGAGTCCGTCCGGATCGAGTGCCGCACTCGCCCGTTCGTCCTTGTGTGCCGGCGCGGCGAACAGCAGCACCGCCGGGACACCGGCATCCAGGGCCGAGCGAGCCTCGTTGACGGCCTCGTCGACCGAAAGCTGACAGATCCCCGGCATGCTGGTCACCGGCCGGCGCACTCCGCTGCCGGGTACGACGAACAGCGGGTAGATGAGTTGCTCGGGGGCGAGGCGCGTTTCGCGCACCATGCGCCGCCAAGGATCCGATTGGCGCGTGCGCCGTGGTCTAACAGACGGAA
>JAJZMI010000200.1 GCA_021798335.1 Pseudomonadota bacterium | reverse complement strand
GCGCAGCAGGACGTACGGTATTACCTCAATGGCCTGATGCTCGAGACCGCGGACACCACGCTGCGTGCCGTGGCGACGGATGGCCATCGATTGGCACTGTGCGAGATGTCCCTGGCGGAGCCGAGCCCCTCCGGGCAAGTCATCGTTCCCCGCAAGGCGATTCTTGAGCTACAGCGGATCCTGGGTACGGGAGGACAGATCGAACTGGCGATCGGCACGAATCACATTCGAGCCCAGATCGGCGACATTCGGTTTACTTCGAAGCTCATTGATGGGCGTTTCCCGGAATACGGACGTGTGATTCCCGATAATCCGGCCAAAATCGTACACGCGGACCGCGAGCTGCTGCGGCAAGCGCTGCAGCGGACGGCCATTTTGTCCAACGAGAAATACCGGGGTATTCGCGTGGGGATCAAGCCCGATGCGCTGACCCTTCAAGCGCATAATCCGGAGCACGAGGAAGCGGAGGATCAGATCGAGGTCGAATATCAGGGCACGGAAGTGGAAATCGGCTTCAACGTCAATTATTTGCTCGACGCGCTCAGTGCGGTCGAGACGGATCGTGTGGAGCTGGGATTCACCGACGCCAATAGCAGCTGCCTCATTCGGGCACCGGGCCTCAGCCAAGCGCGCTACGTCGTCATGCCTATGCGGCTTTGAGCCTGCGTTGCTTCGGAACGCAGAGGAAACCCGATGGAATTTCCAATCCACCGCCATGAGCCTTTCGGACCTTCATGTCCAGCAGGTGCGCTGTATCGAAGCAGCAGACCTTGCGCTTCACCCCGGTTTCAATCTCATTTGGGGTGATAACGGCGCAGGTAAGACTTCTCTCCTGGAGGCTATCTTTCTCCTGGGTCGTGGGCGATCGTTTCGCACCCGGCATTCCGAGCAATTAATCCGCCGTTCTGCGCAATGCCTGACCGTATTCGGCCGGATGGCGGGACCGATCGGCCGGGGTGTAGGCTTTGCGTTCGACCGCGATACCGGCGTGGAAGCCCGCATCGACGGACTGCCCATCAAATCACTCGCCGATTTGACGTTGGCGGTTCCGGTCCAGGTCATTGATCCTGGAATTCACAAACTCATCGAAGAGGGCAGCCCCCGCCGGAGGCGCTGGCTCGATTGGGCGGTGTTCCACGTGGAACATGATTTTGGCGAGCACTGGTATCGCTATAGCCGTACCCTGCGCCAGCGCAACGCGGCCTTGAAGACCCGGGCCGCCGACGCTCGGCCCTGGGAACCGGACCTCGTAATGGCCGGTGAGCACATCGCTCGCGCACGCCGCGCGGTCCTCCACGAACTGGAACGGCACTGGCGCGACGTCATGGTGGCGCTGGATTGCCCGCGCGCTGATCTGGATTACATTCCCGGGTGGCCGGAAGGCACGACGCTGGCCGGTGCGCTCGACCGCGCCCGTGCACGCGACGAGATGCGCCAGACCACGACCGTGGGACCGCACCGAGCCGATATCCGCCTTAGCATTGACGGGAAGCCTGCCCGCGACGTTCTTTCGCGGGGGCAACAAAAATTGGTGGCCGTCGCGCTATCGCTGGCTCAGCTCCATTTACTCAAAGAATCCGGCGCGTTAGTTCCGACATTGCTATTGGACGACCCTGCGGCCGAGCTCGATGCCACCCATTTGGCCGCGTTCGTCGAGCAGATCTCGACCTTGGGATGCCAGCTTCTGGCAACGGCCCTCCAACCCAAAATCCAAGGGTTTCCGGTGCCTGATCGAGTGTTTCACGTGGAACAGGGCCGTGTCCGACCCGTATAATGGCGCATTGCACCATAGGTCTCTTCATGTCAGCCGAAGACGTCTACGACTCCAGTAAAATCAAGGTCTTAAAGGGATTGGACGCGGTTCGAAAGCGTCCCGGCATGTACATCGGCGACACCGATGACGGTACGGGCCTTCACCATATGGTGTTCGAGGCTGTCGACAACTCGATCGACGAAGCACTCGCCGGATATTGCGATCGTATCGTCGTGACGATCCACGCGGACGAATCCGTGACCGTCTCGGACAACGGAAGGGGAATCCCCGTCGATCTGCACCCCGAAGAGGGGCGTTCGGCCGCGGAAGTCATCATGACTGTGCTGCATGCCGGAGGAAAATTTGACGCCAGCTCCTACAAAGTCTCCGGCGGATTGCACGGTGTCGGCATTTCCGTGGTCAATGCGCTTTCCGATCAGCTCCAGCTGACGATATATCGCGACGGAAAGATTCACCGGCAGGAATATCACCTCGGCACCCCGCTTGCCCCTCTAGCCGTCACCGGCGCCTCGGCGCAGCGAGGGACCACGATCCGCTTCAAGCCCAGTGCGCAAATCTTCACCCACATCCAGTTCACCTACGAGATTCTCGCGAAGCGGCTGCGTGAGCTTTCGTTCCTCAATTCCGGCGTGCGCATCGAGCTGGTGGACGAGCGCGAGAATAAGACGGACGTCTTTCAGCACGAAGGCGGCCTGCAGGCGTTCGTGAAGTACCTCAACCGTTCGCGTACGCCCATCCATGACTCGATCATGTGGTTCAAGACCCAGGATGGCCCCGTCACCATCGAAGTCTCGCTGCAGTGGAACGACTCCTACCAGGAGAGCATGTTCTGCTACACGAACAACATTCCGCAGAAGGACGGCGGGACGCACTTGGCAGGCTTCCGCAGCGCTCTCACGCGGACGCTGAATGACTACATTGAAAAGGAAACGTCGGCCAAGAAGGACAAGCTGGCGACCACCGGCGATGATGCGCGCGAAGGGCTGACCGCCATCCTTTCCGTGAAGCTGCCCGACCCGAAATTCTCCTCGCAGACCAAGGACAAGTTGGTTTCCTCGGAGGTCAAGGGGATCGTGGAGGCCGCAGTCGGCGCGAAACTCCAGGATTTCCTGCTCGAGCATCCGCAGGACGCCAAGGCCATCGTGGCCAAGATCATCGAGGCGGCGCGCGCGCGCGAGGCCGCGCGCAAAGCGCGGGAGATGACCCGGCGCAAGGGCGCATTGGACGTCGCGGGTCTGCCGGGAAAGCTCGCCGACTGCCAGGAGAAGGACCCGGCATTGTCGGAGATCTTCATCGTCGAGGGAGATTCCGCCGGCGGTTCCGCGAAGCAGGGCCGTGACCGGCGCACCCAGGCGATCCTGCCGCTCAAAGGCAAGATTCTCAACGTCGAGAAATCACGCTTCGACAAGATGCTCGCGTCCGCGGAAGTCGGTACCCTCATCACGGCACTCGGCTGCGGCATCGGCAAGGACGATTTCGATATCGCGAAGCTGCGTTATCACCGCGTGATCATCATGACGGATGCGGACGTCGACGGTAGCCACATCCGGACGCTTCTCCTGACGTTCTTTTATCGACAAATGGCGGAACTCATCGAGCACGGGCATGTGTACATCGCCCAACCGCCGCTGTTCAAGGTCAAACGCGGCAAGCAGGAGATGTACGTCCGGGACGAGCCGGAGCTCGATGCCGTGCTCCTCAACAGCGCGCTGGAGAGCGCCGCGCTCCACGTCAATGTCTCGGCGCCGCCCCTGCGCGGGCCGGGACTCGAGGCGCTCGCCCGCCAGTACACCGAGGTGCTGGGCATCATCAAGCGCTGGTCGAGCCGCTACGACGACCGGCTGTTGGAACAGTTGATCTATCTGCCCGTCGTTACGCCGCAGGACTTCGATCGCAGCGAATGGCTGCGGCAGTGGTCCGCAGAGCTGAGCGCGCGGCTCAATGCCCTGAACGACGTGACTCGCGCCTACGCCGTCGAGGTCCGCGATGCCGCGCAGGACCATGGCGCGCGGGTCATGATCCGCAAGACGAAGCACGGCACCGCGAGTACGCGCTACCTCACCCGGGAATTCTTCGAATCGGCCGAATATCGCCGCATCGCCGAACTCGCCCGAACGCTTGCCGGACTGATCGGCGCCGGCGCCTACGTGACGCGTGGCGAGGCCCGGCAGGAAATCGGGTCGTTCAAGGAAACGATGAAGTGGCTGTTCGACCAGGCGCGCAAAGGCCAGACCATCCAGCGCTACAAGGGACTGGGCGAGATGAATCCCGAGCAGCTGTGGGAAACGACCATCAACCCCGAGACGCGCCGATTGATGCAGGTGAAAATCGAGGACGCGGTCGCCGCGGACGATATCTTCACGACCCTGATGGGCGATCAGGTCGAGCCGCGGCGAGAGTTCATCGAGAAGAACGCGCTCGCCGTCACCAACCTGGATATTTGATCTCCGCCCGTCAGCGGTTGACCGCCGCCATGCCCGCCGGCGGGTAGCGGGTCCCGGCGGCCGCGCCGAGCGGAAACGCCCGCTCAAGCTCCTGCAGATCGGCGGCGCTCAAGTCCACCTCGAGCGCGGCGAGATTCTCCGTCAACCGGGCCGGATGCCGAGTGCCGGGAATGGCCACGATGTCGTCACCCTGGGCCAGGACCCAGGCGAGCGCCAGCTGTGCCGGCGTGCAGCGCTTGGCCGTCGCCAGCGCCCGCACCCGCTCGACGAGCTGCAGGTTGAGGGAGAAGTTCCCGCCCTGAAAGCGCGGATTGTGGCGGCGGAAGTCGTCCTCCGCGAGATCCTCCGGCCGCTTGATCACGCCCGTCAGGAATCCACGGCCGAGCGGGGAATACGCCACCAACGTGATGCCGAGCCGCCGGCACGCCGCCAGCACCCCGTCCGCCTCCACGTCCCGCGACCAGAGCGAGAACTCGCTCTGCAGGGCCGAAATCCGATGCACGCGAGCCGCGCGTTCCAGCGTCTGCGCCGAGGCTTCCGAGAGTCCCAGGAAGCGCACTTTGCCGGCCTGGACGAGCTCCGCCATGGCGCCAACCGTCTCCTCGATCGGCACCGTCGGGTCGACGCGGTGTTGGTAATACAAGTCGATGTACGATACGCCGAGGCGCTTCAGACTCGCATCGCAGCATGCGCGGACGTACTCCGGCCGGCCGTTCACCCCCCGCTTCGCCGGATCGGCCGGATCGCGCATGATGCCGAACTTGGTGGCGAGAAACACCTCGCCGCGGCGACCCTCGATCGCGCGACCCACCAGCAACTCATTGGTGAATGGACCGTACATATCGGCCGTGTCGAGCAGGCTCACGCCCTGGTCGAGCGCCAGGCGGATGGTCGAGATCGATTGCGCATCGTCGTGCGGGCCGTAAAAGTCGCTCATTCCCATGCAACCCAGCCCGAGTGCGGACACTCGCGGACCCTGCTTTCCCAAACTGCGCGTCAGCACCGTCAACCCCTTGTCACATATGAAGGAAGTGGCGGAGCGTCGTAATGGACCGCCAGTCGCAGTATAGCGTCCCGTCTCGCCGCCGCACCACCGTGACGCCGTAGTGGCAGAATCGCCGCCTCACAGGCCGACATCCCGCAAGGGAGAGACTCCATGTCCACCGAGAGCCTTCCGCAATCCGCGCTGCAATTGAGTCCGCGCCGGCATTCCACCGCGGCCCATTCGCTGGAGGATCTGGTCCGCGAGCAGCTCCAGCACTTCGGCATCGCACCCGGATCCCCCCATGGCCAGACGCTGGCGCGCCTGGCGCGCGCGCTCATCGAAGCCAATGGCGCGGCACACGAGGCGTGGCGACTCACGAACGAGACCCTTTCCGGCCTCGACCGGCGCGATCGCATCGCCTGGTTCAATGCCAAGCGCTTCGCATGTTTCCAGCTCGCCAAAGTGCTCGACACGCTGCAGAACCCGCTGCGCGCCACGTACCAGTCCCTCATGGACGATCCGGCAACCACGGTCGCCAAGGGGCCCTACCCGCTGTTCGACAACGTCACGGCGCTGTTCAGCGCCACGCCGGTCATCACGCGCACCGCAACATATGTCTATGCCTGCACCGAATGGGTGGAGGACGCCTTCCAGGGCAAGGAGCTGCTGCACGAGATCTACTCGCGGCTGCTCAATCCCACCTCGATCTGCCTCGCCAATCACATCGTCGACCTCGAGGCGGGCCCCGAGGCGGCCGATTACTTCGCCTGGAATTTCAACTCCGGCATGGCCGCCATCGACGCAACGCTCGCCAACCTGCTCGGCTACGAGGACATCGTGCTCGCCAGCCGCAATGTCTACGGCGGCACCTACCAGCTGCTGCACGACTGGTACGGCAAGCGCAGCAATCTGAGCGTTTCGCTCGAGTGGTTCGACGGTGAGACCGGTGCGGCCTTCACCGAGCGGTTGGCCGGAATCGAACGACAATACGCCGAACGCCTCGCCCAGGGTCGGCAGATCTACGTGTATGTCGAATCCCCATGCAATCCGCACGGCAACGTGCTCGACGTTCCGGCCATCTGCCGCGTCGCCCACGAGCACGGCCTCACCGTGATCTGCGACGCCACCATCGCCACGCCGATACTGCAGCGGACACTGCGCCGGGCCGACCGCAGGGAGCGCCCGGACTTCGTCATTCATTCCTACACCAAGGACCTGTGCGGCTCCGGGAACACCACGGCCGGCGTGGTGATCGGCCGCAACGAGCGGATGTTCCTGCCCAAGGGCCAGACGGTGCGCGCCGCCGGCCACGACGGCCACGAACGGGAATACCGCTGGGACGAGACAATGTTCTGGAACGTCTACTACGTCAAGGGCGCCTTCCTCGACTCCGACAAGGCTTTCGAGGTGCTGAGCGGCATGCGCACCTTGGAATTGCGCGTGCTGCAGAAATGCATCAACACCATCGTGCTGGCGCGCAGCCTCGCGCTGAATCCGATGATCAACGTGCACTGCTCGGCGGTGGCGGGTCACCCCAACGGGCCCCTGCGCGAGCGGCTGATGACGCTCGGCCTGCCCGCGCCGCTGTTCACGATTGATTTCCAGGGTAGCGCGGCCCATCCGCTGCGCCTGGAAAAGTGGCGCCTGCAGCGTCTGCTCGACAGTCTGGAGCCTGCTTTCGGGTTGCAGGTTTCATTGGGTCAGACCAACACGGTGGTGCTCTGCCCGGGGCTCACCAGCCACTCCGAGCTGTCCGAGGCGGCGCTCCAGGCTGCCGGCATCACGCCGAGCACTCTGCGCATCTCGGTGGGGGACGAGGATCCGCGTTACCTGCTCGAGCATCTGCGCCGGGCGGCCGAGCTGGCCGCCGGCGAGACGGCGCCGGAGTTCGTCGCGGGATTCCCCCCCCGCGCACGGCTCGACGCGATCTATCAGGAGGTCTACGCGGACGTGCACCGCCGCTGGATCGCGGCGCGCTGCGCGGCGTAGTCATTGCGGGATGGGGCTGGGATCGACAGCCTGAGGCGGACCGACGGCGCGCTGCCTGTGCCGTTGTTCGCTGCGCCCGGTGTCGCCGGATACCGTCATAACTGGCCAGTGCGCTTGGCTGCGCGATAAGGTGTCATTCGTCGCCGAGCAGGCTCACCGAAGGAGGCGCCATGGCCAACATCACGCTCAAGGGCAGTGAGCGAGACGCCCTGCCCAATGCACTTGCACTGGGACCTGCGGCAGCGGACGAGCGGCTCGAAGTCACACTCATCCTGCGCCCGGGCTCTCCCGAGCTTTGGCGGGAGCGGATGGCCCGTCTGAGCCGAGCGGACCAGACTGCGCATCTGACCGCGGAGCAATTTGCGCAGCTCCACGGTGCAACCGACGCGGATCTGCGAGCCGTGGCGGCGTTCGCGGCCACGTACGGGCTGGTTGTCGTTCAGCGGCACCCGGCGCGTCGCACGGTCGTGTTGTCCGGCGCCGTTGCCCAAATGAACGCCGCCTTCGGTGTCGAGCTGCTGCGCTTCGAGTACCCGGGTGGAACCTACCGCGGGCTGCTCGGCGCCGTGCAGCTGCCGCAGGAGCTGCACGATATCATCGTTGCGGTGCTGGGACTGGACACGCGTCCGCAGGCACGGCCGCACTTTCGACGATGCGCCGGTCCGAAGCCGCGCCGATCGCGCGCCGCGACGCCGCCCGCCCGGTCGTTCACCGCGGTGCAGATCGCTTCGCTCTATCAGTTTCCCGCCGGTTCTGGCCAGGGTGAATGTGTCGCACTCCTGGAGCTCGGTGGGGGCTACCGGCCGCAGGACCTGCAAACCTACTTCGGCGCTCTCGGATTGCCGCTACCGGACGTGACCGCGGTCTCGGTCGATCACGCCGTCAACGCGCCGATCGGCGATCCCAACAGCGCGGACGGCGAGGTGATGCTCGACATCGAAGTGGCGGGCGCTGTCGCGCCGGCCGCGAAGATTGCCGTGTATTTCGCGCCCAACACCGATGCGGGCTTCCTGAACGCCGTGACGACGGCCGTTCACGACCCGGTCAATCAACCTGCGGTACTTTCGATCAGCTGGGGCGGCCCGGAATCCTCGTGGACCCCGCAGGCGATGACCGCCCTGGATCAAGCGCTGCAGGCAGCGGCGATGCTTGGTGTCACGGTCTGCGTGGCGTCCGGGGACAGCGGATCCAGTGATGGCGTCGCTGGGGGGGCCAATCATGTGGATTTTCCGGCGTCGAGTCCGCACGCGCTCGGCTGTGGCGGGACGCGCCTGAAGGCCACGGTCACGACGATCTTGGGCGAAGTCGCATGGCACGACGCGTCCGGCGCCACGGGCGGTGGTGTCAGCGCGTTCTTCGGCCTGCCGCCGTGGCAGCAAGGACTGGACACGACCACCGTGCAAGGGATCGTCCAGCCCCTGGGCGCGCGGGGCGTACCTGACGTCGCCGCCGATGCCGATCCCCAGACCGGCTATGAAGTTGTCGTAGATGGTGTCCGGACCGTGTTCGGCGGCACGAGTGCGGTAGCGCCGCTGTGGGCAGGCCTGATCGCGCGGATCAACGCGCTGACGGGCCGCAGAGCCGGCCTTGTGCAACCCGCGCTGTACGCGCGCGAGAGCGCATTCCGGGACATCACGCGAGGCAACAACGGCGCGTACAAGGCATCGGCCGGCTGGGATGCCTGCACTGGCCTCGGCAGCCCCGTGGGTGCGCGGATCGCGCCCATCCCGGACCTCTGAGCGCCGGGGCGGGTCAGATATCCGCCTGTCCTTCCAGGTAGAACACGCATGAGCCTTCGAGCTCGACGCGCTCGCCGCGCACCCGGCACGTCAATTCCCCACCCCGGCGTGACGCCTGGTAGGCGCGCAGGACGGGTTTGCCCAGCCGCTCCGACCAGAAGGGCGCAAGCGCGCAATGGGCGCTGCCGGTGACCGGATCTTCGGGAACGCCGCGCGCCGGCGTGAAGTAGCGGCTGACGCAGTCGTATGCGCTCGCGCCTTGCGCGGTGACGATCACGCCCAGGCGGTCCAGCCGGGCAATCCCCGCGATTTCGGGGGCGAGCGCTCTGACGGCCGCCTCGCTCTCGAGAACGACGAGGTAATTGACGGGGTCGGCGCGGACCTCGCGCGGCTCGGTCCCCAGGGCCTGCACGAGCGCCGCGGGAGTGAGCGCGGGGGCCGTCGGGCGCGCCGGGAAATCCATCGCGTAGCCGGCGCCATTCCGCTTGACGGTCAGGGGCCCGCTGAGGGTCTGAAACGTGACCGACCGGCGGTTCGGCTCGAGCTTCTCGAGGACGACGGCCGCGCTTGCGAGCGTTGCATGTCCGCACAGCGGCACTTCCACTGTCGGTGTGAACCAGCGCAGCCGATACTCGCCGTCGCCACCGACCAGAAACGCCGTCTCCGACAGGTTGTTCTCGGCGGCGATGGCTTGCAGCACCGTATCGGGCGGAAACACCGCAAGCGGCATCACCGCGGCGGGATTGCCCCGGAAGCGCTCCGTGGCGAAGGCGTCGAGCTGGAAGATCGGGCTCCTCATCGCACCCTCCGGGGGGGTCGTCGTCGGCCCGCGCTCAAGCCGTCTTCGCGGGTGTTTCCAGCCGCGCCACAGTGGCTTCGATCCAGGCCTGCACTTCCTGATTGACTTCCCGCGGATCGCGGCCGGTCGCGCTGACGGGCGGGCCGATCACGACACGGATGGTGCCGGGCTTCTTGAGCAGCCCTCGCCGGGGCCAGAAGCGTCCGGCATCGTGGGCCACCGGTACCAGGAGCCTGCCGGTCCCGCCCGCGAGCAAGGCGCCGCTGACGCCGTAGCGGCGAGTCTGGCCGGGCGGCATACGCGTACCCTCGGGAAAGATGATGATCCAGTCTCCTTCGGCGAGCCGTTCCTTGCCCTGCGCGATGACCTGGCTTACGGCGGAGTGGCCGGATTTGCGGTCGATGGCGATCGCATGAACCTGACGGATGCCCCACCCGACCACGGGAACCCAGATCAGCTCGCGCTTCAGGACCCAGACCTGGCGAGGAAACACCAGCGCCATGGCGATCGTCTCCCAAGAGGACGAGTGTTTCCACAGCGCGATGTGATTGCCGGGCGGCAGGTTCTCCAGTCCTTCGATCCGGTAGCCGAGTCCACAGGTCCATTTCAGCACCGTCAGCAGTACGCGGGCCCAGACCCGCACCAGCGCGAAGCGGCGCTCGAACGGTAGCAGCGCGCAGGCGATCACGAAGAAAATCGAGTAGAAGAACGTCCAGAGAAACAGGAAGACGGTGAAGAACAGCGAGCCGAGCAGCCGCACGGATACCCCCTACCGACTCACGCGGCCACAGCGGGGGCCGGGCGCCCCACTCCCGCGGCCGGTCCGTGTTCCGCGCTCGTCGCGGCGGCCCGCCGGGTTCGGCTCGGGGTCGCGCTCCGACGGCGCTGTCGTTGAATCGTTCATCCCGGAATCGAGTCGTCTAACCCGGCAGCCGCGACAAGTCCGCGACCCCGGCAAACAGTTCGCGCATCTCCCGCAGCAGCGCCAGCCGGTTGGCGCGCAGCGCCGGATCCTCGTCCATCACCATGACTTGATCGAAGAAGGCATCGACCGGCGGCCGCAGCCCGGCCAACTCGGCGAGCGCACCGGCATAGTCACGCTGGGCGAGCGCAGCCGTCACGGTCGCCCGCAGCGAGCGCAGCGTCTCGTAAAGATGCCGTTCGGCCGGTAGCCTCAGCAGCGCCGCATCGATCGTGGCGTTGGCCGCTTCACCCGACTTCTTCAGAATGTTCGCCACGCGTTTGTTCGCGGCCGTGAGGCTGACCGCCTCGGGCAGAGCCAGAAAGCGGACGAGCGCACCCAGCCGGGCATCGAAGTCGAGCGGCGACGCCGGCCGCGTTGCCAGCACCGCATCGAACATCTCCGTGGTGATCGGCGGCACATCGCCTTGGGAGGCGCTGAGCTCCCCCTCGAGGTACTGTGCACGCAGTCGCTCGAATACGTAGTCGTACACCTCGGTGGACGCATTCGGCATGACCGGTACCGGCTTGCCGGAGTTCATGGCGATGCGCTCGACATCCGCGCGCGCCAGTCGGACCGCCTGTTCCATCAGGGCGGTCATATCGAACTCCAGACGCTGCTCGAGCAGGATGCGCGTCAGACCGATGGCCGCACGGCGCAATCCGAACGGATCCTTCGTGCCGGTGGGCTTCGCACCGATGGTGAATATGCTCGCCAACGTATCCACCTTGTCGGCCACCGCCAGCAAGGTGCCGACGCCGGTGAGCGGTAGCGCATCGCCGGAGGCGCGCGGCAGGTAGTGCTCGCGCAGCGCCGTCGCCACTTCGCGGTCTTCACCGTCGGCCGCGGCGTAATAGCTTCCCATCACGCCTTGCAGCTCCGGGAATTCCCCGACCATGGCCGTCAGCAGATCGCACTTGCACAGCAGCGCGGCGCGCTCGAGCCGCTCCGGCGGGCGCCCGAGCGAGGTGGCGATGCGTACCGCGAGTGCGCGGATGCGCCGGGCGCGATCCCCGAGCGAGCCGAGGCGGGCCTCGAAAGTCACCGCATCGAGCGCCTCGATCCGGGCGCCGAGCGGCATCTTGCGGTCTTGATCCCAGAAGAACGCGGCATCGGCCAGGCGCGGGCGGATCACGCGCTCGTTACCTTCAACGACCCGCTGCGGCTCGCGACTCTCGATGTTGGCCACCGCGACGAAGCACGGCAGCAATGCTCCGTCGGCACCTTCCACGGGAAAGTACCTCTGGTGATCCTCGAGCGTCGAGATCAACACCTCGCGCGGCAGCTGCAGGAAGCGCTCCTCGAAACGGCCGGCGAGCGCCACCGGCCACTCGACCAGCGCGGTCACTTCCTCGAGCAGCGCCGACCCGATCACAGCCCGGCCGCCGAGTGGGCCCGCGGCCGCGGTGACCTGCTCGCGCACTCGCGTGCGCCGCTCCTCGAAGTCGGCGACCACGCAACCGCGGGTCGCGAGCGTACGCTCATAGGTCCCGGGGCTGGCGATTCGCAGCGGTTTCGCACTATGGAAGCGATGTCCCCAGGACAGGTTTCCGGCGGTCCTCTCCAGCACTTTCGCCGCGACCACCTCGCGGCCATACAACATGACGACCCAGTGCACCGGCCGCACGAACTGTGCCTCGCCCGCGCCCCAGCGCATCCGGCGCGGGATGGGCAGCGCGTCGAGCGCATCCTGCACGATTGCGGGCAACAGTTCGACCGCGGCAGCGCCGGGCTTGACGCCGGCGTAATACAGAAACTCGCCCCGGTCTGCGCTGCGCCGTTCGAGACTCTGTACGTCCACGCCGCAGCTGGCCGCAAATGCGTGCGCAGCCCGCGTCGGTTGGCCCGCCGCGTCAAACGCGGTGGTCACAGGCGGACCGCGGCGCTCGATCCGCTGTTCGCTCTGACGCGCGGCGAGCCGCCGCGCGTGGACGGCCAACCGCCGCGGCGTCGCGAAGGATTGCAGTGGGCCATGCTTCAATGCGGCTTTCGACAAGCCCGCGCCGATGCCGGTTGCGAACGCCTGCTCGAGCGAACGCAGCGCCTTCGGCGGCAGCTCCTCGGTGCCGATTTCGACGAGGAAGTCGCGTGCTTCGGCGGTCATTGGCCCGCCTCCGCCAACCCCATGCCGCCGGCCGTCACACGCGCTTCCGGCGTATGTGCGGCGCGTTGCAGCATCGGAAAGCCCAGCGACTGACGGCTCTCCAGATAGGCGCGCGCCACGGCGCCGGCCAGCGCGCGCACCCGCAGGATGTAACGCTGCCGCTCGGTGACGGATACCGCACGGCGCGCATCGAGGAGATTGAACGTGTGGGAGGCCTTGAGAACTTGCTCGTACGCCGGCAGCGCCAGGCCGGCCGTGAGTAGTGCGTGGCAGTCGCGCTCGTGGTCCTCGAAATGCTGCCGCAGCGTCGGCACGTCCGCGTACTCGAAGTTGTAGCGCGACTGCTCGACCTCGTTCTGGTGAAACACGTCGCCGTAGGTCACGGGCCCCAGCGGTCCGTCCGTCCACAGGATCTCATACAGGCTCGGCACGCCCTGCAGATACATCGCCAGCCGCTCCAGCCCGTAGGTGATCTCGCCCGTGACCGGCCGGCAATCGAGGCCGCCGACCTGTTGGAAATAGGTGAACTGCGTGATCTCCATGCCGTTCAGCCAGACCTCCCAGCCGAGTCCCCAGGCCCCCAGGCTGGGCGATTCCCAGTCGTCCTCGACGAAGCGGATGTCGTGCACCAGCAGATCGAGCCCCAGGGCGCGCAGGCTCCCCAGGTATTGATCGATGAGGTCCTCCGGCGAGGGCTTGATGACCACCTGGAACTGGTAGTAGTGCTGCAGCCGGAACGGGTTCTCGCCGTAGCGGCCGTCGGTCGGGCGGCGTGAGGGCTGGGCGTAGGCGGCGCTCCACGGTTCGGGTCCAATCGAGCGCAGGAAGGTCGCGGGATGGAACGTGCCGGCGCCGACCTCCATGTCGTACGGCTGCAATACGACGCAGCCGCGCTGCGACCAGTAGTGCTGCAGAGCGAAAATCAGGTCCTGGAAGGAGCGGGGCGCGGCCGAAGTCTTCATGCCTGAGTCGTAGGTTGCGCAAAAGAGCCCTGGAGTATATCGAAGCCATTCCGGCGGAGGGTGTCGCACCAAAACAGAGCGCGGGCAGGGTATCCTTGAAGATCGGAGAACCGCCCGCGCAACGTGAGCGCACTATTGCGGTGCAGACTTGATATGGAACGCGCTCTCATGGTGCAATGAGCGTCGCGGGCAAACACCAAGTCATTGATTTATTGGGAGGAAGCACTTGGCACGCTGCCTGCACTCTCCAAGTGCTGCGCCAGGCGGTTGACGAGCGGATCGAAGCAGCTCGGGCTGTCCCGATGTGGCGGGCGCAACCCCAAATTCCTCCGGAGGCGATATGACACCGAGCGATGTACTGAAGCTGATCAAGGAAAAAGA
>JAJZMI010000004.1 GCA_021798335.1 Pseudomonadota bacterium | reverse complement strand
AGGGGTTGGCCGAGGTCGGAATGCCGTTCATCGCGTTGTAGGAGGCCATGACGGTGAACACCTTGCCGTCCCGAACGCTGTACTCGAAGCTGCGGCTGTAGTATTCCCAGAAACTGCGCGGATCGACCGTGGCGGAGGTCGTCTGCCGATCGTCCTCGGTGTCGTTGGCGATGAAGTGCTTGGCGCAGCAGATGGTCTTCAGGAAGCGCGGATCGTCGCCCTGCATGCCGCGGATCGCCTGGGCGGCCAGCCTGCCGACCAGGAGGGTGTCCTCGGCATAGTTTTCGGCGATGCGGCCCCAGCGCGGATCGCGCGTGCCCATGTTCACCGTCGGCGGCGAGAAGAACGTCAGACCGCCGGGTTGGAAGAACTTCCGCTCGCTCGATGCCCAGCCATTGACCTTGTGCCACGCCCAAGCCTCATCCGACACCGCGGTGAACACGCGGTGCAAGAGCTCGGGATTCCAGGAGCAGCCCATGGCGAGCGGCAGCGGAAACGAGGTCACCTCGCCGCGATACATCAGGCCGTGCAGCGCCTCGCCGGAGTAGAAATTGAACGCCGGGAGATTCAGGCGCGAGATGGCCGGAACGCGCGTGCCGAACTGGGAGATCTTCTCCGCCAGCGTCAGTTTCCCCACGATCTCGGCGGCCCGCCGGCGGGCCGCCTCGAATGCATCCCGCGCGATCGGACCGGTGTCGAGCGGGTCGGCTTCGGACCCGCCTGGGGCGCCCTGCGGCGCCCCCTGCGGCATCTCGGCGCGCCCGGTGAGCGGCCAGCCGGAGGCGGCGATGGCCGCCCCGAAACCGGCCAGAGTGAGAAAATTGCGGCGGTTGACCGCCGGCTGCTGCTTCGACTCATCGTGTGCCATGGTCTCGACAAACTCCTCTGCGAAGGGAACCGGCCTCGCGCGCGCATCGCGCTTACCTACCCGCCGGCCGCGGCGGCCGAACCGGGATCGGCGTACGCCATCGGCACCCCCGACACCGACCGGCGCCTCGACGAGCTACCCCATCAGAACTTCGCGCGCACGCCGAACGAGAGCGAGCGTCCGTACTCGACCAGATTCAAGGTCTGATTGGGGAACCGTCCGTACGTGTGATAGATCGAATTCAGCAGGTTGCTCGCGGTGAAGTACACGTTGAGGTACTTGTCGACCTGGTAGTTCATGGAGTAGTCCAGCTGCGTGTACGGCGCCTGATACACCGGCTCGTTGCCGAAGGCCCCGCCGCCCTGTTCCTGACCCAGGAACAGCAACAGCTTCGCCTGCCAATTGACCGTGACCCGCGCCTGCCACTTGCCCCTCTGGTAGAACAGCGTGCCGTTCGCCGAGCTACCCACCCCCGGAAGCGCGAACTGATTGGTGCTCAAATCGTAATTATTGAAATTCGAATTGGTGTGCATCCAGGTCCCGTTGATCATGACCCCGAAACCGTACGGCAGCATCTGCTGCCAGGTCGCCGCCACGCCGGTCACGTCCGTCGACAGCTTGTTCGTGAAGGTCGTTTCCGCGAACACCATCGGTTTGCCGCAGTTCGGATCGGTGAAGATCACCGACCCTCCGGAGCTATACGTGCACGGCGCCGGATCGTTGATCGGCAGCGTCACGTCCGACACGCTCGAGGTGGGGAAATTGGATACCTGCTTGTAGAAAGGATGAATCTCCGCGTAGTCGCCGTGAGCATAGAACCACGTCACGCGGAAGTCATAATTATTGGAGAGGTACGGCAACAGACCCGGATTGTTGCCGGTGGCCGTCAGCGCATTCACCCGCCCGCCGTACGAGGTATTTGGAATCAACTGATAATTCGGCGGCGCGGATTCCGTGCGCGAGAAATCGAACGCCGTCTCCAGATCATGCGCGGGCCACAGCGCCAGGTCCAACGCCGGCAGGAAGTAGCCGTACGATCGCGTGGTCTGCGTCCACGTGGGCTTGCCGTACGCAAAGACGTATGCGGTCGGGTCACCCGCTCCCTCCCATGCGACGCTCTGCAGCGGCGCGGCGAGACCCGCGATCACCTCGTCCGTCCGCTGATAACGCAATCCCAGGCGCGTCATCAGCTTCATGCCATCGACCCGAAAGTTGTGACTCACCTGCACGAACGGTGAATAGTTCATGCGCGACACGTGCTGCACGGAACCGGTGCTCAGCGCTTCCGCGGGAACACCCCCGGTATAGGGCGGGTACCCCGGAGTCGGGCTCCACTGCGAATCGATCGGCTGCTTCTCGAGATAGCTCAGCAGCGAGTACGGATTGTACATCACCAGGCTCGCGGGCAGATTTCCGGCGCCACTGAAGCCCGGCATCCAGTTGTTGCCCAGATTGACCGTGCTGAACAGGGAAGGCGGCAGCGCGACACCCTGCGTATTGCCCGACGCCGGCCCGTACCCGGACCACAGCTCCCAGTAGTTATTGGTGAAGGTATCGAACTCCTTGGTGTTCCAGTCATCGTCGAGGAACTGCGCCCCGAAGGTCACCTTGGTGCTGGTACCCGGATCCCAGGTGGCCCGGATCGTCGCCTCATTGATCTGGTCGGTATTTTGCTGGGTCTGCAGGGGAAACACGTGCGAGCCGATGATGAAGGGATTCAGGCCGTTGTAGTTCGGCGAGGCGACCGCGCCCGAGCCCGTTGCGACGGCGTTCGGACCGTAGGCGCTCCAATACGGCAGCACATTGCCGCTCTGATTCAGCACCAGGCCGCCGGTATAATTGTTACCCGCGTCCCCGAAACCCACATCGGCGCCGACGCCGTTATAGGTACCGTTCGGATTGAACTGCGACTTGGACTGGTCGGCATCGACTTCCAGGGTCCAGTCCTCGTTCACGTTCCACAGGACATTCAGTCCGACGGTGTTCGTAACGATGTACTGATCGTTCGCGTTCCCGAGGAGATCTGTCGGACCGGTATAGGTGAAATCCGAAATCGTACCGTTGGGGTCCAATACCGCGTTATTGAAGCCGCCGAACCAGGTGCTGCGGCCCCATTCCGTGTTCGACTGATTCCATGACGAATAGTCATCGTCAACGGTCACCATCACCGACTTGGTCGGGTGCCACTGCACCACAACGCGCCCGTCCTTGCTGCGCGTGTGGACACGCTCCAACCACATGTTCATTTCCTGGGGATACCAGACCGGCACATTGGCATCGCCGCTCGCTCCCGGACCTACGCTGGCGCAGCCGGTGCTGCCGAAGGCCGTGGTGTAGTTGGCGGCGAGGCCCGAGCAGGCGAAGCCGCCGGCCGCGATCCCCTTCCAACCCACAATGTCCTGATGGTGCAGCAGCGTGTGATAGTCGGTGTAATCGCCGTCGACGAGGATGCCGAACTTGTCGTGGTCGAAGGTATCGCTGAACAGGGCGCCGACGGCCGGCCGCATGCCCCCGTCCATGGCATAGTCGGTGGTGCCGACGTTCACCCCGACGTGCATACCGGGATTATCGAAGGGCGTCAGCATCTTGACGTTGATGACCGAGCCGATATTCCCCGACGAAAGCGCCATGTCGGGGGTCTTCAGCACATCAATCTGCCCGACGTACATGGCGCCGATGCCGGAGAAGTTGAACGTCTGGCCGTTGCCGGAGGCAATCTGTCGGCCGTCCACCAGAACCGTATCGAACGAGCCGCCGAAGCCGTTGACGTTGACGCCCTGCGCCAAGCCGGTAGCCGTCGTCGCGCCTTCGGCCGTCGAGGACAGGTAGCCGCGATTGACCGTAACGCCCGGCAGGTGCGCGAGGGCGCCGCCCACCGAAGAATCCGGGAACTGGCCGATCGTTTCGGCCGAGATCGCATCGACCACACCGATCGACTCGCGTTTGATCGCCAGCG
This sequence comes from Pseudomonadota bacterium, assembly GCA_021798335.1. GTDB lineage: Bacteria > Pseudomonadota > Gammaproteobacteria > Steroidobacterales > Steroidobacteraceae > 13-2-20CM-66-19. The sequence goes on along the minus strand of JAJZMI010000004.1, from coordinate 10,523 downwards.
AGCGCATCAGGGATCCGCGGATGCCCGTGACGACGATCGGCGCCAGCGCGGTGGCCGAGGACTGCCCCCTCGTAGTCTCAGCCGCGAGTATCGGCGCGGGCCGGGCGGTATTCTGAGCGTAGAGCCCGGCGCCGTTGCGCGCGAGCATGCCGTGCGAGGCCAAGGGCGTCGCTTTGAAGCCGCGCCGTTTGGCCTTGGCGGCCTTGGCCGGCACCGCCGCCGGATCCGAGCTCTTGCGGGTCGGGATGTTCCGGGCATGTGCCACGCCGCCTACGCCCAAGGTGAGCGAGCCCAGCGCCAGTCCCGAAATGCCAATGTTGGCATAGGCTGCGCCACCCAACGCTTTCAGTCCGACGCTCCTTTTGAACGCGCTCTTCGCCGCGTTGCGCAATGTCTTACGGCTCATTGGCAAGTACCCCTCTGATGTCCTGGTTCACGATCGAGAATTGCATAAATGCGCGACACGCCTATACGCGCATCAGCGGCGCCTCGAGAACAACCCACTACTCCAACCGATACAACGACACCTCGCAGGCGCTGCCGCTGCGCTCGCGTCTTGCACCGTCAGGGACAGCGAGGTCATGAGGGAAATCGGCACAACGCTGCGCGCGGCAGCGTGGCGCGCGACGCATCGGCGCAGTCCCAAAGCCCCTAAGCCGACGGGGTTCCCACAGACCCTGGCGCGCATCGGCTGACCGGAGATTACGGCCGCCATTGCTGCCCCTGGCGCAAGGACTGGATCGCGCGCCATCCGCGTTACCCCCCATCCACGCGCACTTCACCCCCGCTCCTCGTCGTTCAATCCGGCCATGCGCCGGTCCGCATCATGCGCAATGCGGCAAACTCGCCGCGATACCGACCGGAGCATCGCCACGCTTGATCAGACCACAGGTAGCCGATTCCCGGCCAACACCCGCGATTCCAGGTCCCTCGTCGGAATCACGACCTTCGCCCGACTTTGCCGGCGAGCCCCTGACGCAACAAAGCGATACGCCTCAAGTTCCGCGCCGACATGACGATCGCCCGCATGCCGCGCTCTCACAAACCGCTCAGCCCCAATCGACTCCAGGGCCGCGGGCAAGTCTCCCGCGGCGCTGTCGCGCAATTGCACAACCGGTTGAAAGCGAATCTCGCAAGGCCCCGCGGATCCCGACCGTCCGGTAACGCGACACACAGGCATCGCAACGCTCCGCGTAGAGCGCAGACAGTGCCGAGGGTTGCTGATCGCGGCCAATTGCTGTCCTGACGTTGCGAAATTACGCTGTCGTAGCACTGAAGCGATGAAACTCGCGCTTCAGCACAGCAATGATTCGCCACCCGAGCCCATACTCGCCAACAGATTCCGTTGAGGAATCTTGAACTCTTGGACGCCTCATGGCCTGGATTCGCTGGCTATGGTACCGCTACCTGACGACAGCTCGAACATAGAGCATATTTTGATTTGCGTCAACGGTAGGTCTCGCTTGTATTGTCAGATCTCGAGAGGATCCGACGGCGGGAGATTGCCCTGCGCGCAGTAGCGGACACGGGGACCGCGAGCGTCCGGCGGCGGACTTCGAGGCCGCCGCGCTCCACAAATCCACTCTGACCACGATCCATTGGGTCAGTTGGGCTCAAATTATCAAAACTTCTTAACTTAGACAAATATATTGAATGCGCTTAAAGCTGTCAAGAAATGCGGCTGCGTTGGAGTGGACCGTGACTCGGCGCCCGGGGAATCATGTTTGCAGCAATGACAAGTGGGAATCGACTCCCGGACTCGGCGCGCGCACGCCCGCTTCAAACGTGACCGTGCTTCGGCGGGCCATAAGGTTCATGCCGGATCCAGGTGATGCACAGGTCACGCCGATGCTCGAGGCCCCGCCCGGCTATCGACTCGAGTCAGCCCCATGGGGGGCGCTTCGCCTCCACGGTGGGGCCGGCGCAGCGGTGATCCGTGCATACATCCACCTGTGGCGCGAATACGTACGGCCGGGCCGATGAACCTGTTGAAGTCATGGGCCGCTCGTTTGTGACCCGATTCGATCGGGGATGGCGTGGGCGGCCCCGGAAACGGGCGAAGAGCTTCGTGAGCGGCACATCTCGAAATCCCGGCCGTGCCCGGGAATGATTACTGCGGATATAGAGCGGCCTGATGCCCGTGCATATCACACGGGCATCAGGCCGCGAAGACGGCGTACGGCGCTTCAGCAGGCCGGAGTCATCCGATGATCGGCACAAGCGGCACACGCGCCCTGATGCTTGCCGCCATCTCATGCGACCTCATCGTTGCGCGGCCTTTTGGCCCTTGCGCCGATCGCCTCCGAATCGCTCCGCGAACGCCTGAAACGAGTGCGGCGCGAGCCGTATCAGGAAGCTCCTCTCCCGGCGCTGATCCGGCAGCGGGCTCGGCGTCACCGCCCGGGACGGCAGGACGCTGCGGCCCGAGACCAGGTTGACGAGCTTCGCGGCCGGACGGCGCACGAAGATGCGCACCGTGGCGGGCCGGGGCAGATATGACTCGACGACGAACGTGTGATTGTCATAGGCGAACAACGCCACGTGCGCCGGCGCATTGATGCGCACCGGGAAGCGGTGCAGCACGTAACCGCGCAGCATGTTCAGCACCGGCTCGGGCAGGCGGTAGAAGTCGCCCATGTTGCTCGGCACATTGAGCACGTACAGCTCCCCGCGCGAGTAGCCGGTCATCAGCAGCACCGGGACGCCGTGCGCGGCGGCCTCGCCCTGAATGACCGGCCACGTGTCATTGGTATAGAAGCGGATCTCGGGGAACGTGACCGGCGCGGTCCTCTCGCCCGGCACATCGAGGCCGAGCGTCGCGGCGCCGTTGGGGCTGCCGAGATAATGCCGCACGGTGACCGGCATGCCCCGATAGGTGATCTGGGCGACACTGTCGATCCCCCGGTGCTGCTGCTGCAGCTTTTGCAACAGTCCAGAGGTGATGATCACGTCGCCGCCGGCGCGCAGGTTGGCTTTGATCTGCTGCACCAGGTGCGGATCGTAGGACGCCTCCCGCGTCAGCAGCACCACGGGCGCGCGCACCGGGAAGTGCGGCATCAGGTTGATCGGAATACCGACGTTGCCGAGGTAGTTCTGCAGGAAGTCCTCGCCGCTCGACTGGAACGGCTTGTAGCTCGCGATGCCGATGGGCTTGCCGAGCTTGCCGAGGAACGCGTTGACCTGCGCGAGCGCATATCCGGCCACCCGCGCCCAGCCCGGCGCGGCGTCGGTGCCCGGCGGCGCCTTGAACGAGCGGACCATCGCGTTCCAATTGAAGCTGGTCCGGTCGGCCGCCCATGCCGAGCGGTCGCCGGGATAGGCAACCTCGGCCGTGGCGAGCTGCGGCCAGCTGAACAGCGTGATCTGCGGCGCCTTGGCGAACGCGGTGTCCCAGAGCTGCTCGGCATATCGGTCGACGTAGCGATCGCCGAAGGTATCCACCCAGCCGCCGAGGTCCGCGTGCGGCCGGATGTTGTGATAGTAGCGGTAAATCAGATAGCTCTCGTACTGCTGCAGCATCTGCGCGGTGTGCACCGGGTCGCGCGTCTCGTCCCCGGTGTAGATCCCGCCGAACATCTTGGCTTCCTTGTCGAGATCAAACCCGAGCCCCTGGAAGTGCTCGTACCAGTTCGGGAACTTGATGATCACCCTGGCGTGTGGATTGACCGCGTGCGCCTGCGCAATGATCAGGTGCTTGGCCACCCAGCGCATCTTGCGCAGCCGGTACTGGGTCCAGCTCAGCTTGCCCTTGGCGCGGATATCGGCATTGGTGCGGGTGTTGAAGAACGTGAAGTCATCGAGGATGATCGTGTTGAAGTGACTGGCGGCCTCGCGCACCGCGCGCTTGCACATGGCAAGGTCACGCGGATTCTGGAAATCGAACGAGTTGAACTGGCCGTACTTGTTCACGCCGGAGAACAGCGTGATACCCCCATCGACCGTGATGCCGCGCCGCCGGAAGAAGGCGGCGATCCGATCCAGGGTGGCGGGATTGGCGAACACCCGGTCGCGGTATACCTCGAGGTACACCGTGTCGAAGTGCACCTGGCTCCAGATGCGCTGAAACTGCCGCCGCAGCGTCTTCGGGTTGGCCAGCTGCCGGGTGGATCGCACCGGGATGTAGACCGCCACGGAGAAGTTCTTGAACGGCCGCTGGGCCTGCACGGGCGCCGCGACCGCCGGCCGTACACCGGCTGCGCACAGCGCACACAAGGCAACCAGGAGGATGCCGCTCGCTCGGCTCTTTCGGATCATGATGCGTTTCCCCTCTCTCTTCATTGATCGATGAATCCCCGGCTCCACGGCGTGGCTCGGGGACGGGCAGCGCGTCGGAGCGAGCACCGGATCGGCGCCATGGCGCGCGGCCGCCGCCCCTGTGGCTGATTGCGATGACAGCGCTGTCATGTCGCCGATCTCAGCATAAACCGATGTCCTTCGAGGCACAACGTATCGGCTCACGATCGAGTCTCGGGGCGCTCCCCGCCCGCTCTTGCCAGCGCCGGCGCGCTCGGGCGGGCCAGCCACACTTCCCGCTCACCAGTCCCACATCGTTCCATCCGTCAGGCGCGCCACCGGCAGCTGCTTGGGACTGTATGGAAAACGCGCCGCCAGTTTCTCCTCGAGTCCGACGCCGTGGCCGGGGCTCTCGCCGCAGTGCAGATGACCATCGCGGAAGGTGTAATCGTGCGGGAACACCTCGAGGGTCTGTTCGCTGTGCTGCATGTACTCCTGGATGCCGAAGTTCGGCACCCAGGTGTCGAAATGCAGCGCCGCGCCCATCGTCACCGGGGACAGATCCGTCGCGCCGTGAAATCCGGTGCGGACCCGGTGCAGCGCCGCCAGGTCGGCGATGCGCCGCACGTGCGTGATCCCGCCGCCGTGCACGATCGTGGTGCGGATGTAGTCGATCAGCTGGCGCTCGAGCAGCGCACGGCAATCCCAGATGGCGTTGAACACCTCGCCGACCGCCAGCGGGGTCACCGAGTGCCGGCGGATCAGCTCGAATCCATCGGGATTCTCCGCCGGCGTCGCGTCCTCGAGCCAGAACAGCCGGTACGGCTCCAGGTCGCGCGCCAGGCGCGCCGCCTCGATCGGTGTCAGACGGTGATGCGCATCGTGCAGCAGCTCGATCTGCCGGCCATGATCGCTGCGCAGCCGCTCAAACAGGCGCGGCACGAGATCAAGGTACGGCGGCGTCGACCATTCGGTCTCGAGGGGCAGCTCGCTCTCGGCCGGCTCGTACGCGTTCTTCTGGCGGGTCACGCCATAGGGCTTGGCGAGCCCAGGCACGCCGCACTGGGCCCGAACGGCCCGATAGCCGAGGGCAATGAACCGCCCGACATCGGCGCTCGCCTCCTCGATGTCCCGCCCGCTGGCATGGCCGTACACCAGCACCCCGTCACGGCTGCGCCCGCCGAGCAACTGATACAGAGGCAGTCCGGCCATCTTGCCCAGAATGTCCCACAATGCGACGTCCACCGCCGCGATCGCCGTCATCGTGACCGGCCCGCGCCGCCAATACGCCCCCTTGTACAGGAACTGCCACAGGTCCTCGATCCGGCCCGCGTCGCGGCCGATGAGGTTCGGCACCACATGGTGCTCGAGGTAGGCGGCCACCGCGAGCTCGCGGCCATTGAGGGTGGCATCCCCGAGGCCGAAGACGCCCGAGCCGGTTTCGATCTTGAGCGTCACGAAATTGCGGCCCGGGCAGGTGATGATCACACGCGCCGCGACGATCCGCCGGTCGCGAGCCGACCCCTGCGGCGCCCTGTCGGAATTGCTCATCAGTCACGACTCCCGTATGCACGCGCCGACCCGCCACACGCGGACCGGACGCATCTGTTGATCGATCCGCAAACCCCGGGCATCATCCCGGCGCCGCCGAGTCGGCCGCAAGGTCCACCGGCGTCAGCCGCGGCACCAGCAGTTGGATGATCGCCAGCGCCGTCAGATACATCCCGCCGGCCAGCGTGAACAACAGCGCGTAGCTGCCCGTCGTCTGCAACAGGAAACCCACGGCCGTCGCGACGAACGCCCCCGAAACCGCGCCGGCGAACCCGCCGAGCCCGACCACGGAACCCACCGCCGCGCTCGGATAAAGGTCCGACGTCGTGGTAAACAAGTTCGCCGACCAACCCTGGTGCGCAGCCGCCGCGAGCCCGATCAGCCCCACGGCCGGCCACAAGTGATGCACGAGCGGGATGAGCACGACGGGCGTCACCGCGAGGGCGCACACGAGCATCGCGCCCTTGCGCGCGGCATTGAGGCTCCAACCGCGGCGCATCATCCAGCCGGCGAGCCAGCCGCCGGCAACACTGCCGCCATCGGCCATCACATACACCACCACGAGGGGCGGGCCGAGCGCCATCAAATCGAGCCCGAACCGATGATGAAGATATTTGGGCAGCCAGAACAGCAGAAACCACCACACCGGGTCGGTGAGGAACTTGCCCACCACGAATGCCCAGGTCTGGCGGTGACGCAGCAATTTCCGCCAGCGCACCCGCACCGGGGTTCGGGCCGGCCCGCCGGCATCGTCACTGCGAATGTACGCCAGCTCGCGTGCCGAGACGCGCGGATGCTCTTGCGGCGGATGATAGACGATGAGCCACACGATCAGCCAGGCCAGATCCAATGCCCCGGGGAACACGAACGCCGAACGCAGACCCCACAGGGCCGCCACCACCGGCACGGCGAGCGGCGCGACGATCGCCCCGACGTTCGAGCCGGCGTTGAACAAGCCAGTGGCGAAGGCCCGCTCGCGGCGCGGAAACCACTCGGCGACGGTCTTCACCGCCGCCGGAAAATTCGCCGACTCCCCGAGCCCGAGCACGAACCGGGCCACGACGAACTCGAGCACCGTGCGCGCCAGGGCGTGGCTCATGGCCGCGACGCTCCATACGGCGATCGAGATCGCATAGCCGATGCGCGTGCCGAGCTTGTCGATCAGGCGGCCCGAGAACAGCAAACCGATAGCATAGGCGCCCTGGAACGCCGCGACGATGTAACCGTAGTCTTCCTGCGTCCAGCCGAGCGCGTGCCCGAGCGAGGGGGCCAGTACCCCGAGCACCATCCGGTCGATATAGTTGACCGTGGTCGCCCAGAACAGCAGCGCACAGATACGCCACCGATAGCGGCCGACGCCGGGGCCGGACTCGCGCGCCATCTCTGACTCGAACGCCACGCTCTGCGACCCCCCGCGGATGCTGGTGAACAGTCGCACATGGTATCGTTCCCATATGGGCGCCGCAACCACGCACGGCGCGGCGTTGGCCAGCGCTCGCCCGGCCGTCTTGTGTCTTTACCTTCCGACCTGCCGTCGGTTATGATAGCGATACCAGGCTGGCGTGGGGGTTCGGCAAAGTGAGCAGTCAGTTCATACGGGCGCGTGTTCGCAGCGCCCTGGCCGCGGTGCTGGCGGTAACGGCATTGTGCTCGTGTGTTGCGGCAGCCCGGACCCCCGAGCCGCTCTACAAGAATCCCCATGCGCCGATCAGCGCGCGCGTGCACGATCTGCTCGCGCGCATGACGCTCCCGGAGAAGCTCGCGCAGATCACCTCGCTCTGGACCAACAAGTCCGAGATCGAGAACGCCAAGGGAGATTTCGATCCGGCCAAGGCCGCGCGCAACTTTCCCTACGGTATCGGCAATCTCGCCCGTCCCGACGATTACACGCCAAAGAACCAGTACACACTGCGCACCACCGCGCAGACCATCCGCTTCGTCAATGCCGTGCAGCACTTCCAGCTCGAGCACACGCCGCTCGGCATTCCGACGCTGTTTCATTCCGAGGGTCTGCACGGCTACGTGGCACGCGGCACGACGAGCTTCCCGCAGGCGATCGCGCTGGCGAGCACCTGGGATCCGGCACTCATCACGCGGGTGTTCCGCGTCGTGGCGCGCGAAGCGCGCGCCCAGGGCATCGGCATGCTGCTCACGCCGGTGATCAACCTCGGCCGCGACCCGCGCTGGGGACGGATCCAGGAGACCTTCGGCGAGGACCCGTATCTCGTCTCGCGCATGGGTGTGGCGGAGGTGCGCGGCCTGCAGGGCAAATCGCTCCCGCTCGGCCCCGGTCACGTGCTCGCCGTGCTCAAGCACTTCGCCGGTTACGGCGTGCCGCAGGCCGGCACCAACGTCGGCCCCGTGGAGCTGACGCATCGAAAGCTGCTCGAGATGTATCTGCCGGCTTTCCATGCCGCGATCACGCAGGCGCACGCCCAGGCCGTGATGGCCGCCTACAATGCGATCGGCGGCATCCCGTGCACGGCCAATCCCTGGCTGTTCCAGACGGTGCTGCGCAAGGACTGGGGCTTCAAGGGCATCGTGGTCAGCGACTACTCGGGCATCGAGCAGCTGATGACCCTGTATCACGTCGCGCCAAATCTCACCGACGCCGCCGCGCGCGCGCTCAACGCCGGGGTCGACGTCGACTTCCCCAACGGACATGCGTTCAAGCACTTGCCGCAGGCGCTCGCCGAGGGCAAGGTCACCATGAGTCAGATCAATGCGGCGGTGGCCGGGGTACTGCGCCTGAAGTTCCTCTCGGGAATCTTCGATCATCCCTTCGCCAGCGTTGCCTATGCCGACAAGATCACCGACGACGCCCAGGCACGGGCCCTTGCGCTGCGGGCGGCGCAGGAGGCGATCGTTCTGTTGAAGAACAACGGCACGCTGCCGCTGCGGATCGATCGCCTGAAGACCTTGGCCGTGATCGGCCCGAACGCCGCGCCGGTAAGGCTCGGGAATTATTCGGGCATCCCCAGCCATCCGATCAGCGTGCTGCAGGGCATCCGCAATTTCGTCGGCAACCGCGTGCACGTGCTGTACGCCCCCGGGGTCAAGCTGCTCGCATACGGTAATGCAAACACCAACCGCGAGGTCCTGGAGCCGACGGCGAAAAACCTTCCGCGCATCCGCCAGGCCGTCGCCGTCGCCCGCCGGGCCGATGCGGTCGTGCTGGTGCTCGGCGCGAGCACCGCGCTGTGCCGCGAAGGCTGGGCCACCGACCACCTCGGCGATCGTGACAGTCTGAAGATGGTTGCCGACCAGAACCGCCTGGCGCGCGCGATCTTCGCCCTCGGCAAACCGGTGGTCACCGTTCTGATCAACGGCTGTCCGGTCACCGTGAACCGCATCGTGAAGAAAACCGATGCCCTGATCGAGGGCTGGGAGCTTGGCCAGGAAGGCGGCACCGCCATGGCCGACGTCCTGTTCGGCAAGACCGATCCGGGCGGCAAGCTGCCGGTGACCATTCCGCGCTCGGTAGGCATGGTGCGGTACAACTACGATGAGGAGCCGAGCGCGCACCGCGGCTACCTGTTCGCCAACAACTCGCCGCTGTTCCCGTTTGGGTATGGCCTGTCCTACACCACGTTCCGGATCGGCGCGCCCCATCTCTCATCGCCCACACTGGCCCCGGGCGGCGCGGTAACCGTGACGGTGAACGTGCGCAACACCGGCGCGGTGGCCGGCAGCGAGGTCGTGCAGATGTACATCCATCAGCTGGTCACCTCGGTGGCCGAGCCCACCCGGGAGCTGAAAGGATTCGAGCGCGTGTGGCTCGCACCCGGTGCCGCGCAGCAGGTGCGCTTCACGCTTCGGCCCAAGGATTTCGCGATCTGGAACCAGTACATGCGGCACGTGGTCGAGCCGGGCACGGTGCACGTGCTGGTGGGTCCGAACTCGGTGGACCTCAAGCGGGCGACGCTGCAATTGACCGGACCGCATGTCTGCGGCACGTGGTCGGACCGGCGGTGCCCGTGAGGCCGCGCAGGACTTCCCGCAGCGCGCGATTGCGGCTGACGGATTGACCGCGCGCAAGCGCGAACCGGCTTTCTGTCCCGCCGGTGATCCCCTAACGCCCCATCTCCCCCGGGGCCAACCGGGATCACCGGCGGGGGTTGGCGGGCTTGCGCGGGGAAGCTCGGGGAAAAACACCCTTCGGTTTAAGTCGATGACCGCCCGGCCCCGGGCGGTCAGGTGCTGGTGGCTCAGGTAGACCGCATACAAATTGAAGGCGGGCGCATGCACATCGTGCAGGATGCGCGGCCGGCGGCCGCGACGTGCCGCAACGCGCGCACTCCTGCGGCGGCGGCCGCTGAATTCACCTGGGAGATCGCGATGATCAAAACAAAGACTGCGCCTTACGGCATCACCCTGCTGCGGGTGAGCCTGGGCGTTCTGTTTCTCGCGCATGTGGCATTGAAGATCTTCGTCTTTACCATCCCCGGCTTCGTCGCGTATTTCGCGCCCTTGGGCCTGCCTGCCGTGGCCGCCTATGGCGTGATTGCCCTGGAGCTGGTGGGCGGGCTGGCGTTGATTCTCGGGGTCTATGCGCCCTGGGTGGCAGTGCCGCTCGCGATCGAGATGCTCGGTACCATCGTCCTGGTTCACGGCCACGGAACGAGCGCGGAGGCGAGTGACCCCGCCGGTTTGAGCCATTGCGCAACGTCGGCGCGCGCCAGTCCTTGTGACGCTGCGTGCGCAGTGCAGCACGGTGCCCGGCGGCGCATGGAGATTCG
>JAJZMI010000228.1 GCA_021798335.1 Pseudomonadota bacterium | reverse complement strand
GCAGGGCAAGGGACCGGACCGGCCGCTCAACCGCGAGCTCGACCGGCTGATCGTGGTGGCGGCGCTCGAGTGCGTCTCGTGGGTGACGCTGTTCGATGAGAAGACGCCCTGTGAGCTGCTGCGCCGCTGTCGCCCGGAGTTCTATGTCAAAGGCGGCGATTACGACATGGAGGCTCTGGAGGAGACCCGTCTGATGCGCTCCTGGGGCGGCCGTTCCCTCGCCATTGCCTTTCTCGAGGGTTACTCGACCACGGCGCTGGTGCGGCGCATCCGCGGCGCATGAGCCACCGCGCGGCCTTCCTCGATCGTGACGGGGTGCTCAACGAGGAGCGCGCTTTCGTCTGCCGCCAGGAGGATTTCGTGCTGCTGCCCGGGGCGATCGAGGCGCTCGCGCGCCTGCAGGCGGCCGGTTACCGCCGGATCGTGGTGACCAATCAGTCGGGTATCGCCCGCGGGCTCTACAGCGAGCAGGACTACCAGGCGCTGACGGATCATCTGCGCCAGCGCCTGCGGGCCGCGGGCGTCACGCTCGATGCCATCGAGTATTGTCCCCATCTGCCCGATGCGCCCCTGCCGCAGTATCGCCTGGACTGCGCCTGCCGCAAGCCGAGGCCCGGGATGTTGCTGCGCGCGAGCGGCGCTCTGGACATCGACCCGGCGGCATCCTTCCTGGTGGGCGATCGGCTTTCCGATGTGCAGGCCGGACGGGCCGCGGGCGTCGGGAAGTGTTTCGTGGTGCGTAGCGGCTACGCGCTGTCCGAGGAAGCCGCTGGCGCCGCTGACGGCGTGTACGACGACCTGCTTGCGTGCGTGAGGGACATGCTCGGCTAACGCGTCGATCGGGACCGGGCTGTCCGCTCAAACCTGACGGCAGCGGCCCGGGCATGGCAAGCTATGCGGAAACTATCGGACCGAGGAGCCCTCCATTGAAAGGCATCATTCTTGCCGGCGGCGCCGGGACGCGACTGCATCCGGTCACGCTGAGCATCAGCAAGCAGCTGCTGCCGGTCTACGACAAGCCGATGGTGTACTACCCGCTCTCGACCCTGATGCTGGCCGGGATCCGGGACATCCTGCTGATCTCGACACCCGAGGATCTGCCGCTGTTCGAGCGGTTGCTCGGTGACGGCGCGCAGTGGGGCCTCTCGCTGTCCTATGCCGAGCAGCCGCGTCCCGAAGGCCTGGCCCAGGCCTTCCTCATCGGCAAGCGATTCGTGGGCCGCGAGCGCGTGGCGCTGGTGCTCGGCGACAACATCTTCTACGGTCATGGACTACCCGAGCAGCTCAAGGCCGCGGCGGGTCGCGACAGCGGCGCGACCGTGTTCGCCTATCGCGTGCGCGATCCCGAGCGCTACGGCGTGGTCAGCTTCGATGCGGCCGGACGGGCCGTCTCCCTCGAGGAGAAGCCGGCGCGGCCGAAGTCCAACTACGCGGTGACCGGTCTGTATTTCTACGACCCTCAGGTCATCGAACTGGCCGCACAGCTGCGGCCCTCGGCGCGCGGCGAGCTCGAAATCACCGACCTCAACCGCCTGTATCTGGAGCGTGGGGCGCTCAGCGTGGAGCTGCTCGGGCGCGGTGTGGCCTGGCTCGACACCGGCACCCATGAATCGCTCATCCAGGCCTCGATGTTCATCGAGGCCATCGAGGCCCGGCAGGGCCTGAAGGTCTGTTGCCCGGAGGAGATCGCCTTCCGCTCCGGCTTCATCGATGCCGCGCAGCTCGAGCGCCTCGCCGCGCCGCTCGCCAAGAGCGGCTACGGCACCTATTTGCTCGAGATCCTGCAAGGACCGCGGTAATGCAGCTCGAGCCGACCGCGATTCCCGAGGTCATCCTCATCCGACCGAAGGTCTTCGGGGATGCGCGCGGGTACTTTCTCGAGTCATGGGCGCGGCGCGCCTTCGCCGCCGCGGGGCTGGATGTGGATTTCGTGCAGGACAATCACAGTCACTCGGCCCGGCACATCCTGCGGGGACTGCACTATCAGATCCAACAGCCGCAGGGCAAGCTGGTGCGCGTCGTTAGCGGCGTGGTGTTCGATGTGGCCGTGGACATCCGCCGCCGCTCCCCGACCTTCGGCCGCTGGGTGGGCGTGACGCTCTCGGCCGAGAACCATCACATGCTGTGGGTGCCTCCCGGCTTCGCGCACGGCTACCTGGTGCTCAGCGACTCGGCGGATTTCCTCTACAAGGTGACCGACTCCTGGGCCCCCGAGCACGAGCGGGCCATTCGTTGGGACGATCCGGCGATCGGCATCCGCTGGCCGCTGCCCTCCGGGGTCGAGCCCACGCTCTCGGCCAAGGATGCCGCCGCGTCCTCGTTCGAAGCCGCCGAGGTCTATCCGTGAAGGCGCTCGTGACGGGCGCCGGCGGACAAGTGGGCCGGATGCTGTGCGCGACGTGTCCGGCGGGCATCGAGCTGATCGCCTGCGGACATGCCGACCTCGATATCGCGGACGCCGACCGTGTGCGGGCGCGCGTGTTGCGGGAGCGTCCCGACGTCATCATCAATGCCGCCGCGTATACGGCCGTCGACAAGGCGGAGTCCGAGCCTCAGCGGGCGCGGGCCATCAATGCAGACGGTGCGGGCCATCTGGCCGCCGGAGCCCGCGAGTGCGGCGCGCGCCTGATCCACATATCGACCGACTTCGTCTTCGACGGCCGGTCCTCATCGCCCTATCGACCGGATGCCCAGACCCGCCCGCTGAGTGTCTATGGCACGACCAAGCGCGACGGTGAGCAGGCCGTCCTCGAGGTGCTGGCGGACGCTGCCGTGATCGTGCGGACGGCGTGGGTCTATGGGGCGGAGGGCGCCAACTTCGTGCGGACGATGCTGAGGGTCATGCGCGAGCGCGGCGGGGCGCGGGTCGTGGCCGATCAAGTGGGCACGCCGACGGCCGCCCGGCCCCTGGCCGAGACGCTCTGGCGGATCGCCGCCCTGACGCAGATCCGCGGCATCCATCACTGGAGCGATGCGGGCGTGGCGAGCTGGTACGACTTTGCGGTGGCGATCGCCGAAGAGGGCGCCGCGGCGGGCCTGCTGGCGCCCCATGTGACGGTCACCCCGATTGCCACGGAAGACTATCCGACACCCGCGCGCCGACCCGCCTACAGCGTGCTCGAGAAGCGCTCCCTGATCGCGTTGGGATGCGTTCCCGCGCACTGGCGGCAGCGGCTGCGCGAGACTCTGCGGGAGATGCCCCATGCGTAGTGTGCTGGTCACCGGTGGCGCGGGCTTCATCGGCGCGAACTTCGTGCATCATTGGCTGGCGCATCATCCCGGCGATCGGCTCGTGGTGCTCGATGCGCTTACCTACGCCGGCAATCTTGCCAACCTCGAGCCGGTCAAGGACCGGCCGGAGCTGCGCTTCGTGCGCGGCGACATCCGCGACACGGCGCTCGTGGAGGGCCTGCTGCGCGAGACGCGCAGCGACACCCTCGTGCACTTCGCGGCCGAGTCGCACGTCGACCGCTCGATCCATGGGCCGGACGCGTTCATCGAGACCAATGTCCAGGGCACCCACTCGCTGCTCAAGGCGGCGCGGACCGTGTGGCTCGAGGAGCGCAGCGTGCCGCGACACCGCTTCCACCACGTCTCCACGGATGAAGTGTACGGCTCGCTCGGCCGCAATGATCCGGCCTTCACCGAGCGCACCCCGTATGCGCCGAACTCGCCGTACTCGGCGAGCAAGGCCGCCTCGGACCACCTGGTGCGCGCCTATCATCATACCTACGGGCTCGAGACGACCACCAGCAATTGCTCGAATAACTACGGCCCGTATCATTTTCCGGAGAAGCTGATCCCGCTGGCGATCGTGAACCTGTTGCACGGCCGCGAGCTGCCGATCTACGGCGATGGGCGCAACGTGCGCGACTGGCTGCACGTATCGGACCACTGCCGGGGGATCGAGCGCGTGTTGGAACGGGGCGCGCCGGGGGAGGTTTACAACATCGGCGGCGGCGCGGAATGCGAGAACATCACGCTCATCGAGATGCTGTGCGCGCTCGCCGATGCGGCGTTCGAGCAGCGCAAGGACCTCGCCCGGCACTTCCCCGATGCGCCCGCGGCGCGCGGCGAGAAGACCGCGAGCCTCATCCGCTTCGTCAAGGACCGGCCGGGCCACGATCGCCGCTATGCCATCGACTGCGCCAAGGCCGAACGGGAGCTCGGCTACCGCGCCGAAGTCACCCTCGAGAAGGGACTGCGCGCGACCTTCCAGTGGTATCTCGACAACGAGTGGTGGTGGCGCGCCGTGATGGACGGCAGCTACCGGCGCTGGATCGAGACGCACTACCGGTAGCGAGGCGCGCAGCCTGCGCCAACGGGGTGAGCGATCTGTGCGGGCTCGAGGGCTGCGAGGCGATGCGCAGGGAGCCCGGCCCCTTCGATGCCGTAGAACGAACCGTTATCGCGGATCCAGCGCTTCCGCGAGCGAACGAGCGGTCAGCAGACGCTCTCCGATGCGGTCCAGCGCCTCGATGTCGGCGTGCCGCAGGGATGTCTGGACGGCTTGCGGTACCTCGCCGAAGCGGCGTGCAAGTAGCCGCAGCACAAGCTCCGCTCGTCCCTGAACAAGACCCTCGGCCTGTCCCTCGGCACGACCCTGAGCCTCGCCCTGGCTCAGGCCCTGGGCCTGACCCAGGCCGAAGTAGTGCTTGGCGAAGTCGGACTTGAACTCGTATTTGTCGGGGATCATGGCTTGCAGCACCTCGCGCGCGGCCTCCGAGAGGCTCGCCAACACCATGTCATGATACATCAGGGAGCGGTGGCAAGATCCGGGAATGCAGCCGCTGCGGAGCGCTTGCGACGCCGTAGTACGTACTGGTGCGACAACAAGTGCTTATCGCGGATCCAGCGCTTCCGCGAGCGAACGAGCGGTCAGCAGATGCTCTCCGATACGGTCCAGCGTCTCGATGTCGGCGTGCCGCAGGGATGTCTGGATGGCTTGCGGTACCTCGCCGAAGCGGCGTGCTAGCAGCCGCAGCACAAGCTCCGCTCGTCCTTGAACAAGACCCTCGGCCTGTCCCTCGGCACGACCCTGAGCATGGCCCTGAGCCTCGCCCTGACTCAGACCCTGGCTCAAGCCCTGGGCCTGACCCAGGCCGAAGTAGTGCTTGGCGAAGTCGGACTTGAACTCGTATTTGTCGGGGATCATGGCTTGCAGCACCTCGCGCGCGGCCTCCGAGAGGCTCGCCAACACCATGTCATGATACATCAGGGAGCGGTCGGCATCGAGATCCAGGAGTGCGGCCGTGGCGGAGCGCGCGATGCGCGCCGATTTCTCGAAATCCTCATCGCCGCCGTGCGCTACGGCCGAGAGAACGGCCAACTCGGGGTCCGCCTTGGCTTGTGCATCGTCGGAGATTTCGGGTATGTCGGACAGACTCAATACCCACGGTGCGAACCGATTGCCGCCGCCCAGATCGATCGTCCGTGCGGCCCAGCGCGCAACGCCATCGTCCGCGGTCAATACCAGCAGACACACCGGACAGCGGATCCGGCTGCGAAGATTGCAGACGTAGGCGGGCCAGGTGAATGCCTTCTCCTCGTCCCGGCCGAGTTGCGCCTCGACGATGATGCCGAGGACGGGCTGCTCGCGCAGCAGCACAACCACGCAATCGGCCCGGTACTCCGCGGGCCGCAGATCATTGAGGTTGGCCGAGTCGATGCGAGCCTCGGCGAACTCGGGCAGCTCGGCATGCAGGGCCCACCGCGCCACTTCCGCGGCGAGCGCGGGCCGGTTCTGGAACAGCCGCAACAGATCTTCGTGCAATCGCGAGGGCACTGACCCGCTCCGAGGCAACCGCAGTCTGGGCTGCCGGGCAGGGTAGCCGAGCCGCCGCGCATCGCCCGTCGCCGTGGCCTGCGCGTTGGTGCAGAAATGCACGCACACCATCCCGGGGCCCGTTGCGCGTCGCCTTCGCAGTCGGCCGCGAGCCGATACAATGCCCGACCCGAGACCGTTGCCGCGCCGAGATGCCCGAGAGCCTGGACCTATACATCACGCCTGAGCGGCGCTTCGCGGTGCGCGCGGTTGATTCCAAGGACGGTGCCGCGGTGCCGGCCGCGGCGGCGCCGCGCATCCGCACGGCGTTCGCCGCGGGGCAGGGCTCGGGTCTTCTGCACCTGGCGACCGAGGAGATCAGGACCCCCTTGACACCGGCGCTGAGTTTCGCGCGCGAGCTCGCGGCGCGCTACCTGACTGGCGTGTGCCACCTCGGCGATCCCGCTCCGGCGCCCCAGATACTGCCGCCGCCGCCGCATGCGGAGCTGGCCGGATGGGCGCTCGAGGCGCCGCCGATGCTGGGAGTCGAGTACCTCGATGCCCTCGCTCTGGAGGGCGCGTGGAGCGATCTCGGCACGCAGCTCTCGCGGGCGGCGCTCGCGCACGGTGGCGGGGTGCGCGCCTACCTGCATGCCTGCAACGGACTGTGGCGCCTGGTGGGACGAGTCACGTTCCACCTGGCCGAGAACAAACGCGACCCGGACCATCCCTTCGCTTTCCTGGTGACGTTCGCGGCACGCGTTTCGCGCCGTGGCGAGGCGCAGCATCTGCCGCTCGCCGACGCGCTGCGCGAATACGCCGGCGCGGCCCATCGCCAGCAGCTCGTGACGCTGCTGACGCCCATTCGTGATGCGGCCGAGCGCGTGCCCTGGGTGCAGACTCTGCTCGACAGCGGGGACCTGTACCGCCCATTGGCCTGGACGGCCGCCGAAGCCTACAGCCTGCTGCGCACCGTCCCGGCGCTCGAGGCCGCCGGACTTGCGGTGCGGATTCCGGATTGGTGGCGGGACGGACGGACGGCGCGTCCGCAGGCGAGTGTCCGCATCGGAGGGACGCCGCCGGTGTCGCTCGGCGCCGCCGCCATGCTCGATTTCTCGGTGGCCCTGACGCTCGAGGGCGAGCCGCTGACCCAGGAGGAGCAGCGCGAGCTGCTGGCCGCCTCCGGGGGTCTGCTCCGGTTGCGCGGCCGCTGGGTCGAGGCCGACGGTGAGCAGCTCGCCGCGGCCCTGGCGCACTGGCGGCGCATCGAGCGCGAGGTGCGCGACGGGGGGCTGTCGTTCTTCGAGGGCATGCGGCTGCTGGCCGGCGCCGCGCCCGGATCGGCCCTCGCACCGCTCGCGGAGCCGGTCCGGCAGTGGAGCGGCGTCGAGGCCGGCGGCTGGCTGCGCGAGCAACTGGCGCGGCTGCGGGATCCGCAGCGCGCGGGGGCGCTG
This sequence comes from Pseudomonadota bacterium, assembly GCA_021798335.1. Lineage (GTDB taxonomy): Bacteria > Pseudomonadota > Gammaproteobacteria > Steroidobacterales > Steroidobacteraceae > 13-2-20CM-66-19. The sequence goes on along the minus strand of JAJZMI010000228.1, from coordinate 7,142 downwards.
TCGCTGGCGGGACTGAAGGCCACGCTCCGACCTTACCAACTCACGGGTGCGCAATGGCTCGTGTTGCTCTCGGGCCTGGGTCTGGGCGCGTGCCTTGCCGACGACATGGGTCTCGGCAAGACGCTGCAGGTGATCGCCTTGCTCCTGCACCTGCGGGGCACGGCGGCACCGGCGCACGGGGCCGGTGGCGCGAGCCTGGTCGTCGCGCCGGCGTCGCTGATCGCCAACTGGGAGAGCGAGCTGGCGCGTTTCGCCCCGCGCCTCGAGGTGCTCGTGGCGCACCCGTCCGAAACGGATGGGGACCTGAGTTCCAGCGAGGTGTTGGCGGGACTGCTCGCGGGCATCGACGTGATCATCACCACGTACGGCATCGTCGCCCGCTCCGAGGCGCTGCGCGCGCGGAGCTGGCGCGTGGTGGTGCTCGATGAGGCGCAGGCGATCAAGAACCCGGCGGCCCGCCAGACTCGCGCAGTCAAGCAGCTGCGTGCCCACGCGCGGATCACGTTGACCGGCACGCCCATCGAGAACCGCCTCTCGGACCTGTGGTCGCTGTTCGATTTCCTCAATCCGGGGCTGCTCGGCAGCGCGCGCGCGTTCACCGAGGCGAGCAAGCGCCTCGGCCAGAGCGCCGAGGCCTACGCGCCGCTGCGCAGGCTGATTCAGCCCTACCTGCTGCGGCGGCTGAAGACCGACCGCAACGTCATCGCCGATCTGCCGGAGAAGACCGAGATCCGCGCATTCTGCGGACTGACCCGCGAGCAGGCGGCGCTCTACGCGCGCTGCGTGGAGGAGCTCGCCCGCACGCTCGAGCGCACCGAGGGAATCCAGCGCCGGGGCGTGGTGCTGGCCTACCTGATGCAGCTGAAGCAGATCTGCAACCACCCGGCGCAGTGGCGGGGGCGCGGGGAGTACACGGCCGAGCGCAGCGCCAAGTTCGAGCGGCTGGCGGGGCTGTGCGAGGAGCTCGCGCAGCGCCAGGAGCGGGTGCTGGTGTTCACGCAGTTCCGGGAGCTGACCGAGCCGTTGGCGGATCATCTGGGCCGGGTGTTTGGCCGCCCCGGCCTGGTGCTGCACGGCGGGACGCCCGTGGCACAGCGCCAGGAGCGGGTGCGGCAGTTTCAGCAGAGCGACGGCCCGCCGTTCTTCGTGCTCTCGCTGAAGGCCGGCGGCACCGGGCTGAACCTGACCGCCGCCTCGCAGGTGATTCATTTCGACCGCTGGTGGAACCCGGCCGTGGAGAACCAGGCCACGGATCGGGCGTTTCGCATCGGACAGCACCGCAACGTGCTGGTGCACAAGTTCGTCTGCCGCGGCACGGTGGAGGAGAAGATCGACGCGCTCATCGAAGAGAAGAGGAGTCTCGCCCGCGAGCTGCTCGATGGCGGCGGTGAGCGGCTGTTGACGGAGATGAGCGACGAGGAGTTGCTCGCCACCGTTGCTCTGGACATTCACAAGGCATGCGACCCATGATCGGATCGGGCGCACACACGGGATACGGCCGAGGATTTCCATGAACGGGTGGTACTACGAACCGAAGCCGAGCGTGCGCGAGCGGCGCGCGCGGGCGGCCCATGAGGCGCAGCGCCTCGCGAAAAAGCGCGGCCCATCGAACCGGGCGCTCGCGCCCGTGACGATCGCCGGCCGCACCATCGCGAGCAGCTTCTGGGGCAAGGCGTGGTGCGAGAACATCGAGTCCTACCGCGACTACGAGTATCGCCTGCCGCGAGGGCGCAGCTACCTGCGCAACGGCGCGGTGCTCGATCTGGTGATCGATCCCGGGCGGATCACGGCGCTCGTGTCCGGCACGCGACTCTACGAGGTCGACATCCGGATCAAGCCCTTGCAGAAGACACACTGGCAGCGCGTCAAGGCCGAGTGCGCTGGGCAGATCGGATCGCTGGTCGAGCTGCTCGCCGGCAAGCTCTCCGAGCCGGTGATGCGCCGGGTCACCGACCGCGAGCAGGGCCTGTTTCCCAAGCCCGCCCAGATCGAGATGCGCTGCTCGTGTCCCGACTGGGCCACGATGTGCAAGCACGTTGCGGCCGTGATGTACGGCGTCGGCGCTCGGCTCGATCAGGCGCCCGAGCTGCTGTTCAGCTTGCGCCAGGTGGATCACGAGGAGCTGATCGAGCAGGCGGCCCGTCTCGAGGTCGCCCGCGGCAGCGCGCGCAAGACGATTGCGCGGGAGGAACTCTCGGATGTGTTCGGCATCGAGCTTGCGCGCCCGGCGAAGCCCGCAGCCCGGCGCACGAAGGCCGCGCAACCGAAGCGCCCGGCCAAGGCGAAGGCGCGCGCGCCGACGCGCAAGAGGCGCGCCCGGCGCTGAGCCCGAGATTCAGCCGCCGCCGAAGCGATCCCGGCAGAACCTCAGGCGAGGGTGAGCCGAGCACCAAACCTACCTGGGCGGTGAGCGCGGCCGTTGCGCGTCCCGCTGCTGACGCAGGAATGGCCGATCAATCTGCTCGGCGTATTGGTCGATGTCTGCGGCCGTGACCCCGCACGCCCGAAAATGTTCCTTCCAACCGCTCGCCACTGCGGCAACCTTACGCACTTCGGCGGCCGCTTCATCGCTCTCGAGGGAGAAGAGCGCCGACATCGACAGAGCGTTCTCCAGGGTCGAATCCGCGTCCTGACGGCCCACGCGCATCTGCTGCAAGCCGAGCGCCTGCCCCGCCGGCAGCACGTCGTACGCGGGAGAGAGTTCGTACTGCTGGCGCCCGGTCACGATGAGCGCGTGGTTCTTCTCGTGATCATCGGTGTTGTCCATCAGGATGTTGAAGACCATGCGGCGAAACAGCTCGCGCATGTCCGCGACGTAGCGCTCGCCCTGCGCCACGCCCTTGCGCCGCAGCAGCTGGGCGAGCTCCGGATAGCCGAACGGCTCCGCAGCCGCGCGCAGCGCTACCGCGGCCGACAGACAGTGCCGCCTTGCGCCGCGGTCGCGATCGAAGCGCTTGATGGCGATGGCGTGGCCGTCCGTCAAGGGCACGGCCATGGTCGATGCGGTCCGTATGTGCGCCTTGCGCGCCAAGGTCATCGTCGCATGCTCGATGAGCGGGGTGTCTGCAGGCTCGCCGTCTGAGAACTTGATCACCCATTGCTCGCCATCGATGTCGAGCAGCGCCTTGGGGCGCGCGCCCCCCATGGTGGCGCCTGGGGAGATCAGCCTCTTCAGCTCCGGAGGTATCGGCTCGCTGTCGTGAATGCGGCGCACGAGCTCGTGAATCTGGTTGGCTTCAGCGAGCACCGGCAGGGGCCCGAGACGGCGTGGCAGGTAGTGCTCGGCCGACGTCGAGACACCGAGTGCGCCGAAGCGATCGTCCCCGGCATAGTAGAGATACTCGAGCAGGGACAGCCGCGGAGGCTTGTCGATGAAGCGGATGACGCGCTCGCCCCAGCGGTCCGGCCGGGCGTCGTCCACCGCGCCCGCGACAGCGTTACGTTCCGCCGGCACAAATTCCTCGTCGATGAGCGGCAGGTCTTCGCTGAGCGCAAAGCCATCGTCGAGCCAACCGGGCGCATAGCGCAGCGACACGCTTTGATTGCCGCGCACGAGCCGCAGCTCCCCGACCGCGCGCGGTCGGGCCGGATCCGTGAGGATCCACAAATGGAGGCGGTCGCTGGGCTCGTAGGTCATGGTTCCCTGCGCCCGTGGGAGGGTGCCGCTCGCCGCGCGCGGCGCTGAAGCGCCGCGCGCACCTCACCCTCGAGCGCCCCCCGGTCCTCGCCGGGCGCCGCCAGCTCCGGCAGCGCCGCCACGCGGCCGATCAGCCACAATGCAGTGGCATACAGTCCCATCCCCACCCCAGGGTCACCACGCTCCAATCGAATGAGCGTCGGCACCGAGCAGCCCAGACGCCGCGCCCAGGTGCGCTGGGATTCACGGCGGCGCCCGCGCGCAATCGCGAGATTCTCGCCAAGGCCGCGCAGCGCCTTGGCCGCGGCCGGTGGAAGCATCGTGAGGGCGGGAGAGGGCTTTGGCACACATATAGTTTATCAAAACGACTGAAATGGTCAAATCTATTTAACTATTATGTCCGCCAGGGTCTCAAAAGCCCTGCTGCTCCAGCCCCGCGAGGAATCGAAGCCGGCGCGTAAGGTCGTTTTGGAGAACGTTTGGGCGAACACATGCGGCGCATCCGGCGCCCGGACCGTCGAAGCCCCAGGGCTCGATCCTGCTCGTTCCCTGCCCGTGATGTGTCCTCTGAGGGCCCGTCAGGAAAAGCACGGAAACCGTCACCAGAACGGTTCGGGTGACGTCGTAGGCCATCCCACCTCGGTGGAATGCTCGTCTATGATTCTAGGAGCGGTTCCAACAACGGTGCCACTATGGACGTCGGGGCCTGCTTGAGCGAATCGGCGGTCAGCCGCCGCCGAAGAGCTCCCGGCAGATATCCTGGAAGCCGTGAGTGAGCGCCAGCGCAAACGGCTTCTCCAGGCCGCCCTCGATGAGCCTCTGGTAGCACCTCAGCGTGTCGAACAGATGCGTGCTCGAGCCGCTGCTCTGGTTGAGGGCCTGCGCATAGGCGCTCGCGATCGCCTCGGCCTGCGGCCGGGGCAGGCCGCTTCGCTCGATCCGATCGGCGATCTTGTGGGTATGCAGCATCGGACTCAGATGCCGTACAGCGTCTTCAGAAACATCGGAATCGCCATCGCCAGGAGCGCAGCCACGCCTGCCAGCGTGGTTTTCACCATCCAGCCGAGCACGCGGACCTCCGCGCGCAGATCCTGGATCTCGGCGCTGAGGTCGAATCGAACCGATTGGGTCTTGGCCTCGAAGTCGGATCGCAGCGCCTGGATCTCGGCGCCGAGGTCGGTCCGGACCCCGCGAATTTCCCGCTCGAGGTCGGTCTTGGTGGCCAGCCGCTCGCCCAGCTCGTCGGCCAGGCCCATCGACAGCACGGAGGCGAGGCGGCTGTCGATGCCTGCCTCGCGCTCCAGGCGGGTCGCAAGCTTGAGAGTGTCGAAGATCAATTCGGTGGCCATCGTGCCGTGTCCTGCCATTGTAGCGCGCCGGAGATGCCGAGTCCCCGGCCCCGTGAAACCAGAGTATTCCGGGTGAGGGCCCCCGCGTGCGCGGCTTGCTTGCGTCTTCGTGCATAAACGGCCGAGCGTGCCGGTCGGGCACCTCATGCCTCGCTTCGGGGGCGGCCAGAGGCAGACACCTCCCGCGACGCGGCAGAGGCGGTTACAATCGCGCCTTCCGCAGGGCGGGCCGAATATGGGGTCCCAAGCAGAACCGGTGGACAACCGGGCGGCTGGCCGTGCGTTCAGTGGCACTGGAAGTTAAAGGGTATTTGATGCGCTTGTTGCGACGTGTGGGACCGCTGGCCGGTCTGCTGCTGATGGTTTTCGGCTTTGGGCTTTCCTCGAGCGCCTATGCGCAGTCCGCCCTGAATTCCGCCCTGGGACTCTCGCTGCTCAATAGCGTCTCGCCCATGCAGCAGCAGGCCCTGATGAGCCGGCTCGGCGGGACTTCGGGCCTCAGCAGCGCTTACCTGCCGCAATCGGGTCTGATGACCCAGTCGCAGCTGCAGCAGCTCCAGCAGCAGCAGGCCGTGGCGGCCCAGCGCCGCGCCCTCAAAGTGAAGCGGGTGATTCCGGAGCTTCAGGGCGGGGACTGGGTGGTGGTGCAGGTCGGGGTGACCCTTCCGCCCGCAGCGCGCTCGTCTTTTCGGTCGACCAGCGCCACGGTCTCGAGCCCCACCCTGGGGCTGAACGGGCTGCCCGGCACGGGTACCGGCAATCGCGCGCCGGTCATGCCGATCCTGAATGTCCCGATCAATGCCGCTTTCGTGTCCGCGGCCCAGCGCAAGCTGATCCCGCCCGGATTGATGCGCCTGAGTCTCGAGGAGAAGCAGGATATCAACGCGATGATGAAGGAGATCCGGGAGCACGAGCCCTACCAGCTCACCCCGGGCGGCAATCTCGACCTGCCGGGCTTTGCGCCCATCCCGCTGCTGGGCCTGACCGCGGTGGATGCGACGCTGCGGCTGTCGATCATTCCCGCGTTCCAGTACCTGCAGGTGCGGGTGACGCTGTTGCCGCTGAAGAAGTCGGGCGAAGCGGCGCTGAAGCCCTTCGGCTACGACGTGTTTGCGCGGCAGGCGGCGGACTTTAGCGCGCTCAATCCGATGCTCAATCCCGCGCTCAGTCCGCTGAGCAACGTCCCGGTACCCTCGAACTATCAGGTGGGCCCGGGCGACACGCTCGGCGTGCAGCTCTACGGCAATCAGAATCAGTTCTATCAGTTGACCGTCGGGCGCAACGGCCAGATCGATTTCCCGCAGCTCGGGCCGATCAATGTCGCAGGCCAGCTCTTCAGCGTGGTCCAGTCCGAGATCGAATCACGGGTTGCGCACCAGATGATCGGCGTGCACGCGAGCGTCACCATGAGCGAGACCCGCGCGATCCAGGTCTTCGTGATGGGCGATGCGTTCCGGCCCGGGGTCTATACCGTGAGCGGACTGGCGACCGTCACCTCGGCGCTGTACGCGGCCGGAGGCATCGCCAAGACGGGCTCCTTGCGCGACGTGGAGCTGATCCGCAACGGCAAGGTGATCGATACGCTCGATCTCTACAATCTGCTCATTCATGGCAGTACCGCCAACGATGCCACGCTGCGCCAGGGCGATGTGGTCTTCGTCCCGCCCGTCGGACGGACCGTCGCGATCGATGGCGAGGTCGAGCGTCCGGCGATCTACGAGCTGAAGAACGAAACCACCCCCGTGCAGGTCGTGGCGCTGGCGGGCGGCCTGAGACCGAATGCCGACATCGCGGCGGCGACGATCACGCGCATCCTGCCCGACGGCAAGCGGGTGGTCCTGCCGCTGAAGCTCGGGCCGGGGGGCGTTGCCGAGGGTCTGCGCAACGGCGATTACATTCACATTCCGCACCTGAAGCCCGCCCTGGACGAGGCGGTCAGGCTCCAGGGCAATGTCTACAATCCCGGCGTCTATCCCTATGTGCCGGGCATGCGGCTGACGGACGTATTGCGCTCGGTCTTCGAGCTGAAACCCGATTCAGATCTGCATTACATCCTGATCCGCCGCGAGCTTCCCCCCGATCGGCACATCGAGGCGATCGCCGCGAATCTGACCGCGGCGCTGGCGCACCCGCATTCCGCGGCGAACATCAAGCTG
>JAJZMI010000067.1 GCA_021798335.1 Pseudomonadota bacterium | reverse complement strand
CTGCAAAGTCCGCGCGTGCGCGTGATCGGCGTGCGCGTGCGCAGCGCCACTTTCTGGCAACAGCGCCTGCGGGTGCGCCTGCGGGTGCGCAATCCGAACGGGGTCAACCTGCCGATCGATGCGATCCGCTACACGCTGCGGATCGACGGCCGGACCTTCGCCAACGGCCGGACCGTGCGGCGCTTCGACGTTCCGGCGCACGGCAGCGCGGAATTCAACACCTATGTCACCGCCAACATGGCGGGCGCTCTCCTGAGGGTCCTCTCCGGGGGGCGGCAACAGCCGGTTCGCTACCGCCTGCGCGGCGAGGTGGAAGTCTCCTACGTCCTGCTGCGCGAGCTGCCGTTCGACGCGCACGGACAGTTCTTCATCAGATGATGCGCCGGACCGCGCGGGAACCTCCGGCCCGGCGAACCGATCGGAACATGTGAGGCGCGGCGCGAATCGCCGCGCCCGAGGCTGCAGCGGCCCGGCGCCGCTCACGCCGCGATGCCGGCCACCCCACCAGCTGCGCCGCCGGCGCCGGCGGTCAGCGAAAACGCGCAACGGCACAGGAGTCCAGCGCAAGATGATCAAGAAATTCGTGCCCGATACCGAACTCGTCCCGACCTATGGCTCGCGCTCCATGTCCGAGCCGGTGCACAAGTACCGCTTACCGGACAACGAGATGAGCGCACGCGCCGCCTATCAGCTCGTTCACGACGAGCTGATGCTCGATGGCAACGCCCGGTTGAACCTGGCCACTTTCGTCACGACCTGGATGGAGCCGGAGGCCGAGCGGCTGATGGCCGAGACGTTCGACAAGAACATGATCGACAAGGACGAGTATCCGCAGACCGCGGAGATCGAGACGCGCTGCGTCAACATGATCGCCCGGCTGTTCAACGGGTCGGCGCGCGAGGCGCCGGTCGGCGTCTCGGCGATCGGCTCCAGTGAAGCGGTCATGCTCGCCGGGATGGCGCTGAAGTGGCGTTGGAAGGCCAGGCACGCGGCCGCCGGCAAGCCGGCGGCCATGCCCAATCTGATCCTCGGCTCCAACGTGCAGGTGGTCTGGGAAAAATTCTGCCGCTACTGGGAAGTCGAGCCGCGCTACATTCCCATGCGGGAAGGTCGCTATGTCATCACGCCCGAGGAGGTGGTCGCGCGCCTGGATGAAAACACCATCGGCGTCGTCGCCATTCTCGGCACCACCTTCACCGGCGAGTTCGAGCCCATCGAGGCGATCCACGACGCCGTGGTCGCGCACAACGCCGCGCACGGTCTGGCCGTGCCGCTGCACATCGACGCGGCCAGCGGCGGCTTCGTCGCACCGTTCATCCATCCGGATCTGCGCTGGGACTTCCGCCTGCCGAACGTCGTGTCGATCAACGCCTCGGGACACAAGTACGGACTGGTCTATCCCGGCGTCGGGTGGGCCGTGTGGCGCGGCAAGGAGCACCTGCCCGAGGAGCTGGTGTTCCATGTCAACTACCTCGGCGGAGACATGCCCACCTTCACGCTGAATTTCTCGCGCCCCGGCAATCAGATCGTCGGCCAGTACTACAATTTTCTGCGCCTCGGCCGCCGCGGCTACGCGCGCATCATGGCCACGCTGCGCGACGTCGCCGCCGAGCTTGCCGCGAAGGTCGCCCGCCTCGGCCCGTTCGAGCTGCTCAGCGACGGCACGAGCATCCCGGTGTTCGCATTCCGCCTCAAGGACGCCTCGCGCTACTCCGTGTACGATGTTTCCGAGCGCCTGCGCGCCCGGGGCTGGCAGGTGCCGGCCTATACCATGCCGCCGGCCGCCGAGAGCGTGGCCGTATTGCGCGTGGTCGTGCGCGAGGGCTTCTCGCGCGACATGGCCGACCTGTTGATGAAAGACCTGCGCACGGTCATCGCCGACCTCGACAGCGCTCCACCGGCCCGGCCAAAGCGGGCCGACCGGAACTTCCACCACGGCTGACGGGTCGGGCGCGACCGCCGGACTAATCCTCCTGCGCCCGCGGGCGGCAGGCCTGTACCAGCTCCTGTTGGCGCCGCGGCGGCACCGGATCATAGTGACTCAAGGTCATCGTGTAGCTGCCCTGCCCGCCGGTGAGCGCCTTGAGCCGCGACTGATAGTCGATGATCTCCGCCAGCGGCACCAGCGCCGACACCGCCGCGCGCCGGCCCGGCAATGCCTGATTGCCGTTGATGCGCGCACGCTTCAGGGCCAGATCCCCGGTGATGTCGCCGATGGCGCTTGCCGGAGCGGTGATCTCCAGGCGCACGATCGGCTCGAGCACGATGGGCTCGGCTTTGCCGAGCGCATCCAGAAACGCCTTGCGGCCGGCCGATACGAACGCCACCTCCTTCGAGTCCACCGAGTGGTGCTTGCCGTCGTAGACCGTCACGCGGATGTCCTGGAGCGGAAAGCCGGCGAGCGCCCCTTCGGTCAGCACCTGCCGCACACCCTTCTCCACCGCCGGAATGAACTGCCCGGGTATCGCTCCGCCGGCCACCGCGTCCACGAATTCGAAGCCCGCCCCGCGCTCGAGCGGCTCGATGCGCAGAAATACCTCGCCGAACTGACCGGCTCCACCGGTCTGCTTCTTGTGACGGCAATGCCCCTCGGCCGCGCGGGTGATCGTTTCGCGATACGGAATGCTCGGCGGATGGGTGCGCACGTGCACGCCGTAGCGCTCGCTCATGCGCTCGAGCAGCACGCGCAGATGCAGCTCGCCCGCCCCGTAAAGGACCGTCTCGTTCAACGCGGCGTGCCGCTCGATGCGCAGGCCGGGATCCTCGCTGGCGAGCTTGTGCAGCGCATCGGCCAGGCGCTGCTCGTCCCCGCGACGCACCGGCTCGATGGCCAGCCCCTGCATCGGCGGCGGCAACGCGACGGGCTTCAATTGATAGTGGTCCTGCTCGTGCGAGTCGTGCAACACGACGTCGCGGTGCAATTCCTCCACCTTGGCCAACGCGCAGATGTCCCCCGGAATCGCCGCGGGGATCTCCCGGGTATCCTTGCCCACCAGCCGGTACAGGTGGGCAACCTTGAAGGGCTTGCGGGCCTCGCCGGCGAACAGCTGACTCCCCGCGCGGATCGTGCCCTGGTGCACGCGCACCGTGGCGAGCTTGCCGACGTAGGGATCGACCATTATCCGGAACACATGCGCGACGACGTGCCGATCCGGATCGGGCCGCACCGTGACGCGCCGCGGCGCGCCGTCCTCGCCGGCGAGAAACGGGGGCGCGGTGCCCTCGGCGGGGTTGGGCATGAGCCGCTCGATGATGTCGAGCAATTCCGCGATCCCGACGCCGCTTTCCGCCGAGGTGAAGCACACCGGCACCAGGTGCCCCTCGCGCAGCGCCTGCTCGAACGGCGCGTGCAACTGCTGGCTGCTCAGCGCCTCGCCCTGCTCCAGATACAGTGCCATCAGACGCTCATCGAGCTCCACGACCTGATCGACGATCCGCGTATGCGCCGCCTCGATGGCCGAGAAATCCACGGCGCCGGGCTCGGGCGCGAAGAAGCAATCCCGAACCGCCGCGCCGTGCCCGGCGGGCAAGTTGAGCGGCAGGCACTCCGCTCCAAACTGCGTGCGCAGCCGCTCGAGCACACCCTCGCTGTCGGCCTCCCGACTGTCGATCTTGTTGACGATCAGCAGGCGACCGAGGCCGCGCTCACGGGCGAAGGTCATCAGCCTCTGCGTCACGGCATCCGGTCCCGTGACCGCGCTCACGACCACGCCCACGGCCTCCACGGCCTCCAGAGCCGTGAGCGTGCGCGCCAGAAAATCCGCATAACCGGGGGTATCGAGCAGATGCACGCGTGTGCCCTGGTGCTCGAACGTGAGCACCGCCGGATCGAGGGAATGCCCGAGCGCGCGCTCCTGCGGATCGAAATCCGACGCCGTGGTGCCCCGCTCGAGCGAGCCCTTGGCGCGAATCGCGCCGGCTTGCAGCAGCAGACATTCCGCCAGCAGCGTCTTGCCCGCGCCCGCCGCGCCGACCAGCGCGAAGTTACGGATGTTCCTGTGGTCCATGGCGTAGGCCCCCAGCGGATCATCGAGGATCGGGGCAGGGTACTCCCGCCCCGCGGGCCGCGCAAAAACACCGGGCGCTACGGCGCGGCGATCTCCAGCGCCCGCCCCTCGGCGTCGATGGTGTGCAAGCGCACCGGCCGGCGCCAGATGCGGTACAGATACTCGAGCACTTTGCGGCCGCGCTCCAGGTCCAGGCCGCGGCCATCCGCCGCATGATCGTGCGACAGCTCGAGCGTGCCGTCCACCTGCACCTTCTCGACCAACACCGTGGGCGCGCCGAAATTGTACTTCGGCGCGAGAATCGCCTCGCGCAGCGCGTTGACGTCCTCCTCGAGCACCCTGATCCGGCCGTCGCGGGCGCGGTAGCGGAACAATCCGAGCTCCGCGGCCAGCTCGCGGGTCAGATGATTGCGGATGAACCCAAAATCATCATCCTCGGCACGGATGGCGAAGGCCACCGCCAGGCCCTCGGCCGCAACGATGCGCTCCCAGATCGCAAAACCGAGATGATAAGGATTGAGCCCGAGCGCGACCTGTTGATCGGCGGCCACGGGGCGCACCACATCGGAGTGGCACTTGATCGCATCGAGGTAGGCCTGCTGCGGAATGAACTCCGCCTCGCGCAACAGCCGGGCGTGCCAGTACGATGCCCAGCCCTCGTTCATGATCTGCGTGGCAAACACCGGATAGAAATAGAACGATTCCTCGCGCACCGCGAGGAAGATATCCCGCTCCCAGCTCTCGAGCTCCGGGGCATATTGCGCCACGAACCACAACAGGTCGCGCTCCGGATGCGGCGGCACCGGAGCCCGCCGCCGATCTGGCGCGCCCGCGCGGGCCGCCGCGGGCTCCAGCGCCGCGAAGCGCCGGCGGAAGGCATCGTCGGCCAGGGTCTTCGGCGGCTCGGTATACTGCGGGTACTGCGGCCGCCGCACGGACTGATCGATGTCGATGTGCTGCTCGAGCGCGAGCGCCGCATCGAGTACCGCCTCGACGCGCTGCAGGCCATGCGTGTCGATCGCCTGTTGAATCTGGCGCGCGTGCTGCGCCGCATGCTCGACGATGCGCTCGCTCACCTGCCCCTGGCAGCGCTGAAACAGCAGGTTGTTGCGCGAGAAATCCGCGTGCCCCAGCACGTGGGCCGTCACCAGCACATTTTCCGCCAGACCGTTGCCGGCGGCGAGATAGGCATGACCGGGATTGCCGGGGAAGACCACCTCGAACAGCCGCGAATGCCCCATATTCCGCTGGATGAGCTGATAGATGTAGCGTACACCGAAGGACCAATGGGGCATGCGCACCGGCAGGCCGTACACCGCCAACTCCATCATGAACGAATCCGGGACGGCTTCGAACTCGACGGGATGGAAACGCAATCCGGACTCGCGCGCGAGCTGCTCGATCCGCGCGGTGTAATCCCGCCACTCCATCGCGCTCACCCGCCCTCCGCGTGCGCCGGGTCCTGCGCCGTGAAGAACTGCCGGATCGCGCTCCACACGTCATCGAAATCGGCCAGCCCGCAACTACCGACGTTCGCGCCCGCCGTGGACAGATCCGCGAACAGCCGGCCGGTCTCGGTATCGAGGTGGCGCGAGAGGCCGGCCGCCACCTCGACGTAGCCGCAGAAACAGGCCTCGTCCGCGATCGCCGCAAGCGCGGCCCGGGCCTGCTCGGTATCGGCGACGGCATTGTCGCCGTCGGAGGCATAAAAGAGGTAAACGTTGAAACTCTGCGCATCGAACCGATCGTGCAGGATCTCGCTCACCTTGCGCAGCCCGCTCGAGGCCACCGTGCCGCCCGTCCCGCTGACCTGGAAGAATTCCGCTTCGGTGAACTCCCAGGCCTGCGTGGTATGCGCGACGAACACCGTCTCGAGCGTACGGTACTCGCGCCTCAGTCCCTGCGCCGCCCAAAAGAAGAATGACTTGGCGAGCTGGCGGTCGCGCTCGGACATGCTGCCCGAGACATCGAGCAGAAAGAACACCACCGCGCGCACGGCCGGCCGGCGCCGCAGAGCGAGCTGCCGAAAGCGCAGATCATCGTCGGTGAACGTCGGCACCGCGCCCGGTGTCCCGCGGCGCTTGACCAACTCCTTGAACGAGCGGCGCCGATCGAGCCGCGAGCGCGCGCCGCGCCGATCCCAACCCTGACGCGTCCATTCCTGCTCTTGCGACGGCCCGCTGCGGGGCGTGAGATTCGGCAGGCGCATCTCCTCCCACAGCCACTCGACGATATCGTCGATCTTGAACTCCAGCAGCAGCTGCACCTCGCCCTCGCCCTCTCCGCCCGGACCCTTGCCGCCGGCCGAACGCGTCCGGGCGGGGTCCTCGAACACGTCGCCGGGCTTGGCCTGGCCCTGGCCGACACCCTGGCGCTCCTCGGCCGAGCGCAGCCGGAAACGATAGTGCTCGAGCATGCGCACCGGCACGCGCACCGTGCGCGCGCCGCCGCTGATCAACTCGCCGCCCGCCACGGCCTGCGGCAGATGCCGCCGCACTGCCTCGCGGACCTTCTCGTCATGACGCAGCCAGTCACGCGCGCCGCGCGAGAACAACTCGTACCATTTGGCCCCATCCGTGGGTGTTTGCGAACCGCTGTCGCCGCCCATACCGGCCGCTACTCCTGGGCAAGCAGCGTGGTGACGTAACTCAGCGCCTCTTTGGCGCTGTGCTCATCGTAGCCGTACTCGCTGATCAGGCGCTGCTGCACCACGGAAATCTTCTGCTTCGCCTCCTCGTCCGGGCGTGCCGCCGAGGTCACCAACCGCAGCACGTCGCGCCGCTCTTCGAACAGGTACTGCTCGATCGCCTCACGCATGCGTGCGTGACTGGCGAGCTTGAACTTCTCGCCGGCTTTGAAGGCCACCATGGCCTTACGCACGACTTCCTGGCGAAACGACATTTTGCCCGAGTCCGACACCTTGATCTTTTCCTCCACGGAGCGCAGAAAGCGCTCGTCCGCCGCCCGGCTCTCGCCGGTGATCGGATCGGTGACCTGCCGGTGATCGAGCGACGCCTCCACTTCGTCGAGGTATTTCTCCAGCAGCTGCTGCGCCTCCTCCTCGAACGAGGCGAACATCGCCCGATGCACGTCCTCCTTGACCCAGCGGTTGTAGAATTCCTTGCGCGCCGTGACCAGATGGTCGATCCACGCCTTCTTCTGCTTCGCCTCCATGCGGGCATCGCTCTCGATGCCGTCCTTCAGCGCCAGCAGCAGATCCATGCTGGTGAGGCTGCGCGTCGTGCCGCGCGTGATGGCCGTAGAGATGGCGTTGATGACGAACCGGGGGCTGACCCCGGTCAGCCCTTCGTCGGGGGACTCCGCGCGCAGCCGTACCGCCTCGGTCTCGGTTGCGCCCTCGATCGCCTCGCCGGCATACAGCCGCAGCTTCTTGGCGACATCGAGACCTTCGCGCTCCGGCCGCGTCAGACGGGTCAGGATGGCGAACACCGCTGCGAGCTTCAGGACGTGCGGATCGAGGTGCACGTCGCGGAACGCCGGCGCGCCGGAAACGAGCTTCTGGTAGATGCGCGCTTCCTCCCGGTACGACAGCGCATACGGCACCTTGATGATCACCATGCGGTCGAGCAGCGCCTCGTTCTCCTTCTCCTGCAGGAAGCGGTGGAATTCCGCGAGGTTGGTGTGTGCGAGGACGGTCTCATCGAGATGAATGAGCGGGAAGCGCGAGACCTTGACGTTCTTCTCCTGGGTGAGCGTGAGCAGCAGATAGAGGAATTCCCGCTTGACCTTGAGGATCTCGATCATCTCGAGCAGACCGCGGCTGGCGGCGTAGACCGCCCCGGACCACGACCATGCGCGCGGGTCACCCTCGTCGCCGATCTGCGCCACCTTGGCGAGGTCCACCGAGCCCACCAGGTCGGCGATGTCGGCGGTAGTCGGATCGTGCGGCGCATAGGTGCCGATGCCCAAACGCGAGGCCTCGGACAGAAAGATCCGCTCCACCGGAACGTTGACGAAGTCGCCCTCGAATTCGCGCTCGACGTAATCACGTGCCCAGGGAGACAGCTCGCCCTGCACCGCGACGCCGTATCGCTCGCGGAATTCGGCCCGCAGGCTCGCCGGGATCAGATTGAGCGGATTCTCGTGCAGCGGCGAGCCCTTGATCGCGTACAGCGCGCCCGCTTCGGTGCGGCTGTATTCCTCCAGGCCGCGCTTCAGCAGAATCGCGAGGGTCGACTTCCCGCCCGAGGGCGGCCCGAGCAGCAGCAGCAGCCGGCGCCCGACGTCCGAGCCCCCGGCGGCCGCCTTGAAATACTCGACCACCCGGGCAAGCGGCTCGTCGATACCGAACAGCTCGCGCTTGAACAGCGCGATGGCGTGCTTATCGCGTGCCGGCTCCTGCGGGCCCGCGCGGCCGCCGGGATCCAAGGTCTCCCCCTCGCGCCGCTCGGCGGCGCGGGACTCCTCGGCCAGTTGCCCATGCCAGCGCAGCATGTCCCAGATGTACTCGTGGCTGGTGCGCGCCAGGGCCGCCGGAGCGGCCGGCAGAATGTCGGCAAGAAACTGTCCGAAAGTGCCTTCCCAGTGCTGCGCGCGATGCAAGCGGCTGAAAGAGCTCAGGGATTCGATGAACGCAGTGTGATCAATGCAGGCGCCGTGCGGCGTCTGGTCGGGATAACTGGCACGTGATCGCATCGCCCTTACCTCCCGTTTGACAACGGCAGTGGCGGCCGGCTGAGTGCTGCGCCTTCGTCCGTCGGGACCCGGAGTGAACGCCTCGCCCGGCGCGATCGCAATCAAACTCGCGATTCCGCTGCCCCGCATTCACTAAGACGGCCGCAAAATCGATTCGTTCCGGAGTCACGGCACGCCGTGCGGCATCGCAAGACACCGCATCCGGCCGTGGTGCGCCGGTGCCCGCGGCACGAGCCGCCGCTTCGACGCCTCGCACACTTTGTCCCAATGCCCCATCATCGGCCGCCCGCGTGGCGCTGTCGAGATTCCCGCGCGGCGCCGAACCCCACTCGCGTGCGGCCCTCACTTGGCGCTTGCGCACCGGCCAGCCGCGTGCGGGCCCGTCCTGCCCAGCCGATTGCCCCGGCGCGACCGACCCGCTCGAATTCTGTGAACGGCGACACTGCATGCCGGAGCCGCTGCGGGTCTGATGTGTTCAGCACGCCACGCATTCTGGCGCGCCGCGCTGTCCTGCGGTCGAGGACCGAACTCGGACCGGGGCCGTGCGCCGGTGGCGGCACCCTCAAGAATCTGGAGACTGGTTGTGGCCCATCCCGCACCGAGTGAGTCGCGTGACTCCGCCAGCGAAGGCGCCGCTCCGAGCGTCACGCCAAGCGGCGCGCAGCGTCCGGCCGATCTGGCCGCGCTGACCACCCGCGACGATTTCCTGCTCGAGCTCGGGGAAATCCTCGGGGGGCGCGCCAGCGTCCACCCGGCGGACTCCCTGGATGTGGCGATCGAGCATCTGGAGGGTGCCCGTGGCCGCCAGATCCTGGCAATCGATGCGCGCGAAACCGGCGATGTTCGCGCCAATGTCGAGCGCGCCGCCGGGCGTGTCGGGGCCGCCAAGATCCTCGTTTTCACCGAGGCCGGCACGGAGAAGACCGTGGCGGCCGCGGTCAAGGGAACACGGGTCTTTGCGGTTCTGACGCTGCCGATGCAGACGGGGAAAACGAGCGCAGTCATCGACGCGGCGCTCTCGGACCCCGAGGCAGGCGACTCGTCCCCGCGAGCGCCGCGGCCCGCGCCGCGCCGCGTGATACCCGAGCACTCCGGCTCACAGACCCCCGCAACGGGCAACGTCCGTCCCGAGGAACCCGCCGGCGGTCACGGCAAATTGATCGCCGCGACGCTCGGGGTACTCGTGGTGGCTTTGGGCGCCGGTGCGCTCTGGTGGCTGATGCGCACTCATCCGGCCGCCGTGGCGCCTGCCCGGACCGAGCGGACCGCGGCGGTGAAGTACGCTGCGCCGGCGCGGCCCAAGGTCGACACCTCGATCGTGCGCGGGCGCGTCTCCGAGCTGCTCATCAAGGCCAGCCGGGCGATGTTCGAGCGGCACTTCACCGCGCCGAAAGGAGCCAACGCACTGGTCTATTACCGCTCGGTGCTGGCCGTCGACCCCACCAACGCCGAGGCCCGTAACGGCCTGCAGCGGGTTGCCAACGTGCTGGTTTCGCGCTTCGGCGTCGATCTCTCGCGCCACCGATATGCCGGGGCGGCGCTGGCGCTGGCCACGTTACAGCTGGCGGAGCCCGACAATACTCATATCGGAGCCTTTCGCATCCGGCTCGCGAGCGCGCGCGTGGAGCAGGCGCTCTTGAGCAAAGGCACGCTCGCCGCGGCACCCGCCCTCATCGCCCAGGCTTTGCGCTGGGGGGTGCCGGCCGCGCAGATCAAAGCCTGGCAGGCCCAGCTGGCCACGCTGCGGCACGGGGAGCGGGTCAAACTCCTGGCGCGACGCCTCGAGAGGCGCATCAGCGCCGGCCGGCTCATCGGCGCGCACAGCGCCGAGTCTGCGCTCGCGAAGCTGCGCGCGCTCGCGCCCCAAGCGGCGCGCACCGGCGCCGCCGCGCAAGCGCTCATTGGCGCGCTGATCGGCCAAGCCCGGCAGGCTGGCCTGGCCGCAGATGCCGCCGAGCAGAGTCAGTGGCTGAGCGCGGCCCGCTGGGCCGGTGCAACGCCGCGGCAGATCGACTCGGTGCAGCAACAGGTGGTGCGCCTCGAAACGCAATCCGCCGAAGCGCGGCTGAACCGGCTGCTCGCGCAAGCCCGCGCCCGGCTCGCCGGCGGCGCGCTCATCGACCCTGCGCACGACAGCGCCGCGTACTACCTGAGCGTGATCGATGCATCCCACCCCGATCCGGCGCAGCGCGCCGACGTCAACGCGCTGCGCGATCGGTTGGCGACCGCGCTCGTGGCACAGGCACAATCCGCCGCCCGCGCCGGGCAGCGCGCGACCGCGCAGGCGGATCTGGCCGCGGCGCGCCACTGGGGCGCGCACACCGCGGTTCTGGCCGCCGCCACCGCGATCGCCGCCGAGCCCCCTGCCGCGCCCACGCCGGCGCAGCTGGCCGCGGTGGCCCGGCAGCTGCGCCGCATACACTACGTTGCACCCGCTTATCCGCAACGCGCGCTCGCGAGCGGCCTGTCGGGCGAGGTGACGGTACAATACGTCGTCAACACGCAGGGCCGTACCCGGCAGCTGCAGGTCATCAACTCCAGACCCGGCGCCATCTTCAACCGCGCGGCGCTGCGGGCGATCCGCCGCTGGCGCTATAGCCGGCCGGAATTCCGCGGCCGGCCGGTCAGCGTGCCGGTGCGCACGGAAATCCGCTTCGTGCTCCCGAACTAGTCAGGTGGATCCCATGCAATCCTCAGGCGCTGATCGAGTCCGCCGGCTGCTCACCGCCGCAGCGGGGGCGCTGCTGGCCGCGCTGATGGCGTTGGTGCTGATCGTCGGCTTCCGGCTCGCCACACGAATCCGCGCCAACGTCGCATTGCTGCAGCGCGCAAGCCTCCTCGAGACCTACCCCTCGGCGCTCTCCCAGCAGCTGACGGCGCTGCGCGAACGGCTCGGCACGCTCGAATACACCGGCGGGGTTCACCAGGAGCTCGCCGACTCGGTGGCCGGGTTCGATCGCAACCTGGCCGCGCTCGAGCGCCGGCCGGGAGTGGACCGGCCGGTGCTGCGCGCGGCGGGGCGTCTCTGGAAGGCCTACACCCCGGTCCTCGCGCCGGTGCTCGCCTATTCCGGCGAGCCGTACTCGGACACCGATTTCGGCAGCTCGCTGTCGGTGAGCGGCAAGATTTATTACACACAGGTGCGCCGCGCGGAGCTGTTCGCGCAAAGCAGCGCTCCGGCGCTGCATCGGCGGCTCGCCGCCCTCAGTGCCGCGCTGCAGAAGCGCACCTCGAGCGCCGCCTCGCGGCTGAGATTGCTGCTGTCGGTCGGCGTGCTGGCGGTGCTGCTGCTCGGGGCGGCCGCGGCCTATCTGCAGCTCGCTCGCAGCCGCGGCGAGCGGGCGGCGCGCGCCGCCGAGGAACAGACCCGCGACATCCTGCACACGGTGCGCGAGGGCCTGTTCCTGCTCGATGCCGACTATCGCATCGGCACGGTGTGGTCCCAGGCCCTGACCCACCTGTTCGGCCGCGAGGACTTCGCCGGCCTGTCGTTCGAGGAGCTGCTGCGCGACAAAGTCTCCCCCGCGACGCTGGCCACCGCCACGAAGTACATCAAACTGCTGTGGGGCGAGCGCGCGCACGAGAACCTGATGAAGAGCATCAACCCGTTGGGCCAGCTCGAAGTGATCCTGGACAACGGCCGGGGCGGCAAGGAAACCCACTATCTGCAATTCAACTTCCACCGCGTGGTGGGCCCGCAGGGCGTCAAGCACGTGCTGTGCACCGTCGCGGACATCACCTCGAACGTCATGCTGGCGCGCGAGCTGCACGAGGCCCAGGAGAGCGCCCACTCGCAGATCGACATGATGGTCAGCATGCTGCACTCCGATCCGCTGCAGGTGGGCGGGTTCCTCGATACCGCCGCCGCGGGCCTGAAGCACGTCAATGCCATCCTCAAGGAGCCTGCGCGCAGCCATGCGGAGTTCAGCAGGAAGCTCACCGGGCTGGCGCGCGAGCTGCATTCGATCAAGGGCGAGGCGTCGGCGCTGAATCTGATGAGCATCGCCCAGCGCGTGCACCATCTGGAGGACATGGTCGAGGAGCTCAAGGGCAAGAGCGAGCTCACCGGCAACGACTTCCTGCCCGTGGTGCTGAAGCTCGATGAGCTGTTGGCTCATCTGCGCGCGGTGCGCGAGGTGATCCTGCGCCTGAGCACGCTGAAGGACGGTCCACCCAGCCCCGATGGCACCCTGAGCTCCCCGATCCTGCGCCTGAGGGGCGCCGAGCGAGCGAGTGGCGCGGAGGAGCTCGCCGCGACGCTGCAGGGACTGGCCCGCAAGCTCGCCGAGGATCACGGCAAGCCGTTCACTCTGAGCCTCGAGGGCCTCGAGGCCGTGCCGGTCGCCTACCTGCCCACGGTCAAAGACTGTCTCATTCAGATGTTGCGCAACGCCGCCGTGCACGGCATCGAGCCGGATGCGGTGCGCCGCGCCGGCTCCAAATCCGCCACCGGCCTGGTACGGGTGCAGTTCCGCCGCCTGGAGAGCGGCTGCGAGCTGGTATTCGAGGACGACGGCGCCGGTCTCTCGCCCGAGACGCTGAAGGAGGCCGCCGTGCGCAAGCAATTGCTCACCGAGGAACAGGCGGCCGAGCTCGACAACCGCTCGGCCCTGGCGCTGATCTTCAAGCCCGGCTTCTCGACCCGCACCGAGGTATCGATGGATGCCGGCCGCGGCACCGGCATGGACGTGGTGGCCAAGGCCGTCTATGCGCTCGGTGGCCGGATCGGCGTGAGCACCCATCCGGGCCGTTTCACGCGCTTCAAGATCGCACTGCCCGCGCCCAGCCAGACCGCGGTCGCCTAGCGGCGGGAAGCGGCGCGCATGAGCAGCGGCACTCCCCTCGATCGGCGGCCCGTGAAGCTGCTGATCGTCGATGACTCGAACATCGTGCGCCGGCGCATCGAGCGCTCGCAGCAGTTCGACGATCTGCAGGTGGTGGGAACGGCGGCCAACGGGTTCGAGGCGCTCGAGCTTGCCCGGCGCACCGACCCGGACCTGGTCACCATGGATCTCACCATGCCGCAGATGGACGGTATCGAATGCATCACGCAGCTGGTGAAACTGAAGCCCGCGCTGCGCATCCTGGTGATTTCGGCGCTCGCGGACAAGGCCACGGCGGTGGAAGCCATGGAGCGCGGCGCCAACGGCTTCCTCAACAAGCCGTTCAGCGACCGGCAGCTGAACGAAGCGATCGCCGAGCTGATGTATTGATCACGGCCACGCGAGCACCGGGAACCTAATCATGCTGCGGGAAGAGGAACTGAAGACCTTCGTCGAAGGCACGACCCGGTACTTCGAAGTGGCCGCGCAGCAGCCGGCCACGATCGGCTCGCCGTATCTGCTCGAGGGCGAGACCGCCATGCACGATTACACCGGCATGATCAACGTCAGCGGCAAGCGCGAAGGCGTCGTGTACTTCACCGCACCGCGGGCGATGCTGACGGTGCTGCTGATGAAGATGCAGGAAAGCGACTTCAGCCACGAGAGCATGCGCGATCTGGTCGGCGAGGTCGCCAACACCATCTCGGGCAACGCGCGGCGCGATTTCGGGCACGACTTCGTCATATCGGTGCCGAGCGTGTTTGCCGGCGAGAAGCCCCAGATTCCCCAGCCGCCCGGCGCCCGCTCCTTCGTCATTCCGATCCACTGGCGCAGTCACAGCGCCAAGCTGGTCGTGTCGCTCACCTGAGCGGCCCGGATCGGCCGCCTGCGCGCAAGCGTCCCCCCCCATCGACCGGCGGCGCTACCCGCCCGGACTGTCATCGCTGCGCAGCCGGTAGCCGAGGCCCGCCTCGGTCACAAGGTAACGCGGCCGGCGCGGGTCCGGCTCGATCTTGCCCCGCAGGTTCATGATGCACACGCGCAGGCCGCGGCTGTCCCCGAGGCGCTCCGGTCCCCACACCTCGCGAATCAGCTGCGCTTGGGTGA
>JAJZMI010000051.1 GCA_021798335.1 Pseudomonadota bacterium | reverse complement strand
TGCCCGTGGGCTTTCTCAAGTGCGGCGATCCGTGGCACAGCCAGACCAACGAGGTCGCCTGGGTGCACGGAATCGGCTGGCGTGTGGCCGTGCCGTCGAACGCCGAGGATGCGGTCGGACTGCTGCGCGCGGCGCTGCGCGGCAACGACCCGACGCTGTTTCTCGAGCACCGCTTGCTTCTCGATGGCGCATCGGCGCGCCGCCCCTACCCCGGGGATGCGTACCTGCTGCCCTTCGGCAAGGCGCGGCGCGTGCGGGAGGGCTCGGAGCTGACCGTCGTTACCTGGGGAGCGATGCTCGAGCGCTGCGAGCTCGCCGCCGAGGGCTCGGGTGTGCAAGTGGAGATTCTCGATCTGCGCACGCTCCTGCCGTGGGATCGCGCGGCGGTACTGGAGTCGGTGCGCAAGACGCGGCGCTGTCTGATCGTGCACGAGGACACGCTTACCGCCGGGTTCGGCGCGGAGCTCGCCGCGACGCTCTCGAGCGAGGCGTTCTTCAGCCTGGATGCCCCGATCGAGAGGCTGACGATGCCCGACATCCCGAGTCCGCACAGCCCGGTGCTGCTGAATGCTGTGGTGCCGAGCGTCGAGTCGATCACGCGCGCCATCCGGGCGCTGGCGAGCGTGTAGTCATGTCCGAGCCGTCGGTCGAGGTGCGTGCCCCGGCGGAGCAGCAAGAGGGCACCCGCTCGCAGGTGCTGCGCTGGCTCAAGGCGCTCGGGGAGCCGGTGAGCGAGCACGAACCGCTGATCGAGCTGGAAACCGACAAGGTAACCGTGGAAGTGGCCGCGCCGGCCGCGGGTGTGCTCAGCGAAATCCTCAAGGGCGAGCGTGATGAGGTGGCGCCGGGGGAGCTGTTGGGTCGCATTGCCCCGGCCGGCGAGCGGGGCCAGCCCGCGGGCGAGCCGGCGGGCACGGCCGCTCCGTCCGCGGCCCCGGCCCGCCTCGCGCCGGCGCGCACCGCCGAGCCGATGCGGGCGAGTCCGGCGGTGCGGCGGCTGCTCGCCGAGCGCGGCCTCACGGCGGCGCAGGTTCGCGGCACCGGTCCCGGCGGACGGATCACGGTGGACGATGTGTTGGGTCATGCGGGCTCCCCGGCCGGGATGGCGCTGCGGGCCGAAGCGCGCGCCGCCGCCGGCAGCAACGTGAGGCGAGTGCCGCACACCGCGCTGCGCACGCGCATCGCCGCGCGCATGGTCGAGAGTCTCCTGCACACCGCGCCGCACGTGACAACCGTGTTCGAGGTCGATCTTGCGGCGGTGCTCGAGCATCGGCGGCGGCATCGGGAGGCTCTGGCGAGCCGCGGCGCCGCGCCGACCCTCACGGCGTATTTCGTGCGCGCGGCGGTGGCGGCCATCCAGGCGGTGCCGGAGGCCAACAGTCGCTGGACCGATGCGGCCCTCGAGATGTACGCGGGCGTTGATTTCGGCATAGCAACGGCCACGCCCGAGGGGCTCGTCGTGCCGGTGCTGCGCTCGGCCGAGACGCTCGATCTGGAGCAGACCGCGCGCGGCATCGCGGAGCTGGTCGAGCGCACGCGCGCGGGAGGGCTGAGGCCCGAGGACGTGCGCGGCGGCACATTCACGCTTTCCAACCACGGTGTCAGCGGCAGCCTGTTCGCCACGCCGATTATCCTCCCGGCCGGGCAGGCCGCGATTCTCGGGGTGGGCAAGCTCGAGAAGCGCGCGGTGGTCATGGCAACCCAGGGTGAGGATCGTGTGGAAATCCGGCCGCGGTGCTATGCGACCCTCACCATCGACCACCGGGTCATGGACGGGGCGCGGGCGAACCGGTTCATGCAGGTCTTCGCCGAGCGCCTGGCGGGTTGGACGGAGTGAGCGCCCGCGCGCCCGCAGCGGCGTGGAACTCGCCGTGCAGCAGCGATTGAGGCGCCCGGCCTAGCGGATCAACCCGCCGAATCGGGCCTGCGACTCGGGGCCGGCCGGCGGCAGGGGACCGCGCAGAGTCGCGCCGTACTCGCTCAGGTAGTGCTCGGCGGCGGCGAAAACGGCGGTATACAGGCCGGCACACAGCGCGTAGGCCTCGACCCCGATCCAACTCTCCGGCAGCAGCGCCGGGGGTAGGAGCGGGTCGCGCAGATGGATCTTGCGGTATTCGTGAATCAACAGCGTGCGCACCACGAACGCCGATTGCGGCCGCAGCGCGCGCAGATCGCGCGCCGCTGCGATCGGCGCAAAGGTGTCGCGGAACTTGCGGTAGCGGCGCGCGATCTGCTCGAGGTCCCACGCCAGACTCACGCAGCGGCGGTCGGCCGGCGCGCTCTCGCCGCGGCTCTCGAACAGCCAGCCCGCATCGGCCCAGCCGCGCAGCGCCAGCCAGGCGCGCGCTTGCGCGCAGGTGAGCGCCGGGTGCGCATAGAGCCCGGGGGTGATCTGCCCGAAACCAAGCCAGCGCAGCGCTGCGCGCAGGCCCCTACGGTCGGCGCGCCCCGCCGCCAGGGCAAGCAGCGTCCAGCGCCCGTGCCACTCGCTCGGGTTCGGCGCGTAGATCCGCGCGGTCGCCTCGGCGAAAACGGCGCGGCCGGTCTCGGTGAGGCGGTATTCGCTGTGCCGTCCTGCCCGGACGGAGACCAGCCAACCCTCGGCGGCGAGCCGCGCCACGGCGGTGCGTACCAGCCGCTCGGCCAGCCCGAACGGTTCGGCCAGCCGAATCAGGCTGCCGAGGGTGATGTGTCCGCCGCGCGGGGCGATGGCGTCCCCGAAGATCGTCATCAGCAGCGAGCCGCTGCGCAGCGGACGTTGCGCGCGGAAGCGGCGCCGCAGCGCCTCGATTGCCGGTTGCGCGTCGCGGGTGGAGTCCATGGGCCCCGGGGCAGGGATTTGGCAGGAAGCGGACACATTGTGCCAGGAATTCTCTTGACACAAAAACGAGACGGAATATAGTTTTTCCGTGTCACGTCAGGCTCGGCTTCGGCATGTATACCCAAGCATTGGATTCGGCAGGCGCCGCCGAGCCGCAGGGCAATGTGGCGGAGGCCGCGCGTCTGGAGAGGTTTCAGGCGCGCATCGATCGCGACGAGAAGATCGAGCCGAAGGATTGGATGCCGGAGGAGTACCGGCGCGCGCTGATCCGGCAGATCGCCCAGCACGCCCATTCGGAGGTCGTCGGGATGCTGCCGGAGGGCAACTGGATCACCCGCGCGCCGTCGCTGCGGCGCAAAGTGGTGTTGATCGCCAAGGTGCAGGACGAGGGTGGCCATGGGATGTACTTGTACAGCGCGGCCGAGACGCTCGGTGTCTCGCGCGCGACGCTGATCGAGCAGCTGCTCGCGGGGCAGGCCAAGTACTCGAGCATTTTCAATTATCCCACGCTCACTTGGGCGGACATCGGGGCGATCGGCTGGCTGGTCGACGGTGCGGCGATCATGAATCAGATCCCGCTGTGCCGCTGCTCGTACGGGCCGTATGCGCGCGCCATGGTGCGTATTTGCAAGGAAGAGAGTTTCCATCAGCGCCAAGGCTATGAGCTGATGCTGGCGCTCGCGCGCGGCAGTGCCGCGCAGCGCGCCATGGCCCAGGAGGCGCTGAACCGCTGGTGGTGGCCGTCGCTGATGATGTTTGGGCCGAGCGATGCGCACTCGGTGCACACGGCGCAATCGCTGCGCTGGAAGATCAAGCGATTCAGCAACGACGAGCTGCGGCAGAAATTCATCGACGTAACGGTGCCGCAGGCTCAGTACCTGGGGCTCACCGTACCGGATCCCGAGCTGCGCTGGGACGAGGCGGCGCAGCACTACCGCGCCGGTCCGATCGACTGGAGCGAGTTCCAAGCGGTGCTCGCGGGCGAGGGTCCATGCAACCGCGAGCGGTTGGCCGCGCGGCGCGAGGCGCACGAGGCCGGTCGCTGGGTGCGCGAAGCGGCAGCGGCGTATGCCGATAAGCACCGCACGGCGCGCCCGTGCCAAGCGGCTGAGGAGGGCGGAACATGACCGAGGATTGGCTGTTGTACGAGGTGTTCATCCGTTCGCGTTCGGGACTCGAGCACAAGCACGTCGGGAGTCTGCATGCCGCCGATGCGCGCATGGCGATCGAGCATGCCCGCGACACGTACACCCGCCGCCTCGAGGGGGTGAGCATCTGGGTCGTGCGCTCCAGTGAGATCGTCGCTTCCGATCCGCAGGAAGCCGAGGCGCTGTTCGAGCCGGCGCGCGACAAGATTTATCGGCATCCGACGTTCTACGCGATCCCGGAGGAGGTCAAGAACCTATGAGCGCGGCGATCGCCGCCGAGCGGCCGCACGCCACCGTCGAGGAGCGCTTCGAGTACATGTTGCGCCTTGCCGACACCAGCCTGGTGGCCGGTCAACGCCTCGCCGAGTGGCTCGGGCACGGCCCGGCGCTCGAGGAAGATCTGGCGCTTGGCAACATTGCGCTCGACCTGATCGGCCAGGCGCGGCTGCTGCTCGCGCTCGCCGGGCGCATCGAGGGGCGCGGCCGCGACGAGGACGCGCTTGCGTTCTGGCGCGATGCCGGGCAGTTCCGCAACGTCTCGCTGGCCGAGCAGCCGAACGGGGACTTTGGCCAGACCATCGTGCGACAGTGCCTGCTCGATGCGTGGCAACTCGAGACCTACGTGAGCCTGGCCGGCTCGCTCGACGCCGAGCTCGCCGACATCGCCAAGAAGGCCGCCAAGGAATGCCGATACCACTGGCGGTACAGTTCGGGGTGGCTGGTGCGCCTCGGGGATGGCACCGAGGAAAGTCACCGGCGAGTCGGTGCGGCGGTGCAGGACCTGTGGCGTTTCACCGATGAGCTGCTCACGCCCGATGCGCTCGATGCGCGCATGGCCGAATGCGGCATCGCGCCGCCGCCGGCGGCGGTCCGCGAGCGCTGGGAGCGGCGCGTGGCGGGGGTGCTGGAGGAGGCGAGACTGCCGTGGCCGGCGCGCCCGCACTATCCGTGGCACGGCAAGCGCGGCGTGCACACCGAGGCGCTCGGTCATCTGCTCGCAACCCTGCAACATCTGCCGCGGACCTACCCCGGAGTGTCGTGGTGAGCGCGCCGGCGGCCGATGCCGCGGCACTGCGCGAGCGGCGCGTCTGGCACACGCTCGAGTCGGTCGCGGACCCGGAGATCCCGGTGGTCAATGTCGTGGAACTCGGCATCGTGCGCCATGTGCGCACCGCGGGAGATGGCCGCATCCATGTGGGGCTCACTCCGACGTACTCCGGGTGCCCGGCTACGGAGGTCATCGAGCAGGCGGTGCGCACGGCGCTCGATCATGCGGGCCTGGCTGATGTGGCGCTCGAGACGGTGCTGTGGCCGGCCTGGTCGAGCGAGTGGCTGAGCGAGTCGGGTCGGCGCAAGCTCGAGGCATTCGGTGTCGCGATCGAGTCCCGGGCCGGGGCGGCGCCGGCTTGTCCGCGCTGCGCCAGCCGCGACGTCGAATGTATCGGGGAGTTCGGCTCCACGCCCTGCAAGGCGCATTATCGCTGCCGGACGTGCCTTGAGCCCTTCGATACGTTCAAGTGCATTTGAGATGCTGAGATTCCACAGGCTGCGCGTCGTCGAGGTCCGCCCCGAAGCCGAGGATGCCGTCGCTGTTGCGCTCGAGGTGCCCGCGGGGCTGCGCGAGGAATATCGCGGCTCGCCCGGCCAACACGTCGTGCTGCGCGCGACGGACGGGGCAGGGGAGCTGCGCCGGACCTATTCGCTCACCGGCGCCCCGGGATCGGACCGGCTGCACATCCTCGTGCGCAAGCAGCCGCAGGGGCGCATGTCGCAATGGCTGGCGGGCCTGAGCTGCGGAACACAGATCGAGGTGCTGCCGCCGAACGGCAGCTTCACGCCGCACTCCGGCTCGCTCGATCGGGGCCTGCGAGTCGCATTCGCGGCCGGCAGCGGCATCACGCCGGTGCTGTCGGTGACACGCGCGGTGCTGGCCGCCGGCGGTGCCATGATGATCTTTTTCGGCAATCGCGCCAGCGCGCGCGCCATGGGGCTCGAGACGCTGCAGGGGCTGAAGGACCGCTATCCCGAGCGGCTGTCGCTGCATTTCATCATGAGCCGAGAGCCGCAGGAGGTCGGGCTCTACAACGGACGGCTCGATGGCGCGAAGGTCCGCGAGTTGGCCGGCGCGTTCTTCGAGCCGCGGCGGATCCTCGAGGCGTTCGTCTGCGGTCCGGGCGACATGGGCGGGCAGGCGAGGGCGGCGCTGCAGGCGCTCGGTATGCCGGCCGAGCGCATTCATGTGGAGCATTTTGCGGTGGCCGGCGAGGCGCTGGCCGAGGCTGACTCGCCGGCAGCGCAGCTGGCCCCTCGGGCGGGGATGGCCGAGGTCGGTGTGACGCTCGACGGCCGGCGCCGCTCGTTCCCGATGGCGCTCGATGCCGATACGGTGCTCGATGCCGCGGAGCGAGCCGGCATCGAGCTGCCCTTTTCCTGCCGCTCCGGCGTGTGCTCGACCTGCCGCACCAAGGTCGTGCGCGGCAAGGTCCGCATGGAGCACAACTACGCGCTCGAGGCGTGGGAGCTTGAGCAGGGCTACGTACTGGCGTGCCAGTCGAGGTGCCTGACGCCGCAGCTCGAGCTCGATTACGACGAGCGGTGAGTCGGCCGGCAGGGTGAGGATCCCATGAGCTACCAGACCATCGACTATGCGGTTGCCGCGGGCATCGCCCGCCTCAGGTTGAATCGGCCGGAACGACTCAACAGCTTCAATACGCTCATGCACCACGAGGTGCGCCACGCGCTCACGGCGCTCGCGGCCGACACCGAGGCGCGAGTGCTGATCCTCACCGGTGCCGGTCGCGGCTTTTGCGCCGGACAGGACCTCGGCGATCGGGGGAGTGTCCCGGGAGGCGCGCCGGCGGATCTCGGGGAGTCGATCGAGCGCTATTACAACCCGTTGATTCTGATGTTGCGCGGGCTGCCGTTGCCGGTCATCGCCGCGGTCAACGGCGTGGCGGCCGGCGCGGGCGCGAATATCGCCTTCGCCTGCGATCTGGTGCTGGCGGCGCGCTCGGCGAGTTTCGTGCAGGCGTTCGCGCGCATCGGCCTGGTACCGGACTGCGGCGGCACGTGGTTCGTGCCGCGGCTGGTCGGAGCGGCGCGGGCGATGGGACTGGCGCTGCTCGGGGAGAAGCTGCCGGCCACGCAGGCGGCGCAGTGGGGACTGATCTGGCGCTGTCTCGAGGACGATGAGCTCGGGCCGGAGGTCGATTCGCTCGCCGAGCGGCTGGCCGCCGCCCCGACTCGCGCGCTGGCGCGCGCCAAGCAATTGATCTGGCAAAGCGCAAACCGCACGCTCGAGCAACAGCTCGATGCGGAGCGCGACGCGCAGCGCGAGCTCGGCTACAGCGCCGATTATGCCGAAGGGGTCGCGGCGTTCATCGGCAAGCGCGAGCCGCGATTCACGGGGCGATGACACAGCGGGGGACAGCCGATGCAATTGCGAAGTTACATCGCAGGCGAATGGGTGAGCGGCACGGGCCGCGGCGCGGCGCTGCGCGATGCGAGCACCGGGGAAGTGATCGCCAGCGCCTCGAGCGAGGGTCTTGACTTCGCCGCCGTGCTCGAGCATGCCCGCGCCGTCGGCGGCGCCAATCTGCGCCGCTTGAGCTTTCGCGAGCGCGCCGCGCGCTTGAAGGGGCTCGCCCGATTCCTCACCGAGCACAAGGAGGAACTCTACGGGCTTTCCTACGCCACCGGAGCGACGCAGGCGGACTCCTGGCTCGACATCGACGGGGGCATCGGCACGCTGTTCGTCTACGCGAGCAAGGGCATGAAGGAGCTGCCCGACGGATATGTGTACGTCGACGGCCCGACCGAGTCGCTGGCCAAAAGCGGCAGCTTTCTCGGCCAGCACATTTATCTGCCGCTCGAGGGCGCCGCGGTGCACATCAATGCCTTCAACTTCCCGGTCTGGGGGATGTTGGAGAAACTTGCCCCGACACTGCTCGCCGGCGTGCCGGCCGTGGTGAAGCCCGCCACGACCACCGCCTATCTCGCCGAGCTCGCCTTTCGGCTGATCATCGACTCCGGTGAGCTGCCCGAGGGCGCCGTGCAGTTGATCTGCGGGGGTGTCGGCGATCTGTTCGATCACCTGACCTGTCAGGACATGATTGCCTTCACCGGCTCGGCCTCGACCGCGCGCGGGCTGCGCGCCCATCCCCGGGTGCTCGACCGGTCGGTGCGGTTCACGGCCGAGACCGACTCGCTGAACTCGTGCATTCTCGGGCCCGATGCCGGCCCGGGCAGCCCCGAGTTCGATCTGTTCGTGCGGGAAGTGGTGCGGGAGATGACCGTCAAGGCGGGACAGAAGTGCACCGCCATTCGCAAGGTGATCGTGCCGGCGGCGCACAGCGCCGCGCTGCTCGATGCGCTGCGCGCCGGGCTCGAGCAGGTGATCATCGGGAACCCGCGCGACCCGGCGGTGCGCATGGGACCGCTCGCCTCGCTCGCCCAGCGCCGCGAGGTGCTCGCGCAGCTGGAGCGCCTGGCGCGCGAGGCGCACCTTGTGTGCGGGGGGAGCGCCGCGCCGAAGCTTACCGGCGGGGATGCCGAGCGCGGCGCATTCATTGCACCGACGCTGCTGCGGTGCGACGACGGCGCGCGCGCTCACGCGGTGCATGAAGTCGAGGCCTTTGGTCCGGTGAGCACGGTGGTGTCGTACGACACGGTGGAATCGGCCGTGGAGTTGGCGCGCCGTGGCGGGGGGAGCCTGGTCGGCTCGGTGTTTACCGCGGACGATGCGCTTGCGGCGCGACTGGTGCTGGGACTTGCGCCGCTTCATGGCCGGGTGCTCGTGGTCAACCGCCACTGCGCCAAGGACTCGACCGGTCACGGCTCGCCGCTGCCGCACCTGGTGCACGGTGGACCGGGACGGGCCGGCGGCGGTGAGGAGATGGGTGGAATCCGCGGGGTGCTGCACTACATGCAGCGCACGGCGGTGCAGGGCACGCCCGATGTGCTCAGCGCCGTCATGGGGCGCTGGGTCAGAGGATCCCGGGAACTCGATCCGGGCGTCCATCCGTTCCGCCAGCCGTTCGGCGCGTTGCGCATCGGTGACACGTTCCGCTCCGGTGAGCGGGAGGTGACGCTGCCGGACATCGAGCGCTTCGCGGCGATCTCGGGGGATTACTTCTATGCGCACATGGACGAGGCGGCCGCCCGGCGCAATCCGCTGTTCGGCGGCCGGGTCGCGCATGGTTATTTCCTAATCGCGGCCGCGGCCGGCCTGTTCGTCGATCCGCCTTTGGGCCCGGTGCTGGCCAACTACGGCATCGACGCGCTGCGTTTCACGCAGCCGGTCAAGCCCGGCGATCGGATCAAGGTCCGCCTGACCTGCAAGGAGAAGTCGCTGCGCGCGGGACAGGGCTATGGCGAGGTGCGTTGGGATACTCAGATCACCAATCAGGATGGCGCGACGGTCGCGCAATACGACGTCCTGACCCTGGTGAGCGAGCAGGCGGTCCCGGGCGGTTGAGACCCCTCGGGGGCGCCGTGCCCACCGCGGCGCACGGCCTCGCACGATGAGCGCTCCGATCCCGGCGTGGGCCGCCGGGCATTCTGCGACGGAGTCGTCCCGAGACGAGCCCCAACGGCGGTGCGGAAGGTCGCCGATCCCCCGTTGGGCTCGCCGCGGTCCCTGGAGGGCCTTCAAACAAGCGCCGGCGCGAGCGTTGCGTGAAACCGCAGCAGCCATCGCATCCGCGCATCGTGAGGGCGCGCATCCTGTCCGATGGCGCGGCGGCTCGTGCGCAGGCAGCCTCGAGCCCGCGCACGCCTTGAGTTAGCCGTTTCCGGCCGCATCTCTTGGACATGAGCGGCCGGCGCCGAAGCCCTCTGGCGCGGCAGTGGGCGGTGCATCTGCCGCTTCGGAGCGTGGCGCATGAGCAGCGAGCGACAATACGGGTGGATGTGGGACGAGGCTTGCGAGCTGGTGGACGCGGCCGAGCGGGCCCAGCGGCGGCTGCTGCGTTACGTGGGTCCGGGAGCCGATGCGGCGGTGTGGGCGCCGCCGGTGGACATTCAGGAGATTGCCGAGGGGGTGGTGGTGGTGTTCGCGCTGCCGGGCGTCGCACTCGAGGACATCGAGCTGCGGCTCGAGCCCGCCGCGCTCCTCGTCAGGGCCGAGCGCCGCTGGAAGCTCGCACACCCGGATGCGCTGATCCGCCGCTTGGAGATTCCCTATGGGAGTTTCGTGCGCCGGATTCCGCTCTCGGGCGTGCCGCTGGTCCTGTCGGGCACCCGTTACGAGTACGGCTGTCTCGAGGTGCGCCTGGTGCGGGCGATGGAGAGTGATTTATGACGGACACACCGAACGCGTCCTGCGAGCTGCCGCCGCTGCCGGCAGATGTGGTGCCGATCGTTGCAATGCGCAACGTGGTGCTGTTTCCCGGCATCGTCTTGCCGGTGACACTCGGACGGCAGGAGAGCATCGCCGCGGCGCAGGAAGCGGTGCGCACCGGGCGCAAGGTGGGCTTGGTGCTGCAGCGGGATCCGGCGCTCGAGAAGCCGGCCGCGAGTGATTTGTACGGCGTGGGCGTGCTGGCCACGGTGGTGCGCTACATCACCGGGAACGATGGCGCCCATCACCTGGTCTGCCAGGGCGAGAGCCGATTCCGGCTCGCGCAGATGGTGCGCGAGCAGCCGTTCCTCGCCGGGCGCGTTGAGTCGATCGCCGAGCCGCAGGCGACGGGTGCGGACATCGAGGCCCGCAGGGACGTCTTGAAAGAGCGCGCCGTGGAGGCATTGTCGCTGCTGCCGCAGGCGCCCGCGGAGCTGGCGCGAACGGTCCGGGGGATCGAGTCCGCCGGGCAGCTCGCCGACCTCATCGTGAGCTTCATGGAGGTCAAGGCGGAAGAAAAGCAGGATGTTCTCGAGACCGTCGATTTGCGCGAACGCCTCGACAAGGTCATGAAGATCCTGACCCATCGCCTGGAGGTGCTGAAGGTCACGCGCGAGATCGCCGAGCAGACTCAGGCGGCCCTCGGTGAGCGCCAGCGCGAGGCGGTGCTTCGCGAGCAGCTGCACCAGCTGCGGAAGGAGCTCGGCGAGGGCGAGGGCGAGGGCGAGGGGAGCGAGTTCGCCGAGCTCGACAAGGCGCTCGAGGACGCCCACATGCCGCCGGAAGTCCAGGAGCAGGCGCGCAAGGAACTCAACCGCCTGCGCCGCATGAGCGAGTCGAGCCCCGAATACGGCATGGTGCGCACCTATCTTGACTGGCTGGTCGCGCTGCCGTGGAGCAAATCGGACGCCGAGGACATTGACATCGAGCGCGCGCGCAAGGTACTCGAGGAGGATCACTACGGCCTGGGGAAGATCAAACGGCGGATCCTGGAGTACCTGGCGGTGCGCAAGCTCAATCCGCACGGCCGCAGTCCGATTCTGTGCTTCGTCGGGCCGCCGGGTGTGGGCAAGACTTCGCTCGGGCAGAGTGTGGCGCGTGCGCTCGGCCTGAAGTTCGTGCGCGCCAGTCTCGGCGGCGTGCACGATGAGGCGGAGATCCGCGGTCACCGGCGCACCTACATCGGGGCATTGCCCGGCAACATCATCCAGGGCATACGCAAGGCCGGCACGCGTAATCCCGTATTCATGCTCGACGAGATCGACAAGGTCGGGGCGAGCTTCCAGGGCGATCCGGCCTCGGCGCTGCTCGAGGTGCTCGATCCGGAGCAGAACTCGACCTTTCGCGACAACTACCTCGGTCTGCCCTTCGACCTGCGGCACGTGCTGTTCATCGCGACCGCGAACGTGCTCGAGACGATTCCGGGACCGCTGCGCGACCGCATGGAGATCATTCAACTGACCGGCTACACCGACGAGGAAAAGCTCGAGATCGCGCGGCGCTATCTGCTGAGGCGCCAGCTCGAGGCGAATGGGCTCGAGTCCGCGCAGGTGCAAATCGCGGATGCGGCACTGCTGCGGATCATTCACGAGTACACCCGCGAGTCGGGGTGCCGGAACCTCGAGCGGGAGATCGGCGCGCTGTTGCGCAGCGCGGCGATGCGGATCGCCGAGGGTAAGGAAAGCGCGGTGCGCTTCGAGGCCGAGAACGTGCCCGAGGTGCTCGGTCCGGCGCGGTTCGAGAACGAGGTCGCACAGCGCACTTCGGTGCCGGGGGTGGCGACCGGGCTCGCCTGGACGCCGGTCGGGGGCGACATCCTGTTCATCGAGGCGGCGCGCCTGCCCGGCACCGGCAAGCTGATCCTGACCGGTCAGCTCGGCGACGTCATGAAGGAGTCCGCCCAGGCGGCGCTCAGTCTCGTCAAGGCGCAGGCCGAGGAGCTCGCCATCGATCCGCAGCTGTTCGACCAGAGCGACATCCACGTGCACGTGCCGGCCGGGGCGATCCCCAAGGACGGTCCGAGCGCCGGCGTTGCGATGTACGTCGCGCTGGCCTCGCTCCTGAAGCGCCAGTCGGTGCGCCCGGATGTCGCCATGACCGGTGAGATCAGCTTGCGGGGCCTGGTGTTGCCGGTTGGCGGCATCAAGGAGAAGACCATTGCGGCTGCGCGGGCCGGCATACGCAAGGTGATCCTGCCGGCTCGCAACCGGCGTGATCTGGAGGAAATCCCCGCGAGCGTGCGCGCCACACTGCAGTTCGTGTGGGTCGAGGAGGTCTCGGCGGCGCTCGAGGAGGCGCTCGGCGCACCCGCCGATGCCGGCAAGTCCCCGGGCCGTGGCCCGGGGGACGCGCAGCGCACGGCGGCCTGAGCCGCGATCGACCGGCGAGCCGCTGCGCGGATCGGTGATTTGCCTCGGGAAGTGCCTCTACTGCGGGCCCGGACCACGCTCGCCCGCCCCGTTCACCAGTCGGGCGGCGATTTCGGCGACGTGCCGGCCTTGGAAGCGTGCGCCGGCAAGCTCATTCTCGCTCGGTCGACGCGAGCCATCCCCCCCGGCGAGGGTCGTGGCGCCGTAGGGAGTGCCGCCGCTGATCTCGTCCATGCGGGTCAGGCCCGCAAAGGCGTACGGCAGACCCACGATGATCATTCCCTGATGCAGCAGGGTGTTGTGGAAGCTCGTGATCGTGGTCTCCTGGCCGCCATGCTGGGTCGCGGTCGAGACGAACACGCTGCCCACTTTGCCGACCAGGGCACCCTTGGCCCAAAGGCCGCCGGTCTGATCGAGGAAATTGCGCATCTGCGCGGCCATGTTGCCAAAGCGCGTCGGCGTGCCGAAGATGATGGCGTCGTAGTCGGCCAGCTCATCGACACTGGCAACTGGCGCCTTTTGCTGGGTCTTCATCCCCGCTTTGCGGGCGGTTTCCTCGGGCACCAATTCCGCAACGCGCTTCACGCTCACCACGCTGCCGCGCACAGCCGCCGCGCCTTCGGCCACGGCTTCGGCCATACGTTCGACGTGACCGTAGGACGAGTAATACAAAACGAGAACTTTGACCATGCTTCGCATCTCCTGCGCTGACTCGACGGCACAGTATACGGCCGCGCAGGCGCGCGGTCGTGGCTTTGGTAGACTCGCCTCAGCATGGAACCGAAGCGGCAACCGGAGGAGTCGGAGCAGGGCAAGAGCGCCGAGCACGGTTTGGCGCTGAAGATCACCACCATCTCCTGGGGTGATCTGGCGGATGCGCTGGTGCCCATCCTGCTCATCAGCGCCGTGGCGATCTGGTTGACGGTGCATTTCACGCAGCCGGAAACGCCGCGGACCTTGACGATGAGCGGCGGGCCGCCGGGCAGCAGCTTCGCGATCGACGCCGAGCGCTTCAAGACGATACTGGCCCGCAGCGGCGTGACGCTGCACGTCCTGCCCTCGCGGGGCTCGGCCGAGAATCTGCAGCGGCTGAGCGCCGCGCACTCCAAGGTGGACATCGCGCTGGTGCGCTCGACCACCCTCCTCTCCGCACCGGCCGGGGCCGCGGCGCCGGATGAGCCGAGCCGCTCCAACCGCCTCGTCTCCCTCGGCAGCATGTTTTATCAGCCGCTGACCATCTTCTACCGCGGCCCCCGGCTGCAGCGGCTCGCGCAGCTGCGCGGCGAGCGCATCGCCATCGGCAAGCCCGGCAGCGGCGCGCGCCAGCTGGCGCTGGCGCTGCTGAAGGCCAACGGCATCGTTCCCGGCGGGCCCACCCGGCTGCTCGGGCTCACCGGGACTGCGGCGCGCGCGGCGCTGCTGGCCGGGCGGGTCGATGCGATCTTCCTCACCGGGAATTCGACCCCGCCGCCGGTCATCGACAAGATGCTGCGCACGAGGGGCATCCGGCTGTTCGCCTTCACTCAGGCCAACGCCTACGTGCGGCGTTTTCCGCTGCTGCACAAGCTGAGCATTCCAGCCGGCACCTTCGACCTGGCGCGCAACCTCCCTCGAGCGCGAATCACGCTGCTCGCCGCGGCCGTCGAGCTGATCGCGCACAAGAATCTGCGCCCGGCCTTGTGCGATCTGCTGATCCAGACGGCGCGGCGCATCTACGGCCGCGCCAGCGTGCTGCACGCGGCGCGCGAGTTTCCCAACACCTCCACCTATCGCTACCCGCTCGACCGACAGGCGGCACGCTATTACAAAACGGGCGACAAGGGCTTCATGTACCGTTATCTGCCGTTCTGGCTGGCGAGTCTGCTCAGCCGTCTCGCGGTGGTGATGCTGCCGATCGTCGTAGTGCTCATCCCCGGGCTCGCCTATGTGCCGCAGCTGTACGGTTGGCGGGTCAAGCGCCGTATCCACCGCCGCTACGCGGAACTGATGGCCTTGGAGCGCGAATCGCTCGAGTCGCTGACACCGGCGCGGCGGCTGGCGCTGCTCGATCGCCTGCACGCCATCGAGCGGGCGGTGATCCTGCGGCGGATGCCGGGCTCGCATGCCGAGCAGCTCTATCAGCTGCGCGCCCGGATCCGCTTCGTGCGCGAGATCCTCGCGCGGCCGGTCCCGGATTGAGGCGCCGGCCGGTCAAGCCGGCATCACGAGGCGCACGTCGATCGGCTCGCCTCGCGGGGGGGGCGGCGCGAACTGCGCAAGTCCCTTCTGCGCGAGCCATTCCCGGTTGAACAGACGCGACTGGTACTTCGCGCCGCCATCGCACAGGACCGTCACCACCGTGTGGCCCGGGCCGAGCTCCCCCGCCACGCGCGCGGCGGCGGCCACGTTGATGCCGCTGGTGCTCCCCAGGAAAAGCCCCTCTTCGTACAGGAGGCGGTAGAGGTGGCCGACGGTCTCGCTGTCCTCGATATGCACCGCGGCGTCGATCGGTGCGCCCTCGAGGTTGGCCGTGATCCGGCCGATGCCGATCCCCTCGGTGATCGAGCCCGAGCCGGTTGCCTTGAGCGTGCCGCTGCGCACGTATTCATAGAGGCTGCTGCCGGGAGGATCGGCGAGCACGCAGCGCACGGCCTTGCGCTTGGACTTCAGGAAATGACTCACGCCGGCGAAGGTGCCGCCGGTGCCCGAGGCGCAGGTGAACGCGTCGATCCGTCCGCCGGTCTGCGCCCAGATCTCCGGACCGGTGGTGTCGATGTGCGCCTGGCGGTTGACGGTGTTGTCGAACTGATTGGCCCAGATTGCATTGGGTAGGTGCGCCGCGAGGCGCTGTGCGACCTTCTGGTACTGGTTGGGATTGCTGTACGGCACTGCCGCAACCGTGTGCACCTCGGCGCCGAGGGTACTCAGCAGGCGGTATTTTTCCGGCGACTGGTTGTCGGGCATCACGATGACGCAGCGGTAGCCTCGGGCATTGCACACATGCGCCAGGCCGATCCCGGTATTGCCTGCGGTGCCTTCGACGACCGTGCCGCCGGGGACGAGGGCGCCGCTGCGTTCGGCGGCGAGCACGATGGCGCGCGCCGCGCGATCCTTGACCGAGCCGCCGGGGTTGAGGAACTCGGCCTTGCCGAGCACTTCGCAACCGGTCGCTTCGCTGAGACGTCTGAGCCGGATGAGCGGTGTCTGGCCAACCGTTGCGATAAACCCATCGTCAATGCTCACTGGTGTCCTCCGCCGGTACGAGGGGGTTGTCAAGATGCCTATCGAGGTCCACCGGCCCCTCGGCCGCGGTTGCCTCGGTCCCGAGCGCGGCGACCTCCCCGACCAGCAGCAGTGCCGGGGGCGTGATGCGCGCTTCGCGTGCCAGGGCGGCGATGCTCGCGAGCGTGCCGCGCACGACCCGCTGTCCGGGCAGCGTGGCGCGCTCGATCAGCGCGGCCGGCAGGATTGGCTGCGCCCCGGCTGCGCCGAGCCGTGCGCAGATATGCTCCAGGTGCGCCACGCCCATATAGAAGACCACCGTCTGGTGGGGGCGGGCAAGAGCGGCCCAGTCGAGGGTTTGCTCATCGAGCGCGTGGCCGGTGACGAATGTCAGGCTCTGGGCGATCGTGCGCTGCGTCAGGGGTATGGCGGCGGCGGCCGCCGCGGCGAGCGCCGCGGTAATGCCCGGCACGATGATGAAGGGAATGCCGTGCCGCGCCAGCGCGTGTATCTCCTCGCCGCCGCGACCGAAGACGAACGGGTCGCCGCCTTTCAAGCGAGCCACACGCTCCCCGGAGCACGCCAAACGGACCATGAGTTCCTCGATCTGCGCCTGATCGATGTGTGTTCTGCGCGGTTCGCAGGTGGAGTCCTTGCCGACGAATACGCGGCGGGCGTCGCGGCGGGCGCGCTCGAGTATCGCTTCGGGAACCAGGCGATCATACAGGATGACATCGGCCTGTTGCAGCAGCTGCAGCGCCCGCAGCGTCAGCAGATCCGGATCGCCGGGGCCGGCGCCGATGAGGTAGACCTCCCCGATGCGGCGCGCGCCGCTCAGCTGCGCCGCATGCAGCTCGCGCTCGAACTCACCGCGTGCGCCGTGCGCATCGCCCATCAGAATGTGCGTGGCCGCAGCGCCGCGCACGATGCGCTCCCAGAAGGCCGCCCGGACGCCCGGCGCGAGCGCGCGCTGCACGCGCCTGCGCCGCTCGCCGATGAAGCGGGCGAGAGACCCGAGCGTTGCGGGTAAAAGTGCCTCGATCTGTTCGCGTACCCAACGGGCCAGCACCGGCGCTTGGCCGCCCGAGCCCACCGCCACGATCAGCGGCGCGCGGTCGATGATTGCCGGGAAATAGCAGGAGGACAGCCCGGCATCATCGACCACATTCACGGGAATGGCCCGCGCGCGCGCCGCGGCTGAAACCGCCGCGTTGACCTCTGTGCGGTCCGTGGCGGCGATGACCAGTCGCATTCCCTCGAGCTGCTCCGGTGCAAAGGCCTCGGCCCGGTGCGTGAGGCTGCCTGCGGCGGCGCGCGCGGCGAGCGTCTCGCACAGGCGTGGCGCAATCACCGTGACGTGCGCACCCACTCGCAGCAGCAGCTTGATCTTGCGCTCGGCAACCTGTCCTCCGCCGACCACGGCGACCGGCGTGGCGCGCAGCTGCAGGAAGATGGGCAGGTGGTCCAAGCCGCTTGCCGCGGCGCTCAGGCCTGGGCCGTCGCCGGAGGCACTCTGGGGTGCAGGCCGCATTCACGGGACTCGGGATGTTCCCACCACCAGCGGCCGGCGCGCCGGCTCTCTCCGGGCTGGATGGCGCGCGTGCAGGGCGAGCAGCCGATGCTGGGGAACTGACGGTCGTGCAGATCGTTGTACGGCAGCTTGCGGGCGCGGATGTACTGCCACACCTCGGCCTCGGTCCACTCGAGCAGCGGGCTCACCTTGTACAGGCCGTGCTCGCCGTCCCATTGCAGCGGTTGGGCGCGAGCGCGCGTCGTCGATTGCTCGTGGCGCACACCGGTCACCCACCCGTCATAGCCGGCGATGGCGCGGCCGAAAGGCTCGAGCTTGCGCACCCGGCAGCACTCGAGGCGCGCCTCCAGGCTGTGGTAGAAGCCGTTGACCCCCTGGGCGGCGGTGAGCCGCTCGAGCGCCGCGGCATCGGGGTACACCATCCGCAGTGTGCGCCGGTAGCGCCACTGCAACTTTTCCACCAGATCATAGGTTTCCTGGTGGAGACGTCCCGTGTCGATGCTGAACATGTCGATCTCGGGCAGGTGCGTCCAGATGATGTCGGTGAGCACCATGGCTTCAGCGCCGAGGCTGTTGGCATACACCAGCCTCGGGTGCGCCCGCAATGCGGCGGCGAGCCGCTCGCGCACGGCGTGTGCCTTGTGCTCGATCGGGTTGAACAGCTCAGCCATGATGCGCAGGACTATATCGAGGGGGGGTGCGGCGCAGAACGAATGATTGCTTCTGAGGCACTACGGAGCGGTTATGGATGCTCCCGAGCCATTGCGCTACGCTTCCCGGCCATGAAACTGCACCAGTTGCGCTATCTGGCCGCGATCGCCCAGAGCGGCCTGAACATCACGGCCGCGGCCGAGAAGCTGCACACCTCTCAGCCCGGGGTCAGCAAGCAGATCAAGCTGCTGGAGGACGAGCTGGGGTTTCAGATCTTCCTGCGCGAGGGGCGCACGCTCACCCGCATCACGCCGGCCGGTCAGGAGGTGATCGACCGGGCGCTGCAAGTGCTGCAGCAGGTGCAGAGCATCCGCGCGCTCTCGACGGAGCTGCGTGAGGAGGGACGGGGGAGTTTGTCGATCGGCACGACGCACACTCAGGCGCGCTACGTATTGCCGGCGGTGATCCAGGCGTTTCGGGCACGCTATCCGAACGTGCGCCTGAATCTGCACCAGGGTACCTCGGAGCAGATCGCCGAGATGATGGCGCAGGACCGCATCGATTGCGTCATCGCGACCGGCTCGGAGCAGCGCTTCGCCGCACTGACGCTGCTGCCCTGTTATCGTTGGAGCCGGGTGGTGATCGTGCCGCGCGCGCACGCGCTGGCGCGCCTGGATCGGTTGACCTACCGGGCGCTCGCCGCCTACCCGCTGATCACCTACACGTTCAGCTTCAGCGGTCCGTCCTCGCTGAACGAGGCATTCTCCCGGGCGGGTCATACCCCGAACGTCGCGATTACCGCACAGGACGCCGATGTGATCGTCACCTACGTTCGGCTTGGCCTCGGAGTCGGTATCGTCGCGCCGATGGCGGTCGCCGAGGGGGCCGAGGACCTTGCGGTGCTCGATGCCTCGCACCTGCTGCCCGCGCACACCACCTGGCTCGGGTTTCGCCGGGGGGCGCTGCTGCGCGGATACATGTATGAGTTTGCGCAGCTGCTCGCCCCGCATCTGGAGCGACGGCTGGTCGAGCGGGCTCATCGGGCCGGCAATCCGGCCGCCACCGCCGCGCTGTTCGCGGACGTGCCGCTGCCGCGGCGCTGAGCTGCGCATCGCGGAGAAAATCCTGGGCGCCGAACGTCTGTCCGTGCTCGACCGGCGCCGCGCCGGGGTGCTGGCGCATCTGAGTTCGCTGGGCTGGCCGCTCGGTCGCGGCGGGCGCGCGTTCATCGACTGGCTGGCCGCCGCCGGGTTCACCGTCTGGCAGTTCCTGCCCGTCGGCCCGACCGGCCCGGACCGCTCGCCGTATTTTGCGCGCTCGGACTTTGCCGGCGCGCCGGCGCTGCTCGACCCGGCCGAGCCGCCGGGCGATGCGGCCGACTGCTCGGCATTCCTCGAGACGACGGCCCAGTGGCTCGAGGATTACGCGCTGTTCGAGGCGGCGAGCGAGGCGTTCGGCGGTGCACCGTGGTGGAGCTGGCCCGAGCCGCTGCGCGAGCGCGAGCCGGCGGCGCTGCGGCGGCTGCGGCACGAGCGCGCCGCGCGGATCGAGCAAGTGTGGGCCGAGCAGTTCGCCTTCTTCGTCCAATGGCGGAGATTGCAGGACTACGCGCACGCGCACGGCGTGCGGCTGTTCGGCGACCTGCCGTTCTACATCGGGCCGATGTCGGCCGAGACCTGGTCGGACCGCGAGCAGTTTCAGCTGACCCCCGAGGGCCGGCCGGCTGCCGTGGCGGGTGTGCCGCCGGATTACTTTTCCGAAGGCGGCCAAGTGTGGGGCAATCCGTTGTACGACTGGACGGCCATGGGGCGCGACGGCTTCGCGTTCTGGCGGGCGCGCGTGCGCGCGCAGCTCGGGCGTGTCGACCTGCTGCGGGTGGATCACTTTCGGGCATTCGCCGCGCATTGGGCGGTTCCGGCCGGGGCACCCGATGCGCGCGGTGGCCGCTGGTGCCCGACCCCGGGTCACGAGGTGCTCGAGCGCCTGCGACAGGAGTGGGGGGTATTGCCGATCGCGGCCGAGGATCTCGGGGTGATCACCGCGGATGTGACGGCGCTGCGCAAGGCGTTCGCGCTGCCCGGTATGCGCGTGCTGCAATTTGGTTTCGACGGCTCGCCCGACAACCCGCATCTGCCCCAGCACTTCAGCGCCGACTGCATCGCCTATACCGGCACGCACGACAACGACACCACGCTCGGCTGGTACGAGAGCCTCGATGCCGGCACCCGGGCCTATGTCGATCAGACGCTCGGGCTGCAGCCGGGGTCGGTGCCCGAATCGATCGTACGGGTCGTGCTCGCCTCGGCGGCGCCGCTGGCGGTGATTCCGCTGCAGGATCTGCTCGGCCTGGGCTCCGAGGCACGCCTCAATACGCCCGGCACCGCGGGTTGGCGCAACTGGCGCTGGCAGCTGCCCGCCGGGGCTCTCAGCGCCGAGCGCGCCGCGCATTGGGCCGCACTCAACAAGGACTGTGCACGGGACTGAGCCGCAGCGCGTTTACGCGCCGAAGCGCACCCGTTCGACAGCCGGCAGCGGCTCGGCCTTCTGGTAGGCGACGCTGTAGCGCCCGAGGGCCTGCAGGGCGCTGTGCGGGTCCTCGCCCTCGGCCAGATCGAAGGCATCGCAGCCGCAGCGGGCCATGAGCGGCAGCAGGTCGCGCTTGACGCCCGCGCCCACGGCGCGTACCTCGCCGGCAAAGCCGAGTCGGCGTAGGACCGTTGCCTGCGTGAAGGCGCGGCCGTCGCTGAAGTTGGGGAATTCCACCGCCACGAGGCTCAGGTGCGGCAGGTCGGCGCGCAGCTGTTCGGGATCGTCCGCCGGCGCGAGCCGCACGCCGAGCTTGCCGTCGCGCCGCATCCTTTGCTCGGGTTGCGCGCGCAGCTCGGCCAGCGGCACGATGAGGGCATCGGTCTGGCTGGCGGGCTCCCCGGGATAGCGCCAGTGATCGATGACCCACTCACGCTGCCGCAAGATCCGTCGCATAGACACGTTCCTTGAAGGGCTCGATGCCGATGCGCCGCACCGTATCGATGAAGTACTCGCCCTCGGCGCGCTCATCGCGGTAGACCTCGAGGATGCGCTCAAGGGTGGCGGCGACCTGCGCCTGCGGCACCGACGGACCGATGACTTCGCCGAGAGCGGCACGGCCGCTGCCGGCGCCGCCGAGGGTGATCTGGTACCACTCCTCGCCGTGCTTGTCGACGCCGAGGATGCCGATGTGGCCGATGTGATGATGGCCACAGGCATTCATGCAGCCGGACATTTTCAGCTCGATCGGGCCGAGATCGTACAGGTAGTCGAGGTCATCGAAGCGCGCCTGGATGGCCCGCGCGACACTCAACGTCCCGGCATTCGCGAGCGCGCAGAAATCCAGTCCCGGACAGGCGATCATGTCGGTGAGCGTGCCGATGTTGGCCGTGGCGAGCTCGAGCTCGCGCAGGCGCAGCCACAGCCGGTACAGCTCGGTCTGCGGCACATCGGCGAGCACCAGGTTCTGATCATGCGTGCTGCGCACCTCGCCGAAGCTCAGCTCCTCGGCCAGATCCGCCACCGCCTCCATCTGGCCTGCCGTGATGTCCCCGGGATTGCGGCCATGGGCCTTGAGGCTCACGAACACCGCGCGGTAGCCGCTGACGCGGTGCGCGCGCGTGTTGTAGCGATACCAGGCGAGAAACGGCGCCTCGCGGCCGCAGGTCGGATCGATGTCGGGACGGGTTTCGTAGGGGGGCGGCTCGAAATGCGCGCGCACCCGCGCGAGCTGCTCGGGCGTCAGCCGCGGCGAGCGCTCGCGCCCGCTGCGCCATTCCTGCTCGATCAGCTCGCGCATCCGTTCGATACCGAGGCTCTTGACCAGGATCTTGATGCGCGCTTTGTGGATGTTGTCGCGCCGGCCGAGGCGGTTGTAGACGCGCAGCACCGCCTCGAGGTAGGCGAACAGTTCCTCGGCCGGCAGGAATTCGCGTACGCGCTGGGCGAGGATGGGCTGGCGGCCGAGCCCCCCTCCGACCCAGACCTCGAAACCAAGCGGCGCGCCGGCCCCGCCTCGAATGCGCAGGCCGATGTCGTGCGCCTGGATCAGGGCGCGGTCCTCGCCGGAGCCGCTGACGGCGATCTTGAACTTGCGCGGCAGATAGGTGAACTCGGGGTGCAGCGTCGCCCACTGGCGGATCAGCTCGCAGTACGGGCGGGGATCCTCGATCTCATCGGCGGCGACCCCGGCGAGGTGGTCGCTGGTCACGTTGCGCACGCAGTTGCCGCTGGTCTGAATGGCGTGCATCTGCACGGTGGCCAGTTCGGCGAGGATGTCCGGCACCTCGGGCAGCTTCGGCCAATTCAGCTGCAGGTTCTGCCGCGTCGTGAAGTGTCCGATGCCGCGATCGTAGCGGCGGGTGATCGCGGCAAGCGCGCGGAGCTGGCGGCTGCTGAGCAGCCCGTACGGTATGGCGATGCGCAGCATCGGCGCATGGCGCTGGATATACAGGCCGTTGCGCAGGCGCAAGGCTTTGAATTCCTCCTCGGAGAGCGATCCGGCGAGGAAGCGGCGCGTCTGGTCGCGGAATTCCGCGACCCGCTGCTCGACGAACGCCTGATCGAGCGCATCGTAGTGGTACATGCGGCCGCACTATAGGCGTGGTGCCGAAGCGGGCTAAATACCGTGTGGTTTGGCACTCCCCCCGCCCGGTTATGAGCCGCCGGCCGATGGTGCGATAATGGCGCGCGCGCCGATTCGGGCGCAAAGGGGCAGCGATGGGACTGTACTTCGAGGAGTTCACCGTCGGACAGCGCTTCGAGCACCAAGTCCGCCGCACGGTCACCGAGACGGACAACCTGCTGTTCTGCGCCCTGACCATGAATCCGGCCGCCATCCATCTCGATGCGCAGTACTGTCGTGATACGCCCTTCGGCGAGCGCATCGTCAATAGCGTGTTTACCCTGGGCCTGCTGGTGGGCCTGTCGGTCTATGACACCACCTTCGGCACCACCATC
The DNA here is from genome assembly GCA_021798335.1 of Pseudomonadota bacterium. Lineage (GTDB taxonomy): Bacteria > Pseudomonadota > Gammaproteobacteria > Steroidobacterales > Steroidobacteraceae > 13-2-20CM-66-19. The sequence continues at coordinate 36,202 of JAJZMI010000051.1, read as the reverse complement.
GGCAACCTCGGCTGGGATGAAGTCAAGTTTCCGCGCCCGGTGCGGGTGGGGGACACGCTGCGGGCGGTGAGCACCGTGCACTCGGTGCGCGAGAGCCGTTCGCGGGGCGACTCGGGCATCGTGATATTCGACCATCGCGCGTACAACCAGCACGACGAGGAGGTCGCCTCATGCCGCCGCGCGGCGCTGATGTTGAAGCGGCCGCAATGAGCGGCGCGCGGGTGCTGCGCTCGCTGCTGTTCGTACCGGGGGACAGCGAGCGAAAACTGGCGCGGGGACTGGGCAGCGGAGCCGATGCGCTGATCGTGGATCTGGAGGACTCGGTCGAGCCACGCCGGCTTCCGGCCGCGCGCGCCCAGGTGCTGGAGTTCCTCCAGGGGGAACACGAACGCCCGGCCCCCGAGTTGTGGGTGCGGGTGAACGCGCTCTCGAGCGGCAGGCTCTACGAGGATGTCACGGCGGTGCTGCCCGGGCGGCCGGCGGGCCTGGTGCTGCCGAAAGTGGAAAGCTACGCGGATATCGATCGCATCGCGCTCACGCTCGAGGCGATCGAGGCCGGCCACGGACTGCCCATCGGCTCGACGCGCCTGATCGTGATCGGCACCGAGACGCCGGCCGCAGTGCTGGCGCTCGGTCAGTACCCGCAGGCGGCGGCCGCGCACCGCGCTTGCGCGCGCCGGCTGGCCGGCTTGACGTGGGGTATGGAGGATCTGTCGGCCGCGCTCGGGGCGAGCGCTCAGCGCGACCCCGACGGCTCGCTGCGCCCGGTATTCGAGCAGGCGCGTACCACATGTTTACTCGCCGCCGCGGCGCTGGGCGTTGCAGCCCTCGACGGGGTGTTCGCCGAATTTCGCGATGCGGAGGGCTTGCGGCGCGAGGCGCAGCGGGCGCGCGCCGACGGATTCACGGGCAAGCTGGCCATTCATCCCGACCAGATCCCGCTGATCCAAGCCGCCTTTACCCCGAGTGCCGAGGAAATCGAGTGGGCGGGCCGCGTGCTCGCTGCGTTCGAGGCCGCCGGGACAGGTGTGACGGCGCTGGACGGCCGCATGATCGACCGGCCGCACCGGTTGCTCGCGGCGCGTATTCTCTCGCTGGCGGGTTTCGAGCCGGGGGCAAGGACATGAAGCTGAGAATCAAAGGCAATGCCCTGCGTCTGCGCTTGACGCAGGGGGAGATCCGAGCGCTGGCCGAGCGCGGGCAGGTCGAGTCGCGGACCGAATTTCCGGGCGGAACGACGTTGGTGTACCGCCTGCGGACGAATAATAAAAGTAACGAAATATCAGTTACTTATAAAGATAACCTCATGGAATTTACGCTCCCATCCGCGAGCGCCGAGCGCTGGTGCGGAACGGATCAGGTGACGGTGAGCGCCGAGCGGGACGTGCCGGGCGGAAAGCTGCAACTGGTTCTGGAGAAGGATTTCGCCTGTCTGATGCCGCGGCCCGGCGAGGACGAATCCGATCACTTTCCCCACCCCGGTGCGGGAGACGGGCCGAGTCGGTGCTGAAGCCGCTGAGGACGCTCAGCGCTGGCTCGCGCCGACGAGGGTGACTCCCGGGGGCAGTTGCGCGGCCACTCGGGCGTAGCGGGCGCGCTCCTCGAGAATCGAATCGGCGTCGATGGCGCACACGGCGCGCCACCCGGCGATGCGCGGCAGCTTTGAAAATTGACTCTCGATGGCTTCGCGGCGCGGGCACCAGGCGGTATTGAAGAATTGCGCGAATGCCTGCCAGGTCGCGCCGGCTGTCTGCGGAGCTGCCGCGAGCGCGGCCTCGAGGCGGGTCAGGGCTTGGCGGCTGGTGCCGGTGTGGCCGGCGAGCGTGGCGAGCTCCCCGGGCAGGTCGGCACGCTCGGCCGAGCCCGGGGCGGTACGCTCGATCAGCTCGGCAAGCAGCTCGTCGCGCTGCTCGAAGCGGCTGAGCACCCACACCAGGTACTCGACGCTCGCGTCGCGAAAGGGGGTATGTGCCTCGGCAGCACCCGCCGCGCCATAGATGCTCGCGCAGGCGTTGGCGACCTGCGCCGCGTGGATCCGCTCGGTGGCGAGCTGAGTTCGGATGATGTCGCGCTCGTTCATCTGGCGTCTATTTTAACCATTCCCGCCCTGAACCCGCCCTGTCGAGTGGCGGGTTCGCACAGTCTTTCCGCCGATCCATTGCGCGCTTAGGTGCGCATAAGTAGAGTCGCACGGCTTTCCCTTCAGGTGGTTTGCCAGCCCATGTCGAATTCCCCGCCCTGGTTTGTGCACAAGTTCGGCGGATCGAGCGTCGCCGATGCGGCGTGCTTCGAGCGCGTTGCGAGCATCCTCGAAGCAAGCCCCGTCGAGCGGCTCGGCGTGGTGCTTTCGGCCTGCAAGGGCATCACCGACGCGCTGCTCGAGCTGATCAGCCTCGCCGAGGCACAGGACGAGCGCTACCGCGGCCAGGTTGCCGCGCTGCGCGAACGCCACATCGCGATCGCCGAGGCGTTGCTGCCGGCCGATGCGCTGCGCCTGTACGGCGCCGGCCTCGATCGCGATTGCCGCGATCTGGAGGGTATCCTGCAGACCGTCAAGCTCACGCGAGCCGCCGCGCCGAACGTGCGCGACTTGATCGCCGGGTACGGGGAGGTCTGGTCGACGAAGCTCTTTCATCGCTATCTCGAGGCGCGTGGCTCGCGGCGCGGGCCGTTGCAGTGGATCGACGCGCGGCGCGTGGTGGTGGTCGAGTGGGGGCCGCTCGGGCCGGCGGTGCAGTGGGACGCCTCGCGCGAGCGGCTCGCCGACCTCGTGGATGCGGACTTCAAGGGTACGCTGATCATCACCGGGTTCATCGCCGCCGACCGGCGCGGTGTCCAGACCACCCTCGGGCGCAACGGCAGTGATTTTTCGGCATCGATCTTCGGGGCGCTGCTGCGGGCGGCCGAGATCTGCATCTGGACCGACGTGGATGGGGTGTTGTCGGCCGATCCGCGCCGCGTGCCCGATGCCACGGTGATCGATTCGCTCTCATACAGCGAGGCGATGGAGCTCGCCTACTTCGGCGCGAAGGTGCTGCACCCGCAGACCATGGCCCCGGCGGTGGGCGACGGCATTCCCATTTGGATTCGCAATACCTTCGCGCCGCACAAGCGCGGTACGCTGATCTGTGCACATCCGCAGTCGCGCCTGCCGGTCAAGGGCATCACCAGCATCGAGCAGGTCGCGCTGGTGAACCTCGAGGGCGCCGGCATGATCGGTGTTCCCGGCACGGCGCACCGGCTGTTCGGGGCGCTGCGCGAGGAAGGCATTTCGGTGATCCTGATCTCCCAGGGCAGCTCCGAGCACTCGATCTGCTGCGCGATCCCGCAGCGCGAGGGTGAACGGGCGGCGATGGTGATTCGCCACGCTTTCGAGCGCGAGCTGCTCGAAGGCCACATCCAGAACGTCGAGATCGATCCGGACCTGGCCATTCTCGCAATCGTGGGCGACGGGATGGCGGGTACTCCGGGGGTGGCGGCCAAGGTGTTCAACGCGCTGGGCGGCTCCGGCGTCAATGTTCGCGCCATCGCCCAGGGCGCCTCGGAGCGCAATATCTCCGTGGTCATCGAGGGCCGCTCGACGACGCGCGCCCTGCGGGCCGCGCATGCCGGACTGTACCTCTCGGCGCATACGCTCTCGGTCGGGATCATCGGGCCCGGCACCGTGGGTCGGGTGCTGCTCGATCAGATTGCCTCGCAGAGTGCGCGCCTGCGCGAGCAGTTCAACCTCGATCTGCGCGTGCGGGGCATACTCGGCTCGCGCCGCATGGTGCTTGCCGAAACCGGTCTCGCCGCCTCGAACTGGCGGGCCCAATACGAGGGCAGCGAGCAGTGCGGGGACCTCGAGCGCTTCATCGAGCACGTGCATGTGGACTACCTGCCGCACACCGTGATCATCGATTGCACGGCGAGCGGCGAGATCGCCGCGCGCTATGCCGACTGGTTGCGCGCGGGCATCCACGTGATCACGCCCAACAAGAAGGCCAACAGCGCCGAGTTGTCCTACTACCGCGCGCTGCAGGCGGCGCGGCGCGCCGGCGGGGCGCATTTCCTCTACGAGGCGACCGTCGGGGCCGGTCTGCCGGTGGTGCACACGCTGCGCGATCTGCGCGAGACTGGCGATGAGATCACGCAGATCGAAGGGATCTTTTCCGGCACGCTCGCGTATCTGTTCAACATTTACGACGGCGGCACGGCCTTCTCGGACATCGTGCGCGATGCGCGCCAGCGCGGCTTCACCGAACCGGATCCGCGCGACGATCTGTCGGGAATGGACGTGGCGCGCAAGCTGATCATTCTCGGGCGCGAGATGGGACTCGGACTCGAGCTCGGCGATGTGCGCATCGAGAGCCTGGTGCCCGCGGGGTTGGAGAGCGGGTCGATCGAGGAGTTCATGGCGCGCCTGGCGGGCTCGGACGGCGCGATGCGCGAGCGGTTCGAGCGGGCCAGGGCGCGGGGCAAGGTGTTGCGCTACCTCGGTCGCCTGGGCGCCGACGGCCAGGCGACCGTCGGCCTGGCGGAGCTCGAGGCGAACCACCCATTCGCCAACATCGCGCTCACGGACAACGTAGTCCGCTTCGCCACGCGCCGCTACTGCGACAATCCGCTGATCGTGCAGGGACCGGGCGCGGGACCGGAGGTGACCGCCGGCGGGGTGTTCGCCGATCTGCTGCGCCTGTCGACCTATCTTGGAGCGCGGCTGTGAGCGCGCTGCAATGGGCGAGGGCATTTGCGCCGGCCTCGGTGGGCAACGTGGCGATCGGCTTCGACATTCTCGGTTTCGCGGTCGAGGCGCTCGGGGACACGGTGACCGTCAGCCGCACCGAGCGTCCCGGCGTGACCATCTCGGCGGTGAGCGGCATCGCCGGCGAGCTGCCCACCGATCCGAACGAGAATACAGCGGGCCGGGCGCTGCTTGCGCTGTATGAGGCGCTAGGGCCTGACGGCGGCTTCGACATGCGCATCGAGAAAGGCATTCCTCTCGGCTCGGGCCTCGGCGGCTCGGCGGCTTCGGCGGTCGGGGCGGTGGTGGCGGCAAACGCGCTGCTCGGGGAGCCTTGCGATCGGTTGCAGCTGCTCACGTTCGCCATGCAGGGCGAGGCGGTGGCGAGCGGCTCGCTGCATGTGGACAACATCTCCCCGTCGCTGTTCGGCGGCCTGGTGTTGACCGTCGGTATCGATCAGCCGCGGGTCAAGCGCATTCCGGTCCCGCAAGGGATGCGGGCGGTCATCGTGCATCCGCACAGGTTTCTCGCCACGCGCGAGGCGCGCGCCATGCTCAAGCGCGACGTGACGCTCTCGGATTTCGTCTGGCAGACGGCCAACCTGGCCGGGTTCATCTCCGGGTGCTACACCAACGATCTGGACATGATCCGCGCATCGTTTCAGGACGTGGTGATCGAGCCGCAGCGCCAGGCGCTGATTCCGGGGTTCGCCGCGGTGCGCGCCGCGGCGATGGCCGCGGGGGCGCTCGGCTGCTCGATCTCGGGGGCGGGACCGGCGCTGTTTGCCTGGGCGCTGGAGGCGCAAGCTCCCGCGGTGCTCACGGCGATGCGCGCGCCGCTCGGCGCGGACGGAACCGCGCTCGATGAGTGGGTCGTGGACATGCGCCCGCAGGGCGCGCGCGTCGTGGCGAGCGGCTGAGGCTCGCGGCACGCGATGGCAACCATGCGGTTCCAAAGCACACGCGATCCGCGGAATACGGCGGGTTTTGGCGCGGCGCTCTCGGGGGGACTGGCCCCGGATGGGGGGCTCTATGTGCCGCAGGACTGGCCCGCGATTGCCCCGGCGGACCTGGAGGGCGCGCCGGATCTGCCGGCGCTCGCTGCCCGGTTGATCGGACCGTTCGCCGAGGGCGATGCGTTGGGTGGATCGATGGCGTCGATTTGCGCCGAAGCCTTCGGCTTTCCCGCGCCGGTGGTGGAGCTCGAGTCCGGGCGGCTCGCGGTGCTCGAGCTCTTTCACGGGCCCACGGCGGCCTTCAAAGATTTCGGTGCGCGCTTTCTCGCGGCGTGCCTGGCCCGGCTGCGCGAGCCCCGGTCGCGTACGCTCACCATCCTGGTGGCCACTTCGGGGGATACCGGCGGAGCGGTTGCCGCCGCATTCCACGGCCGGCCCGGAATCGAGGTGGTGGTGCTGTTCCCGAAAGGACGGGTCTCGCCCACCCAACAGCAGCAGCTGACCTGCTGGGGTGGTAATGTGCGCGCCCTGGCGGTGCGCGGCACGTTCGACGATTGTCAGCGTCTGGCCAAGCAGGCGTTTCTCGATCGGTCGCTGCGCCAGGCGCGGGAGCTCTCCTCGGCCAACAGCATCAATCTCGGGCGACTGCTGCCCCAGTCGGTGTACTACGCTGCCACGGCGCTGGCGCTGGCCGGAGCGGGCGGGGAGCCGGTTTCATTCATCATCCCGAGCGGCAACCTCGGCAATGCGATGGCGTGCATCTGGGCGCGCCGGCTCGGACTGCCGATCGGGGAGGTCGTGCTCGCGCACAATGCCAACCGCGCCGTGCCGGAGTTCCTCGGCGGTGCCCCGTGGCGGCCGCGACCGAGCGTGGCCACGCTTGCCTCGGCGATGGACGTCGGGGATCCGAGCAACATGGAGCGGTTGCGGGCACTGTATCCGGACGATGTGCAATTGCGCGGGGCGCTCAGCGCGTGCAGCGTCGATGACGCGGCGATCCGCGCGCGCATCCGCGCCGACTACCGGCGGCTCGGGCGGATCTGGTGTCCGCATACGGCCGTCGCGGCCGAGGCCTATGCGCGCCTGAGCGAAGCGCGCCGGCGCGCGGGCCGCTGGGTGTTGGTCGCGACGGCCCACCCGGCGAAGTTTCGCGAGATCGTCGAGCCGCTGATCGAGCGCGAGGTTGCGGTACCGGCATCGCTCGCGGAGCTGTTCGCGCGCCCGAGCGCCTATCGGGAGATCGAGGCCGATCTTGGCGCGCTGCGCGAGGCGCTGGCGTGCGAGACGCGGGAGACGGGACGATGAGCACTCAGGCACTACGGCCGTTTGTCCCCTGGGCGCTGCTCGCGCTCCTCGTGACGCTCGTGATCGTGCTGGTGTGGTTCGTACGCTGGTTCCGGCGCCGGCGCGCGCGCAAGGCATTGCGTCTCGCGGTCACCGCGGTCGGCGCCGACCATGTGATCGATGCGCTGGTGCCGGACGGCATGGGCGCCGGCTTTCACGTCGATTTCCTGCTCTTGAGCGTGCACGGCATCCTGATCATCGACGTGCGCGAAGTGCAGGGCAACATATTCGGCGGCGATCAGATGGCCGAGTGGACCGTGATGGACGGCGCGCATCGGTTCACCTTCGTCAATCCGCAGAGCGGCCTGTACGATCGCGTCGCTGCGGTGAAAGCCATCGCCGGCGAGGTGCCGGTGGAGGGGCGCGTCGTGTTCACCCGGCAGGGAAAGTTTCCGAAGGGGTTGCCGAAGTGGACGTTGATGCTCGATATGCTCGCGGCGGAATTTCCGCCGTTGGAGGGCGAGGTGCGGGCGGTTGTGCTCGGGCAGTACCGCGAGAGCTGGGAGCGCGTGCGCGCGGCGGTGCGTCCGAGCGCGATGAAGCACATGCGCTGAGCCGTTGCAACGCTTCAGGCACTCGGCGCGCGCGCATGATCGGCGAGCACGAGGGATACGCAGGCGGTGAGCTTCTCGGCGTAGTCGAGGTGTAGAAACTCGTTCGGGCCGTGCGCATTGGCATGCGGCCCGAGCACCCCGGTGATGAAGAACTGAGTGCGCGGAAAGCGCTCCCCGAGCATGGCCATGAAGGGAATGCTGCCTCCGCAGCCGACATGCACCGCGCCGCGGCCGTAGATCTGCCGCGAAGCCGAGTCGATCGAACTGGCAAGCCACGGGGCGAATGCGGGCGCATTCCACCCGGCGGTGGGCGTGCCGGGTTCGAAGCGCACCTGCGCGCCATAGGGCGGATCGCGCTCGAGCAGCTCCTTGATCGCGCGGGCCGCGCGCCGCGGATCGCAGGTCGGCGGCAGGCGCAGGGAGAGCTTGAGTGTGAGCGCCGGCAGCAGCACGTTTCCTGCCGAAACTGCCGGCGGCAGACCGTCGGCGCCGGTGATCGAGAGCGCCGCCTTCCACGTGCTGTTGATCAGCAGCTCGACCGGATCATCGCTGAGGGCGCGCACGCCTTGCAGCCAGGGCAGTTTGCCGGCGACGGCGCCGCCGAGCACGCCGGCGGCAGTGCGGATCTGCGCGAGCCGGTCCGCGGGCACGTTCACCGCGAGTGCCGCCGGGCGCAGCGTGCCGTCGCGCGGGTCCTCCAGCCGCTCGAGCAATAGCTGCGCGATGCGGAAGGGGTTCGGTGCGATGCCGCTGGCCATGCCCGAGTGAACCCCTTCGTGCAGTACGCGCACCGAGAGTTCCCCGACCAGATTGCCGCGCAGCGAAGTGGTACACCACAGCTGCTCGTAATTGCCGCACTCGGCGTCCAGGCACACCACCAGCGAGGGCTCCCCGAGCGCCGGGCCGAGCGCCTCGAGGTGCGCGGGCAGATCGATGCTGCCGCTTTCCTCGGAGGCCTCGATCAGTATCACGCAGCGCGCCAGCGCGATGTTCTGCGCCTTCAGCGCCGCGATCGCCGCCAGCGCGCTGAACACGGCGTAGCCGTCGTCGGCTGCGCCGCGCCCGTAGAGCTTGCCGTCGCGCAGCACCGGCTCCCACGGCCCGAGGCCGCTGTGCCAGCCGGTGAACTCCGGCTGCTTATCCATGTGCCCGTACAAGAGCACGCAGCCGGGCAGCTCGCCGGGAATGTCGATCAGCAGCAGAGGCGTTCGGCCGGCAAGCCGGCGCAGCTCGACCCGCATTCCGGGGATGGGCTGGGTGCGGCACCATTCGGCCAGCAGCTGTGCGGCTGCCTCCATGTGGCCGCGCTGTTCCCACTGCGGATCGAACAGCGGCGACTGATTTGGAATGCGCACGTAGGCGGCCAGGCGCTCGACGATCGAGTCACGCCATGCGCCGGCAATGTGCTCGCGCAGCTTTTGCGGATCCATGAAACGTCTCCGGCAAGACTGTAAGGGGTGGAGCCGAGGGGCCGCACCGCAGGCATGGATCCAATTATGGAAAGACGGTCCGGGGGGCGCAAGGCGCGGCCCGCGCCGTTCGCGAGCGGCCGATTCATCGGCGCGGCGGTGTCAATTGCGCGCCGCTTGCGAGCTTCACCGGGCTATCTCAGACCGGCAGTTCCCCGGGCACGCTCGGCAGGGAAAACAGCCGGCGCGTCGCGGCGCTGCTCGAGCGCGCGAGCGACTCCAGCGATTCGCCGCGCGCCCGGGCAACGACGGTTGCGATGTGGGGCAGGTAGCGCGGCTCGTTGCGGCGGGATGCGGGTTTCGGGGCGAGGTCACGCGGCAGCAGGTAGGGTCCGTCGGTTTCCAGCAGGAGCCGATCGGCGGGAATGCGCGCCACCAGTTCGATCAAGTGCGCGCCCCGGCGCTCGTCACAGATCCAGCCGGTGATGCCGATTGCGAGTCCGAGCTCGAGGTAGGCGTCGAGCTCGGCGTCGCCGGCGGTGAAGCAATGCGCCACGCCTCCGGCCAAGCGTGGCCAGTGCTCGCGCAGAATCGCGATGAAGTCTGCGTGCGCGTCGCGCTGATGCAGGAAGACGGGTTTGCCGAGCTGCGCGGCGAGCTCCAGTTGCCGGTGGAAGGCCTGCCGCTGGGCGAGGTGGGGCGAGAAGTTGCGGCAGTAGTCGAGCCCGCATTCCCCGACGGCGACCACCTCGGGGGCGCGTGCGGTGTCGGCAAGTTCGCCGAGCAGCGTGTCGGTGAGATCGGTGGCGTGATGGGGATGGACACCGGCCGTGGCGAACAGCTGGCGGGGATGGGCGCGGGCAAGGGCCACGGCTTTGCGGCTGCTCGGGCCGCAGGCGCCGGTGACGATCATTTGCGTCACGCCGGCCTCCCGCGCGTGCGCGATGACGGTGTCCCGGTCGCTGTCGTAGCTGTCGTGGGTCAGGTTGATCCCGATGTCGATCAAGGAGGGCGGCGCAGAGCGATGATCCATGGCGTATCTCTGGAATCCTGGGACGGTGGATGTTGCGGGTGGTTGCGCGTCCGCAAGCGGTTCCGACGGGCGGCTCGCGCGCCGGGGCGCCCCGGTGCGACGCGCCCGGTCAGGCCCAGTCCGGCGCGTTCCCGGGGCGCCACTTGATGCTGCAGCCGATGCTCGCGATCTGCTGCTCGATGCGCTTTCCCGAGAGCAGCGCCTCGAGCGCCGCGCGCAGCTCATCGCCCGTGACGGGCGTTGTGTTGCCGGGCGAACTGCCGTCGAAACGGCCATGGTAGACGAGGGTTCGGGCCGAATCGAACAGGAACAGGTCCGGCGTGCAGACGGCCTGGTAGGCGAGCGCCACGCGTTGCGCCGCGTCGATCAGGTAGGGGAACGGGAAGTCCTTGTCGGCGGCGATGCGCGCCATGTGTTGCGGTGCATCGGCCGGATAGGCGCTGGAGTCGTTGGGATTGATGGCCACGACGGCAAGCCCCTTGGGGCCGTATTCGTGCGCGAACGAGACGAACCCGTCGAGCATGTGCTGCACGAACGGGCAGTGGTTGCACAGAAACGCCACCAGCACGGCGCGGGCGGTGGAGAAATCCTCCAGGCGCCAGAGCTTTCCGGATGGGTCCGGCAGAGCGAACGCCGGGGCCGCAGTGCCGAGTGCCAGCAGGCGCGAATGTCGCTCGATCATCGGGGAAACCTCGCGCGTGTGTCAGGGCTCGCAGAGGGCCGTGAGCGCCGCGCACAGCGCATCGACGTGGGTTTCCTCCTGGTCCCAGGCGCTCACCAGCCGGGCGATGCCGGCGTGCTCGGCGCCCCAATCGTAGAACTCGAAGCCGGCGGCGCGCAGCGTTCGCTTGCCATCGCTTCCCAGCTGCACGAACACCTCGTTGGCTTCTACCGGCGCGATGAGGCGCGCGCCGGCGGCTTGACCGATGCGGCGGGCAAACCCGTTGGCGCGTTCGGCGTTGCGTCGCCACAGATCGTCGCGCACATAGGCCAGCAGTTGCGCCGCGATGAAGCGCGACTTCGAGATGAGCTGTCCGGCTCGCTTGCGGCGCAGCTCGAAGTCGCGCACCAGATCGGTGTCGAAGAAGACCACAGCCTCGGCGGCGAGCGCGCCGTTCTTGGTCGCACCGAAGGAGAGCACGTCCACGCCGGCGCGCCCGGTCACCTCCGCCGGGTGGCAGCCGAGGAAGCACACCGCGTTGGCGAAGCGCGCACCGTCCATGTGCACTTTCAGTCCGCGCGCGTGCGCCACCGCACACAGCGCGGCCAGTTCATCGGGCCGGTAGGCTGCGCCGAGCTCGCTCGCCTGACTCACCGAGACCGCAGCCGGTTGCACGGTGTGTACGGATGTCGGGTGGGCGTCCAATGCCGCCGCGAGGGTGTCCGGCGCCAGCTTGGCGTGCCTGCCCTCGAGCAGCAGCAGTTGTGCGCCGCCGGAATAGAACGCCGGCGCTCCGCATTCGTCGCAGGCAATGTGCGCCTCGCGGTGGGCGAAGATCGCGCCGTACGGCGGTGTGAGCGTTGCGAGCGCCAGGGCGTTGGCCGCCGTCCCGGTGGCGAGCGCGAACGCGCGCACCGGTGCGTCGAAGAACGTGCCGAGCGCCCGATCCAACTGCTCGCTCCAGGGGTCATCGCCGTAGGCGATTGCCAGGCCGCGGTTCGCCTCGGCCAGGGCGGCGAGCATCTCGGGGCAGGCGGTCGCGGTGTTGTCGCTCATGAAGCGCATGGGCGGATTCGCCATGGTGGCCTCGTCGGCTAGATTCGCCACTTGAATGAGGCGGCGCCGATGCCCAGGAACACCAGCGTCACCACCGCCAGATAGATGAGGTTCGGCGCGACCGTGCCCATGCCCGCCCCGTAGAGCATCACCGCGCGGGCCGCGTGCAGCAGCTGTGTCAGGGGCAGCGCCGCGGCGATCCATCGCAGCCATCGGGGCGCGCCGGCGAGCGAGAACCACGCGCCCGAGAGCATCACCATCGGCCAGGTGAGCAGATTCAGCAGGCCGTTGACCAGCTCCTCGCTGGCCAGGCGCGCGGCCACCGTCAGGCCGAGGGCAATCATCGCCAGTGCGCCGAGTACGGCGATCAACAGCAGCAGCGCGAGGTTGCCGGCGTCGTGAAAATGGAGCATCGCTCCGACCACCGTGTAGAGCACGGCGGTGATCACCAGGATGATGGCCAGGCGCGAGAGCACCTGAGCGCTGAGAAATTCGAACGCGGTCAGCGGCGTGGCGTGCAGGCGCTTGAGAAACCCGCTCTGCCGGTAGCGCAGCACCACGTAGCCGACTCCGAACAGACAGCTGAACATCATGTTCATCGCGAGGATTCCCGGGAACAGCCAGTCGACATAGCGGATCTGCCGGCCACTGACCGGAAGCCGTACGGCGCCGGGGTCGGCGGCGCGCAGCAGCTTCTCCACGATGTAGCTCTTGGGCGAGTGGGTGTTGACCCAGAAGCGCAGCGGGTGTCCGGGGGCGAGCAGCAGGGCGATGTGGTCGCGGCGCACCGCGCGCAGGCCCGCCTGTTGGCTCGCGACGGGCAGGAAGCGCACGTAGCGGGTATGCGCAAATCGATTGTGCGCCAGCGCGGCCGGTCCGCCGAGCACGCCAACCGTGAACAGCGGCCGGGAGGGACCACCGAAGATGAAGCCGATCCCGAGGATGATCGATAGCGGCAGCACGAGCGTGAACAGCAAGGAGCCGCGATCCCGCAGGAACTCGAGATTGCGCGCGTGCCAGACGGCGATCAGACGGCGGATCATGCGCGCAGCTCGTGGCCGGTCAGCTCGAGGAACAGATCCTCGAGGTTCGGCGGGCGCATGCGCAGGCTCGCGAGCGGCACGCCCGCGCCGATCAGCGTGCGCAGCGTCGCATCGAGATCATCGGTGGTGATCTCGATGCGCTCGTCCGTTTCCAGAAGTTGCAGCGGCAGTGTCCGGGCGGCCGGCGGGAACGCCGCGCGCGGGAACTCGAGCAGCACCGCGGCGAAGTGCTCGCGCAGCAGCCGGCGCGGCTCGCCCTGGGCGATGATGCGTCCGTGATCGACGATGGCGATCTGGTCGCAGAGCAGTTCCGCTTCGTCCATGTAATGGGTGGTCAGGATGATGGTCTTGCCTTGCTCCTTGACCGAGCGGACCAGTTCCCAGAAGTTGCGCCGCGCCTGGGGATCGAGTCCGGTGGTCGGCTCGTCGAGAAACAGAACGGTCGGGTCGTTCACCAGCGCGATGGCGAGCAGCAGCCGCTGCCGCTGGCCGCCGGAGAGCTTGCGATTGTCGCGCCCGGCGAGCGCCTCGAGCGAGCACAGGCGCAGCAGTTCGTCGATGTCCCGTCCGCGGGCATACAGTCCGCGAAACAACGCCAGGCTCTGGCGCACCGTGAGGAAGTGCTGCAGCGCGGTGGCCTGGAACAGGATGCCGGCTTCCTCGCGAAAGCGCTCCCCAAGCGCCTCACCGCGATAGCTGACGGACCCGGAGCTCGGCGCGAGAATCCCCTCCATGATTTCCATGGTGGTGGTCTTGCCGGCACCGTTCGGTCCGAGCAGACCGAAGCACATGCCGGGCAGGACCTGAAAGGACAGCCCGTCCACAGCCGTGACGGGGGGGTAGCGCTTGACGAGGTCACGGACTTCGAGAATAGGTAGGCTCACGGCTGATCCACTCGCTGCACGCCGGCGCATCCTAGCCGATCGCAGGCGGTGCCGTCTGCCCGATGCACGGTCCCGCTCGCTGGTATGATCTCGTGGCGGCCGAGCCGGGTGTGCCGGCACGTGGACGGGATCGTCGAGGGGATGAGCTCCCAATTATCACTGTGGTCGGAGCAGGACGTGGGCTGGAGCGTGCGCGAGAGCCAGCGCGCCCGGCGAATGGTGGTGCGCGTCTTTCACACCGGCCGAGTTGAGGTGGTCGTGCCGTTGAGGACGCCGCCGCGGCTGATCGAGGGGTTTCTCGCGCGCCACAGATCGTGGATCGAGCGCAAGCGCGCCGAGGCCCGCAGGACGGCTGCGCCGCCCGAGCCATTCCCACCGCTCGCCATCGAGTTGCTCGCTTGCGCCGAGCGCTGGCGGGTACACCTCGCCGGCGGCGGCGGTCCGGTGCGCCTGCGCGCCGCCGGGGAGCTGCTCACGGTCGGCGGTGATGCCGGCAACCGGGTCGCGGTGCGCTTGGCGCTGCGGCGCTGGCTGCAGGAGCGGGCGCAGGCGGTGCTCGCTCCAGCCCTCGATGCATGCGCGCGCGAGCTCGGCTTTTGCTACGCGCGCATGGTGGTGCGCTGCCAGCGGACGCGCTGGGGAAGCTGTTCGGCCCGTGGCACGATCAGCCTGAACGGGTGTCTGTTGTTTCTGCCGCCGGACGTGGTGCGCTACCTGATGATCCACGAGCTCGCTCACACCCGACACATGAATCACTCGGCGCGATTTTGGCAGTGCGTGGAACGTTACTGCCCCGAGTACCGGCGGCTCGATCGTGCGCTCCTGCAGGGCTGGCGGCACGTGCCGGCCTGGGTATTCGGCGAAGGCGCGGCGTGAGCGGAGGCGGCAGGCGCGGGCGCGTCGACCTGACGGGCGATGCCATCCATTGGGATCTCGGCAATTCGCTCTCGTACGGCCAGTATCTACGGCTCGACAAATTGCTCGACGCGCAAGAGCCGCGCTCGCACGAACCCGATGAGATGATGTTCATCATCGTGCATCAGACCTCCGAGCTGTGGATGCGTCTGATGCTCGATGAGCTCGACGGCGTCATGGAGTGCGTGCGTCGCGACGAGCTTGGTCCCTCATTCAAAGGTCTGATGCGCATCTCGCGCGTGCAGACCCAGCTGCTGTCGGGCTGGGAGGTGCTCGCCAGCCTGACACCGGCGGATTATTCGGCGTTTCGCAACGCGCTCGGGCGCGCCTCGGGTTTCCAGTCGTATCAGTACCGCCTGCTCGAGTTCCAGCTGGGCAACAAGAATGCGCAGCTGATCGCGGTGCACCAGCATGATCGGGCGGTGTATGTCCGGCTGGAGCGGGCATTGCACGCGCCCTCGCTGTATGACGAGGCGCTGAGGCTCCTCAGCCGCCGCGGCTATGGCGTCCCGGACAGCTGTCTGGCGCGCGAGTTCAGCGAGCCGTACCGCTCGAGCAAGCAGGTCGCCGGCGCTTGGCTCGCCGTCTATCACAATGCACAGAAGGACTGGGATCTGTATCAGCTGGCCGAGCATCTGATCGATCTCGACTACAAGTTTCAGCTCTGGCGCTTCCACCACCTCAAGACCGTCGAGCGCATCATCGGCCACAAGCCCGGGACCGGCGGTACCGGCGGGGTGTCGTATCTGGCCAAGGCGCTGCAGCTGAAGTTCTTTCCCGAGCTGTGGCAGGTGCGCACGGCGATGTGAGCGTGATTCAGCGCCAGCGCTCGCAGGTCAGGCCTGTGCGGCGCGCGGTGCGGCGGGCGTGGGCGCTGCCGTTGACCAGCACGCCGTGCTCGACGAGGGCAAGATGCGCGATGTCCGTGACGGAGTTGCCGTACGCGCTCGCGGAGCCGGAAACCCGTTCGCGTAATTGGCGCAGGCGGCGCACCTTCTCCTCGCCGCGGCAGTTCACCGTGCTCAGGTGCCCATCGAGCCGATCGCCGTCCCAGCGCACTTGCGTGCAGATGATTTCCTGAAAGCCAAGGGCGCGGCCGATTGCCGGCACATACAGGTCGGGGCTCGCGCTCATCAGCACGAGGTGATCGCCCGCGCGGGCATGTGCCTCGATGGCCGCACGGGCGGAGGCGAAGGTTTCGTGCGCAGCCCAACGCGCGGCGAAGCGTTCCGTCCAGCGATCGAGGTCGGCGCGGGCAATGCCCCCGAGCGCGGCGCGCAGCAGCGCGCCCTTCAGAGCGCCTCGCCCGCACAGCCCGAGGCCAAATCCCACCACGGCGGGCAGCGCCGCCGGCAGGCGCGCCAGACGCCATGGGCGGCGCACCAGCATGCCGAGCAGGTACGGCCCGAAAGTGGTGCGCCGGGTGACCGTGCCGTCGAGGTCAAAGACCGCCAGCCCCATGCGCGGCGCTTCCCGAGAGTGGGCCGCGCGCTCGATCAGGCATGGCCCGTGGCGGCGAGCTGGCGCAACACGTACGGCAGAATGCCGCCGTGCCGGAAATACTCTCGCTCCTTCGGAGTGTCGATGCGCACGCGCGCCTTGAACGTGAGCGGCTTGCCGCCCTCGGCCGGGGCTGCCTTGACGGTGACTTCAGTGCCGCCCGCCGCCAGCCCGGTGATGTCGAAG
Source organism: Pseudomonadota bacterium (assembly GCA_021798335.1). Classification (GTDB taxonomy): domain Bacteria; phylum Pseudomonadota; class Gammaproteobacteria; order Steroidobacterales; family Steroidobacteraceae; genus 13-2-20CM-66-19. The sequence continues at coordinate 19,938 of JAJZMI010000051.1, read as the reverse complement.
ACTTCCTTGCCCGTGAGACCGAGGGACTTGGCGCTCTCGCCGGGCATGAACTGCAGCGGCGCGACGCCCATGCCGATCAGGTTCGAGCGATGAATGCGCTCGAAGCTCTCGGCGAGCACCGCACGCACGCCGAGCAGCATCGCCCCCTTGGCCGCCCAATCACGCGAGGAGCCGGTGCCGTACTCCTTGCCGGCGAGAACGATCAGCGGCGTACCGTCGGCCTTGTAGCGCATGGCGGCGTCGTAGATCGAGGCTTGCTCGCCGCTCGGCAGATGCAGGGTCACCCCGCCCTCGACGCCCGGCACCAGCTGATTGCGCAGGCGGATGTTGGCGAACGTGCCCCGCATCATCACTTCGTGATTGCCGCGGCGGGCGCCGTAGGAGTTGAAGTCCTTCGGCTGCACTCCTTGTTGCTCCAGGTAGCGGGCCGCCGGACTGTCGTGGGCGATGCTGCCGGCCGGAGAGATGTGATCGGTGGTGACCGAGTCGCCGAGCACGGCCAGCGCGCGCGCCGCGCGGATGTCCTGCAGCGGCTGGGGGGCGCGCGTCATGCCGTCGAAATACGGCGGGTTCTTGACGTAGGTGGATTTCGCGTCCCAGGCGTAGAGCTTGCCGGCGGGCACCGCGATCGAGCGCCAATGCTCATCGCCCTGGAACACGCTGGCATAGCTGTGCTGGAACATCTTCGAGTCGATCGCCTGGGTGAGCACCCGCTGCACTTCCTGATCGCTCGGCCAAATGTCGGCTAGATAGACCGGCTTGCCATCGGCGCCGGTGCCGAGCGGCTCACTCGTCAGGTCGATGTCGAGCGTGCCGGCCAGGGCGTACGCGACAACCAGGGGCGGGGAGGCGAGGAAGTTCATGCGCACTTGCGGGTGCACGCGTCCCTCGAAGTTGCGGTTACCCGAGAGGACCGCACAGGCGGTGATGTCAGCGGTCTTCACGGCCGCCGAGATCTCGCGCTTGAGCGGCCCGGAGTTGCCGATGCACGTGGTGCACCCGTACCCGACCAGCGCGAAGCCCACGGCGGCGAGCTCCTCCAGCAGTCCCGCTTTGCGGTAATAGTCCGTGACCACGCGCGAGCCGGGCGCGAGGCTCGTTTTCACCCACGGCTTGGCCGTCAGGCCGCGCCGGTGCGCGTTGCGGGCGAGGAGCCCCGCCCCGAGCATCACCGAGGGGTTGGACGTGTTGGTGCAGCTGGTGATGGCCGCGATGAGCACCGCGCCGTCCTTGAGCTCGAAGCGTTGACCGTCGAGGCTCACCTCGGCACGGCCCTGAGCCTGCGGGGCACGCGCCGCACGTTCCTGCGCCGATTTTTCGGCGCTGCGCTCATAGACGCGCTTGGCGGACTTCAGCGGCACGCGGTCCTGGGGACGGCTCGGGCCGGCAATGCTCGGCTCCACGGTGCCGAGATCGAGTTCGAGCACGTCCGTGTAGGCGGCCGCCGGTGCGCCGCTGTTGCGCCACAGACCTTGGTGGCGGGCATAAGCGCTGATCAACGCGATGCGCTCGGGCGGGCGGCCGGAGAGCTCGAGGTAGCGGACCGTCTCCTCGTCGATGGGGAAGATGCCGCACGTGCTGCCGTACTCGGGCGCCATGTTTGCGATCGTGGCCCGGTCGGCGAGCGGCAGATGTGCCAATCCGTCGCCAAAGTACTCGACGAATTTGTCGACGACGCCGCGTTTGCGCAGCATCTCGGTGAGCGTCAGCACCAGATCGGTGGCCGTCGCGCCGGGGGAGAGCCGGCCGGTCAGTCGCACGCCGATCACCTGGGGGATCAGCATCGTCACCGGCTGCCCGAGCATTGCCGCCTCGGCTTCGATGCCGCCGACGCCCCAGCCGAGAATGCCGAGGCCATTGATCATGGTGGTGTGCGAATCAGTGCCGACCAGGGTGTCCGGATAGGCGCTGTGGATGCCGTCGCGTTCGGTGTCGAAGACGACGCGTCCGAGGTACTCCAGATTCACCTGGTGCACGATGCCGGTGCTCGGCGGCACAACCGCGAAATTGCGCAATGCCGACTGCCCCCAACGCAGGAAGGCATAACGCTCGCCGTTGCGCTCGAACTCGATGCGCGTGTTGGCCGCGAGCGCATCCGGGCTGCCGTATTGATCGACCTGCACGGAGTGGTCGATCACCAGTTCCACTGGCGCCAGCGGATTGACCTGCTCGGCATCCCCGCCGAGGCGCACGATCGCCTCGCGCATCGCCGCCAGATCGACCACGCAGGGCACGCCGGTGAAGTCCTGCAGGATCACGCGCGAGGGCGTGAAGGCGATCTCGTGGGTGGGCGTTGCGGCGGGCTCCCATTCGAGCAGTGCCTCGATGTCGGCACGGGTGACGTTCACCCCGTCCTCGCAGCGCAGCAGGTTCTCGAGCAGGATCTTCAGGCAGTAGGGTAACCGGTCCACCTTGGCGTGCGGCAGGGCCGCAAGACTGTGGATCTGGTAGGAGCGGGTGCCGACCTGCAGCGAGGTGCGCGCGTTGAAGCTGTTCGTCATGAGCGGGGCTCTCCTCATAAAACGCGGCGCGGATTATATCGGGTCGACCGGGCTCGCGCGCGCCGCGGCGCCCGAGGGAATGCTCAGGCGTGGCCGCCGGCGGGCCGCTCTGGGGTCTCGATCACCGCTCCGCCGAGGCAGCGCTCGCCCGCATACAGCACGGCATATTGGCCGGGAGTCACGGCGCGCTGCGGCTGCTCGAACACGATGCGCAAGCGCCCGTCGGGCTGCGGCTCGAGGCGAGCCGGCTGGTCGCACTGGCGATAGCGAACCTTGACCGCGCAGCGTCCGAGCGCGTGCTGCGGGGCCGCCAGCCAGTGCGGTGCGCCGGTGATGAGCGCCGAGCTGTACAGCAAGGGATGATCGCGCCCCTGTACGACGATCAAAGCGTTGCGCCCGGTGTCCTTGGCGGCGACATACCAGGGCAGCTCGCGAGCGCCTGCGCGCCCGCCGATGTTGAGTCCAGCGCGCTGCCCGAGTGTGTAGAAGGCCAGTCCGAGGTGCGTGCCCAGCTGCTCGCCGTCGCTCGACTCGATCGGGCCGGGTTGCTCGGGCACGAAGTGCGCGAGAAAGGCGCGAAATGGACGCTCGCCGATGAAACAGATGCCCGTGCTGTCGGGCTTGTCGAACACCGGCAGACCCGCGGCGCGCGCCTCGGCGCGCACCGCCGATTTCTCCAGCTCACCGAGTGGCATCAGGGTGCGCGCCAGCTCGGCGCGTCCGATGGCGTGCAGGAAATAGCTCTGGTCCTTGGTCGCGTCACACCCCTTGTGCAGCTCGGGACCGTCCGGTCCCGGCACCACTCGCGCATAGTGTCCGGTGGCGAAGGCGTCCGCCCCGAGCCGCTCGGCATAGCGCAGCGCGACGCCGAATTTGATCTCGCGGTTGCACAGCACATCGGGGTTGGGCGTGCGCCCGGCGCGGTGCTCGCTGATGAAATACTCGAACACCCGCTGGCGGTATTCGGCGGCGAAGCTGACGCGGTGCAGCGGGATGGCGAGCTCGTGTGCCACGGCGCGCGCATCCTGGAAGTCTTGCGCAGCCGTGCAGTAGCCGTCCTCGTCTTCCTCCCAGTTGCTCATGAACAGGCCGTGCACATCCCAGCCCTGGGCCTTGAGGCGCAGCGCGGCGACCGCGGAATCAACGCCGCCGGAGAGCCCTACGACGACGCGGCTCATAGCTCGCGGGGCGGCACGGCGTGCGCCGCCTGCAGCTCGAAGTGCCCGATCGGCTCCAAGGCGGCCGTTTCCCCGCGCAGATAGTCCTCGATGCAGCGCAGGACCAGGGGGCTGCGCAGCCGGTCGGCGCGGGCGCGGATCTCCTCGTGCGTCAACCAGCGAGTCGCGACGATGCCGGTATCGAGCGGCTGCTCGGGCTGGTGGTCGTGCACGGTCCCGGTGAAGGCAAAGCGCTTGTAAAGCCGCCGCGTCAGCGGTTGGCGCCACAGATAGACGCCGAGCAGTCTTTCCGGCGTGAAGGCCCACGCGCTCTCTTCGCGGACCTCGCGCACGACCGCCTCGAGCAGCGTCTCGCCGCGCTCGAGGTGGCCTGCCGGCTGGTTCAGCAGCAGCCGGCCGTCGATGCGCTCCTCGACGAGCAGGAAGCGCCCGTGCTGCTCGGCCAGCGCGGCGACGGTGATTTCCGGATGGCAATCGCCCATGATGGCGCAAGTATAGCCGCCAGGGGCGCGCGGGTCGGTTGCGGCGCCTGCCCCGCGAGGCCGCAGGGGGGGCGGCTCAGGCGCCTCGCGCCAGGCGCAGGCTCTCCGGGGTCAGGCACGTGTCCCAGATTTGCTCGAACTCGTGCAGATAAAGCCGGGCCACCGGCGGATTGTCGAAGTCGGCGATTCCGTCCCAGCCGTCGGCGCGCAGGCGGTACAGGACCGCGCGCTCATCGGCGATCATATACGCGCACTGCGGGGCATCGGCGCGCGGCGGCAGATTACGCATGTCGATGCAGCTGGAGAGCCGCCGCGCCATCGCCACGAAGCGGTGACCGTCGGCGCTGAGGCGGCCGGGCTCGGTGAGCAGCACGCGCACCTTGGCGAACGGGCGGGTCAGCACCAGGTGTTTGACCACCTCGAGAAACGCGCTCTGGTCGTATAACTCGGGCTCGAGGTCGGGCGTATAGATCGACAGCAGCCGCTGAGCGCGCGCGGCGAGTTGGTTGACGGCCAGGCGCGCTTCGGTGAGGGTGGTGAGCACGGTGAGCGCCTGGAAGCTGCCGGTGTCGTCGCTCGAGTGCGTCTCGGGCATGTAGCGGGCGTGCGCGAGACGCGCGAGGATATTGTGCTGTTCGAATTCGCCGCCGGGAGACACCGCTCGCACCCGCTGTTGAGGTCCGCTCTGCGGACACCGTGCGGCATACTAAATGCATGGATGCCCGCCCCGTTGCCGAGCCCGTCACAGAATTCTCGGACGGACCGGCGCGTGGTGCGATTTGTCATATTTCCCGGGCCAGCTCCGCAGCCCAGCCGATGTAGTCGGCCGGCGTGAGCGCGAGCAAGCGATGCTTCTGCCCGGCCGGCAGGGGCAGCGTCTCGATGAATTCCGCGAGCGAGCGCGCATCGATGGCCCGGCCCCGCGTGAAATTCTTCAGCTTCTCGTAGCCGTCGGGAACTCCGGCGGCGCGCAGCACGGTCTGCACCGCCTCGCCGAGCACCTCCCAGGCACCGTCGAGATCGGCACGCATCCGTTGGGCGTCCGGCTCGACCTTGCCGAGACCACGAGCGAGCGCGCGCCAGGCGATCAGCGTGTGGCCGAGCGCCACGCCGAGATTGCGCAGCACGGTCGAGTCGGTCAGGTCGCGCTGCCAGCGCGAGACCGGAAGCTTCTCGGCGAAGTGCTTCAGCAGCGCGTTGGCGATCCCGAGGTTACCCTCGCAATTCTCGAAGTCGATCGGATTGACCTTGTGCGGCATGGTCGAGGAGCCCACCTCGGCGGCGGCCGTCCGCTGGCGCAGATAGCCGAGGGAGATATAACCCCAGAAATCCCGGCTGAGATCGAGCAGCACGACGTTCATGCCGGCGAGGGCGTCGCAATATTCCGCGATCCAGTCGTGCGGCTCGATCTGGGTGGTGTAGGCATTGGCGAGCAGGCCGAGCGAGCCGACGAACGCGGTACTCGCGGCCCGCCAGTCGACCTCGGGCAGTGCCGCGCGATGCGCGTTGAAGTTGCCCACCGCGCCGTTCCACTTGCCGAGCGCTTCCACCGAAGTCCAGCGCCGCTCGGCGCGCCGCAGCCGCCCGACGAAGTTGGCGACTTCCTTGCCGAGGGTGGTCGGGCTGGCCGGCTGGCCATGGGTGCGCGCAAGCATGGTCAGGCCCGCGGTGCGATGCGCCAGCCCGCTCAGCTCCTCGGTCAGCCCGGCGAGGGTGCTGCAGAGCCGCGTGCGCGCCTGCAGCAGCAGCCGGGCGTAGCACACGTTGTTGATGTCCTCGGACGTGCAGCCGAAGTGTACGAGCTCGAGGGTGGCCGGGTCGGCGCCGGCGGCAGCCAATTCGCCGCGAACGTAGTACTCGACCGCCTTGACGTCGTGGTTGATGCGCGCCTCGATGCCCTTGACGGCCGCTGCGCACGAGTCGGGCGGGGCCTGCTGGAGCCGCCGGGCGCATTCGCGTACCGCGGCGCTGGTGCGCGCGCCCGGCAGCTGCGGCAGCGCGCCGGCGAGGTACTCGAACCACGCCGCTTCGACGCGGATCCGCTCGCGGATCAGGCCGGCCTCCGAGAGCAGCTCGCGTAGCGGCTCGGTGGCGGCGCGATAGCGCCCGTCGACCGGAGAGAGGGCGAGTACGGCTGGAAGATCGTTCTGGGACGGGTCGTGCATGCGCGGCGGGGAAGGGCCAGGACCGAAATCGATTATGATATCCGATACCGTGACGTGTCCGCATGCGGCCCCGGCGGCACGGTCGAGCTTACCGCGGGCCACGGAGCCATCCATATGACGCAATCCTTCCGAACCGAGCACGACAGCATGGGCGAGCTGCAGGTGCCGCGTGAGGCGCTCTGGGGCGCGCAGACCCAGCGGGCGCTCGAGAACTTTCCGGTCAGCGGCTGGCACATGCCGCGGGCCTTCATCGGCGCGCTCGGTCTGGTGAAGCAGGCCGCGGCCCGCGCCAATGGCCGGCTCGGCCTGCTCGAGTCCAGCCTCGCGGTGAGCATCGAGGCGGCGGCGGCGGAGGTTGCCGAAGGTCGCCACGATGTGCACTTCCCGCTCGATGTGTTTCAGACCGGCTCGGGTACCAGCACCAACATGAATGCCAACGAGGTGATCGCCGCGCTCGCGACCGACCGCCTCGGCAAGACCGTGCATCCGAACGATCACGTCAACATGGGGCAAAGCAGCAACGACGTGATTCCAACCACGATTCACGTGAGCGCGACGCTCGCCGTCCGGCGTGACCTGGCGCCGGCCCTCGAGCGGCTGTGCGCGGTGATCGCCGCCAAGGAGCGGGAGCTGAGCGGACAGGTCAAGACCGGCCGCACGCATTTGATGGACGCGATGCCGGTGACGTTCGCGCAGGAGCTCTCCGGCTGGCGCGCGCAGCTCGAGAGCGGACTGGAGCGCCTGGCTGCCACCGCCCCGCGCCTGCAGCGGCTCGCACAGGGTGGCACGGCAGTCGGTACGGGCATCAACGCGCATCCGCAGTTTGCCGCGGGTTTCTGCGCCGCGCTCGCGCAGCTCACGGGTTGTGCGTTCGAGCCGGCGCGCAATTACTTCGAGGCACTCTCGAGCCAGGATACGGCCGTGGAGCTGTCCGGCCAGTTGAAGGTCATCGCCGTGAGCCTGATGAAGATCGCCAACGATCTGCGCTGGATGAACAGCGGCCCGCTCGCCGGTCTCGGGGAGATCGCGCTGCCGGCGCTGCAGCCCGGCAGCAGCATCATGCCCGGCAAGGTCAATCCGGTGATCCCGGAGGCGACCGCCATGGTGTGCGCGCAGGTGATCGGCCAGGATGCGACCATTGCCATCGCCGGCCAGTCCGGCAGTTTTCAGCTCAATGTCATGCTGCCGGTGATCGCCTACAACCTCCTCGAGAGCGCCCGGCTGCTCGCCAACGTCGCGCGGCTGCTGGCGGAGAAGGCCATCGCGGGCTTCAAGGTCAATCCGACGCGTCTCGCCGAGGCGCTCGAGCGCAATCCGATTCTGGTGACGGCGCTGAACCCGATTATCGGCTATGAGAAAGGCGCGGCCATCGCCAAGAAGGCGTATGCCGAAGGACGGCCGATCCGCGAGGTGGCCGCGCAAATGACCGATTTGCCGCCCGAGCAGCTCGAGCGCCTGCTCGATCCGCGGGCGCTGACGCGCGGCGGGATCACCGGTGGCGCCGGTGGCGGTGGCTGAGTACCCGGCCGCCGGAGCGGGGATTGCGGCCGGGGAGCTGACGCTCGCGCGGATCGAGGCACGCCTTGCCGGTAGCCGGCCGCAGCACGCCCGTGAGCAGTGGTGGGTTCCAGGCCAGACGTTCGAGCGTAGCCGTGAGCTTTGTGCGTACTTTCCGGCCGACCCGACGCCGGCAGCCGTATTGGTGCCCCTGATTGATCATCCGGAGGCCCCGACCGTGCTGCTGACCGTGCGTGGGCAGGATCTGCGCCATCACGCCGGCCAGGTCAGCTTTCCGGGCGGATCGATCGAGCCCGGGGACTCCGATCCAGCGGCTGCGGCGCTGCGCGAGGCGCGCGAGGAGATCGGGCTCGATCCGGCCTTCGTGACCGTCATCGGCTACCTGCCGGATCATGTCGTCATCAGCGGCTTTCGCGTCACGCCGGTGGTGGCACGGGTTCGTCCCGGCTTCACGCTCGAGATGGATCGACAGGAGGTACAGGTCGCGTTCGAGGTACCGCTCTCCCATGTATTCGATGTGCGTCATCACCGGCCTCGCCGTCACCGGTTTCGTGGCACTGGCGTGGAGGTCGAGCTCGTGGACATCCCCTACGGGGAGCACAATATCTGGGGCGCCACCGCCGGCATGCTGCTGACCTTGGAGCGCGTCTGCCGCGGCGAGGGTGGGCATGCGCACGGCTGATTCGGCCGCGGCGCTGACGGCGCTGCTGGAGTTGATGGTGCGGCTGCGCGACCCCGAGCAGGGCTGTCCCTGGGATCGTGCGCAGGATTTCCACAGCATCGCCTCATACACGATCGAAGAGGCGTACGAGGTGCGCGATGCGATCGAGCGGACGGACGCCGGGCAGCTGCGCGAGGAACTCGGGGATCTGCTCTTCCAGGTGGTCTTCCATGCGCGCTTGGCCGAGGAGCGCGGCTGGTTCGATTTCGCCGCCGTTGCCCGGAGCATCCATGCGAAGCTCGTGCGGCGGCATCCGCACGTCTTCGGCGCAGCCCCCCTGCCCGTGGGCGCGCTGGAGCAGTCCCGGCAGTGGGAGGAGCACAAGGCGCGAGAGCGTGCCGAATCGACGCGAGGCGCGGGTGCGCTGGCGGATGTGCCGCAGAGCCTACCGGCGCTGATGCGCGCGGCCAAGCTCGGCCGGCGGGCCGCGCGCGTGGGATTCGATTGGGAACGGGCGGATCAGGTGCGCGAGAAGGTTCACGAGGAACTCCAGGAACTCGACGAAGCGATCGAGGCCGCGCGCGGCGCGCCCGACGCGCACATCGCCGAGGAGCTCGGGGATGTGCTGTTCGCGCTGGCCAACTGGAGCGTGCACCTGGCGATCGATCCGGAAGAGGCGCTGCGCGCGGCGAATGCGAAGTTCGAGCGGCGCTTCGGCTGCATGGAGCGCCTGGCGGGCGAGCGGGGCGCATCGCTCGGGACGCTCACGGGCGCCGAATGGGATACGTTGTGGCGCGAGGCGAAACGGTGGGAGTGAGCGGGCCGCGCGGGTATTCAGCAACGATTCACGAATGGTAGGCTACGGTGAGGTGCCTTGTGGTGCGCGTCTGGGCGGCCGGATCGGCCGATCGGTAGACCTTCGAAGTGCGAATACGATTGAAATGGGCAGGCGCCGGGGCTGCGGCCGCGGTGGTGCTGATCGGCGCGGCCGTGTGGGCGGCCTCACCGTCCGCCTCGCCCCCGCCCACGGTTGCCGCTGGCCCGAAGGCCGCGGCGCACCCCCTGACGATGGACCAGGCCGTGCGCATGGCCGAGCGGCGCTACAAAGCGCGCGTGGTTCGTGTCGAATCAATCAAGCGAGGCGGGCGGACCGTGTATGTTCTGAGGCTTCTCGATCAGCGCGGACGGGTGTTCACGGTGCGGATTGATGCCTCGAGCGGGCGGATCCTCTGAGCGCCGGAGCCGGAGCCATGCGGGTGCTTGTGGTGGAGGACGAGGTCTCGCTGCGCGAGAGCCTCAAGGCGCAGCTCACCGAGGCCGGCTTCACCGTCGATGTGGCAAAGGACGGCGCCGAGGGCTTGTTCGCGGGGCTCGAATATCCACTCGATGTGGCGGTGATCGATCTGGGGCTGCCGCAACTGTCGGGATTGGAGGTGATCCGCAAGGCTCGCGCGGCGCGCAAAACCTATCCGATCCTGATTCTCACCGCGCGCGACAACTGGCAGGACAAGGTGGAGGGCCTGCAGGCCGGGGCGGATGACTACCTCGCCAAGCCGTTTCATTTCGAGGAGTTGCTCGCACGGTTGCAGGCGCTGCTGCGGCGCGCCGGCGGGTGGGCGAGTGCGGAACTCAAATGTGGCCCCATCACGCTCGACACGCGCGCCCAGACGGTCAGTGTGGAGAGCGCCGCGGTGGAGCTGACCACTTTCGAGTACCGCATCCTCGAGCATCTGATGCTGCGGGCCGGGGAGGTGATCTCCAAGGCCGAGCTGACCGAGCGGCTCTATGATCAGGACTTCGAGCGCGACAGTAACGTCATCGAGGTGCTCGTTGGCCGCCTGCGCCGCAAGCTCGATCCGCACGATCGCCTCAAGCCGATCGAGACATTGCGGGGCCGTGGCTATCGATTCTCGCTCGCTCGCGAGTCCAGTTAGGCGGCGCGCGGAGCGCGAGCGTGCATTCCCTCAGCCAGCGGCTGCTGTTGTCGGTGGCGGTGCCGCTGGTACTGTTCTTCGGCTTCATGACTCTGGTGCTCGACAGCGGGTTTCGTACGCTCTCGAGCGGCCGGCTGCACGAACTCCTCGATTCGCAGATCATCGCGCTCATTGCCGCCGCCGAGCCCGAGCCCGCTGGGGGCTACGGTGCGCCGATCAAGGCGCTCGATTCGCGCTTCGGCACGCCCGGCTCCGGGTGGTATGCGGCGATCCGCTCGGCGCACCACGATTGGCGCTCGCCGTCCACGGCGGGGGTGACCGTCCATTTCGGACCGCTGCTTGCCCAGGGGCAGCGCAAGTTCCTCTATACCGTTGCCGGACACAAGCGGCTGGCCATCGAGAGTCGCGGTGTAACATTCACGGACGACCCGCGCAACGTCCGGCCGGTCACCTTCAGTGTCGCGATCAGTCTGACGCCGTACGAACAGCAGCTGTGGCAGTTCCGCCGCCGCATGGTGTTTTGGTTCAGCATCCTGATGTTACTGCTGCTGGCGACCCTGGCGGTGCTGCTGCGGGCGGTGCTCGCTCCGGTGCGCCGGCTCGAGCGGGAGATCCACGAAGTCGAGGCGGGGCGCAGCGAAGTGCTCGGCGATGGTTATCCGCGCGAACTGAGCGGCGTGGCGCGCCAACTCAATGCGCTGCTGATCGGCCAGCGCAAGCGCCTGGCGCGCTACCGAGATACTCTCGGCAATCTCGCGCACAGTCTGAAGACCCCGCTCGCGGTGATGCGCGCGGCGCTCTCGGGCGCCGGCGAGTTCGCCCAGTCCGCCGAGGCGATTGGTGCGGAGATCGACCGTATGAGCGGCATCATCGAGCATCAACTGAAGCGTGCCGCGGCCTCCGGCGGCGCGCTGCTCGGACAGGCACCGGTGCCGGTGGCGCCCGTTGCCGCCGATCTGCGCGCGGCGCTGCTGAAGGTTTATGGCGGCAAGGATCTGTCGCTCGAGCTGGCGATCCAACCGGACAGTCAGTTCATCGGAGATCGGGCTGATCTGATGGAATTGCTCGGCAACCTGCTCGAGAACGCTTGCAAGTGGTGTCACGCACGGGTGCGGCTCGCGGCGGCGATCGAGCCTGCCGCGGCGGCACAGGAAAATCTGACGCTGCTGGTGGAGGATGACGGCCCGGGCATATCGGCGGAGGATCGCGCCCGGGTGCTCGAGCGCGGTGTGCGTGCCGATGAGACCGTGCCGGGCCACGGATTGGGGCTCGCGATGGTGCGTGAAACCATCGAGTTGTACGGCGGCTCCATCGCCGTGGAGACTTCGCCCCTCGGTGGCGCGCGCTTCATCGTGCGGCTGCCCGGGCGAGTCTGAGCGGCGGCGCTGGCGCGCTCAGCGCTGCGGGTCGGCGTGCCCGCGAATGCGCGAGTGTGCGAAGCCGGAGACCTCGCGCGGCTCGGGCACGAGGCGCCGTTGCACGATCTCGAGGACATCCTCGGGGCGATCGGCGAATTCGAACAGGCGCAGATCCCCCGGATCGATCATTCCATGACGGCTGAGGGCGGCGAAGTCGATGATCTCGTTCCAGTACTGGCGGCCATAGAGGATCACGGGAATGTCGCGCGCAAGTTTGCGGGTTTGCGCCAGAGTGAGGATCTCGGTCAGCTCATCGAGGGTGCCGAAACCGCCGGGAAAGGCGATCAGTGCCCGCGCCAGATGCGCGAACCACAGCTTGCGCATGAAGAAATAATGGAACTCGAAGGTCAGCTCACCGGAAAGATACGCATTGGGACGCTGCTCGCGCGGCAGGCTGATGTTCAATCCCACCGTCTTGCCGCCGGCTTCTGTCGCTCCGCGGTTGGCCGCCTCCATGATTCCGCCGCCGCCGCCTGAGCACACGACGTAATGGTGGGTGTGCGGCGGCAGCGAGGCGGACCAGCGCGTGAGACGGGCGGCAAGCTCGCGCGCATCCGCGTAGTAGCGTCCGAGGGGCCCCTCGGGCCGCAGGCGCGCCGAGCCGAAGAAGACGATGGTTGCGTGCACGCCGGCGGACTTGAACCGTTCGAGCGGCCCGAGGTATTCCGCCAGGATGCGCAGCGGCCGCGCCGCGTCGCTCTGGAGGAAGTTCTCCTCCTCGTACGCGAGTTGCGGATGATTCGTGCCCGTCGCAGCGTTCTTGTCCATCAGTGCACTCGCTCGAAGTCGACGAAACCGCGTTCCACATCCACACGCGCCAGGCGCACGCGCATCCGATGGCCGATGTCCGCGCCCTCGAAGCCGCGCAGCAGCCTGCCTTCCGCGGCCGGGCGCAGGATGCGCACCCAGGTGCCCTTGGGCGCCGCTCCAGTGACCAGCGCATCGAACGTCTCGCCGATGCGCCCAGCGAGCAGCAGCGCGGCGGCAGATTTCGCCACGCGGCGCTCAACCTTGGCGGCGTTGTTCTCCTGGCGCGTGCAGTGCTCGGCGAGCTGCTCGAGCAGCCCGAACGGATAAGGCGAAGGCCTGCCGGCTAATACCGCTTTGACGAGCCGCTGGCTGATGAGGTCGGGGAAGCGCCGGTTCGGCGCGCTGGAATGGGTGTAGTTGCTCACCGCGAGGCCGAAGTGTCCGGTGGCGCTCCTGCCGGGCTGCTGTGCCAGGTATTCACCCGAGCCCAGTGATTTGATCACCGCGAGCGACAGATCGGCGAAGCGCTCCGGGTCCACCTGGCGGCGCCGGGACAGAAATCGATTGAGCGCGAGCGCATCGGGGGCCGCCGGCAGATGCGCGCCGACTTCCTCGGCGAGCGCGACGATGCGCTCCCAGCGGCGCGGGGTGCGCAGCACCCGGCGCAGCGACGGGACGCCGTGCTGATCGAGAAAGCGCGCCACGGCGCCGTTGGCGGCGATCATCAGGTCCTCGATCAGTTCCTGGCCGCGGTTCTTGCGCTCCCGTTCCAGGTCGCGCAGCGCATCCCCGTCGAATACCGCATGGGTCTTGAGTGTCTCGAGCGTCAACGCGCCGTGGACATGGCGCTCGGCGCGCAATTTGCCCGCAGCCGCATCCTGCAGCCGCAGTGGGGTCTGCAGCCGCGGGGCGGCGAGTCCGTCAGGCGGCGGTGCGCGGCCTTCGAGCCACTCGGATATCGACGGGTAGGCGAGCTTGGCGTGGTTGCGCACCTGCGCACGATAGAGATTCGAGGTCATGACCTCGCCGTCGCGCGAGACGTCCATCTCGATCACCAGCGCGAGGCGGTCCTGTTGGTCGTTGAGCGATGTCAGGTCGGTCGAGAGCCGCTCCGGCAGCATCGGGAAAATCCGCGCTGGCGTGTATACGGAGGTGGTGTTGCGGTGCGCATGTGCGTCGAGCGGCGTGCCGGCGCCCACCAATGCATCAACATCGGCGATCGCGACCCAGATGCGGGTGTCGCCCGAAGGCAGCGCTTCGGCGGTGGAAATCTGGTCAAGATCACGCGAGTCGTCGTTGTCGATCGACACCCAGGGCAGCTCGCGCAGGTCGCGCACGTGCTCGGCGCGCGCCGCAGCGGCGATCGCCGCGCTCTGGCGGCTCGCGGCCGGCGGGAAGTCAGGCTGCAGTCCCCGCTCGATCATCGCGATGCGCGCGATATGCCGCAGGATCTGCCGTCCCCCGTGGGAAGCCGCATGCATTCCCGTTCCCTCGACCGTCGATATGCGGCATCCTAGGAGCCGATTCCGGCACGGTCAATGTGCCCGCCCGCAGCATCTGGCGGGGAGTGCGTATGGACAGCATGCCGGCCTTGCGATGCCATGATGACCCAAACGGCGACCGGAGGGTCGCGTAAAGGAGTCGGCAATGTCGCAACATGGCGCGCCGTCTGCGGCCCAAGCACTGTCCCCCGAGCAGCTGCAGCGGCTCGATGCATACTGGCGGGCGGCGAACTATCTGTCCGTCGGGCAGATTTACCTGCGCGACAATCCGTTGCTGACCGAGCCGCTGGCGCCGAAGCACATCAAGGCGATGCTGCTCGGGCACTGGGGCACGACGCCGGGCCAGAACTTCATTTATGCGCATCTGAACCGCGTGATCCGCGCCCATGATCTGGACATGATTTATCTCTCCGGTCCGGGGCACGGCGGACCGGCGCTGGTCGCCAATACCTACCTGGAGGGAACCTACAGCGAGCTGTACCCGCAGATCTCACCGGACGAGGCGGGCCTGCGGCGCCTGTTCACGCAGTTCTCCTTTCCCGGGGGTATCCCGAGCCACGTGTCCCCGGAGTGTCCGGGCTCGATTCACGAGGGTGGGGAGCTCGGCTACTCGCTGAGCCACGCCTGCGGGGCGGTGCTCGACAATCCCGAGCTCATCGCCGCGTGCGTGGTCGGCGACGGCGAGGCCGAGACCGGCCCGCTCGCCGGCAGCTGGCATCTGAACAAGTTCATCAACCCCGCGCACGATGGCGCGGTGCTGCCGATTCTGCATCTGAACGGCTACAAGATCTCCAATCCCACCGTGCTCGCGCGCATCGAGCGCGAGGAGCTCGAGCAGCTGCTCCGCGGCTGCGGCTGGCGGCCGTACTTCGTCAGCGGCGCCGAGCCGTTGGAAATGCACCAACTGATGGCCGCGACGCTCGATGAAGTGATCGGGGAGATTCGCGCGATCCGGCACGCCGCGCGCGCCCCCGGGGCCCAGAGCGCGCGGCCGCGCTGGCCGATGATCGTGCTCGAGAGTCCGAAGGGCTGGACCGGGCCGAAGAGCCTCGACGGCAAGGCCATCGAGGGGACCTTTCGCGCCCACCAGGTGCCGATCACCGACCCGGCGAGCAATCCCCGCCACCTCGCGGCGCTCGAGGCGTGGATGCGCAGCTACCGGCCCGAGGAGCTGTTCGAGGAGGGACGGCTGCGCGCGGAGCTCGCCGAGCTTGCCCCGCGTGGGACGCGGCGCATGGGTGCGAACCCGCACGCCAACGGCGGATTGCTGCTGCGCGGGCTGCAGCTGCCGGAGTTCCGCGAGTACGCGCAGCCGGTGAGCGCCCCCGGGGCGCTCGAGGCGTCCGACACGGGCACGCTGGGTGTCTTCCTGCGCGATGTGATCCGCCTGAACCCGAGCACCTTCCGCCTGTTTGGACCGGATGAGACCGTCTCGAACAAGTTGCAGGCGGTGTTCGAGACATGCAATCGGCAGTGGGAGGCGCGCACGGTGCCCGCGGATGAGTTCCTCGCCCCGAGCGGTCGGGTGCTCGAGATTCTGAGCGAGCATCAATGCGAGGGCTGGCTCGAGGGCTACCTGCTCACCGGCCGGCACGGTCTGTTCAACTGTTATGAGGCGTTCATCCACATCATCGACTCGATGTTCAATCAGCACGCCAAGTGGCTGAAGGTCACCGCCGGCATCCCCTGGCGGCGACCCATTGCCTCGCTCAACTACCTGCTCACCTCGCATGTCTGGCGCCAGGATCACAACGGGTTCACGCACCAGGATCCGGGCTTCATCGATCACGTGGTCAACAAGAAGGCCGGTATCGTTCGAGTGTACCTGCCACCCGATGCGAACTGCCTGCTCTCGGTGATGGACCACTGTCTGCGCAGCCGTCACTACGTCAACGTGGTCATCGCCGGGAAGCATCCGGCGCCGCAGTGGTTGCCCATCGAGGCGGCCGTGGCGCATTGCACCGCCGGCATCGGCATCTGGGACTGGGCGAGCAACGATGCGGGCGTCGAGCCGGACCTGGTGATGGCCTGCGCCGGGGATGTCCCGACACTCGAGACGTTGGCGGCCGTGGCCATGCTGCGCGAGGGACTTGCGGAGCTGAAGATCCGCGTCGTCAACGTCGTCGATCTGATGCGGCTGCAGCCAAGCAGCGAGCATCCGCACGGACTGAGCGATGCGGACTTCGATTCGCTCTTCACGCGGGACAAGCCGGTGATCTTCGCGTTCCACGGCTATCCTTGGCTGATCCACCGCCTGACCTACAGGCGGCACAACAACGCCGGTCTGCACGTGCGCGGCTACAAGGAGGAGGGCACCATCACCACGCCGTTCGACATGACCGTGCTCAACGACATGGATCGCTTCCACCTCGTTCAGGATGCGATCGACCGGCTGCCGCAGCTCGGGGATCGCGGCGCCTACCTGAAGGAGCGCTGCCGCCGACTGTTGATTGAGCATGCAACCTACATCCGCCGCCACGGCACAGACATGCCGCTCGTGGCCGACTGGAAGTGGCCTGACGGCGCGGCGGCGCGCGCTTGAATGGCCCTGCGGGATGCGCCTCGTCACGGTCAACAGCGGCTCGACGTCGATCAAACTCGCCGCGTTCGAGGCGGGCGCCGGGACGGCGCGCGCCGATGCGCAGCTGCGGCGTCTTGCGGCGGTGCATCACGAGGGCACTCACCTGGATCCGGCGGTCGAGCTGCGCGCCTTTCTCGCGCAGCTGCCGGGTCCGCCGGCGGCGCTCGTGCATCGGGTGGTGCACGGTGCGGAGCGGTTCACGCATCCGGTGCGGATCGATGATGCGGTACGCGCGGGCATTGGGGATCTGGCCGCGCTCGCCCCCCTGCATAACCCGCTGGCGCTGCGCTGGATCGATGCGGCGCGCGAGCTCTGCGATCGATCGGTCGCGCAGGTGGCGGCGTTTGATACCGCGTATTTCGCGTCGCTGCCGCGCGTGGCCGCGGAGTATGCCTTGCCGCCCGCGCTCGGTTGGGACGTCGGAGTGCGTCGTTACGGGTTCCACGGTCTGGCGCATCAGGCCATGTGGCAGCGCTGGTGCGAGGTGCACCCCGCGCTCGAGAACGGCGGGCGTCTGATCAGCCTGCAGCTCGGCGGCGGTTGTTCAATCACGGCGCGTGATCGCACGGGGCCGCGCGATACCTCCATGGGCTTCTCGCCGCTCGAAGGGCTGGTGATGGCCACCCGTTCAGGGGATGTCGATGCCGCGGTCGTGCCGTACCTGACCGGGCGGCTCGGGATAGCGCCGCAGCGGCTCATCGAGTCATTCAACCGCGAGTCGGGTCTGCTCGGGATGGGCGGGCGCAGCAACCCCTCGGAGCTGCTCGCCGAAGACAGTGCGCGGGGCAGGCTGGCGGTGGACCTGTACTGTTATCGCATCCGCAAGTACATCGGCGCGTACCTCGCGGTGCTCGGCGGCTGCGACGGCATCGTATTCGGCGGCGGCGTCGGGGAACACGTGCCGCAGATTCGCGCACACGCGCTTGCGGGCCTGAACTGGGCCGGTATCGAGGTCGATCCGGCGGCCAACGCCGCGGCCCGCGGCGGGGACGCGCGCATCAGCCCGGCCGGCAGCCGGGTGGCCGTGTGGGCGGTGACAGTGGCCGAGGAGCCGATCATGGTGCGCGAGGCGTTGGACGTACTCGGGAATGCCGGCGCCTAAAGCTCGAACTTGATCCCCTGCGCCAGCGGCAGCGCGCCGCTCCAGTTGATGGTGGTGGTCTGCCGGCGCATGTAGGCCTTCCAGGCATCGGAGCCCGATTCGCGTCCGCCACCGGTGTCTTTCTCGCCGCCGAACGCGCCGCCGATTTCCGCCCCGGAGGTGCCGATGTTGACGTTGGCGATGCCGCAATCGCTGCCGCCGGCGGACAGAAACGCCTCGGCGGCCCGCAGGCGCTCGGTGAACAGTGCCGAGGACAGGCCGTAGTTGCTCTGGTTCTGCTCGGCGATCGCGGTCTCGAGCGAGTCGACCGGGATGAGGTAGAGAATGGGCGCGAACGTCTCGCTCTGCACGATCGGCCAGTCGTTGCGCGCGCGGATCAGCGTCGGCTCCACGAAATGCCCGGGGCGCTCGAGCACCTCGCCGCCGGCGAGCACCGCGCCGCCGGCCGCCCGGGCCGCGCTCACCGCGCACTTGAAGCGCTCGACCGCGGCTGCATCGATCAGCGGTCCCATGAGGGTGGCCGGATCGAGCGGATCGCCGATCCTGACTTGACGGTAGGCGTTGACGAGGCGGTGCTCGAGGTCCGCCGCGATGGCCCGATGTGCGAACACGCGCCGGGTCGTGGTACAGCGCTGGCCGGCGGTGCCCACCGCGCCGAACACGATCGCCGGCACGGCGAGATCGAGGCTCGCGGACTCATCGACGATGATGGCGTTGTTGCCGCCGAGCTCGAGCAGGCTTTTGCCGAGCCGCGCGGCCACCCGCTCCCCGACCTTGCGGCCTACGGCGGTCGAGCCGGTGAAGGACACCAGGCCCACGCGGCGGTCCTCGACGAAGCGCGAGGCGAGCTCGGCGCCGGCGTCGATGAACAGCTGGAAGACCGCCGGGAAGCCATGGGTCTGCAGCACCCGGTTGGCGAGCCTCTGCACGGCAATGGCTGTGAGCGGGGTTTTGGGCGAAGGTTTCCACACCGACACGTTGCCGCAGATTGCCGCGAGAAATGCGTTCCAGGACCATACCGCGACCGGGAAGTTGAATGCGGAGATGATCCCGACCACCCCGAGCGGGTGCCACTGCTCGTACATGCGATGACCCGGGCGCTCCGAATGCATGCTCAGGCCGTAGAGCATGCGCGACTGGCCGACCGCGAAATCGGCGATGTCGATCATCTCCTGAACCTCGCCCCGACCCTCGGCGAGGATCTTGCCGCTCTCGAGAGAGACCAGCGCACCGAGGTCGTCCTTCAGCGCGCGCAGCGCCTCGCCGATCAGGCGCACGGCTTCGCCGCGCTTTGGGGCGGGAACGCTGCGCCACGCCGCGGCCGTCGTGACCGCCGATTGCATCAGCGCCTCATAGTCCGCGGCCGTCGCGGTGCGTACCGCGGCGATGCGCTCGCCGGTGGCGGGGTTGTGCACCTGCAGCACCGGTCCCTCGCCGCGCCACGCGCTCGGGCCCGAGCAGACCCCGGGATTGACCGTTGCGAGTTCAAGACGTTGCAGCAGGGCCCCGGTATCGATTTGCGCGCCCATCGCTCAGGCCGCCTTGTTCGTGCGTTGGCGGCCGGTCTTGCCGGTCACGATCACATCGCCCGAGACGTCCTTGTTGCCGCCGCTGGCGTAGTAGCGTCCGAAGCGGTTGGCCAGGATGTCGGTCAGGCGAAATTGTTCCTGAGCAACGAAGCCGCGATAGCGCTCCGGGTGCTCGAGCACCAGATCGACCACCGCCGTGATGCCGGCGGCGGTGGTAACCTGGATGGCCGACCAGAGCCGCCCGGCGATCAGCTGCGGATAGATTTTGTTGACGTAGTTCTCTTCGCGCAGCTGCCCATCCTGCAGCCCGGTGACCGCGACGTAGACGATGACCACGTCCTGTAGCGTCTGCGGCACCGCATTCTCGAGAATGCGCTTGAGGGTGCTGCGGTCCTGGTTCAGCTTCAGATCGTTCATCAGCAGGCGCATCTGTTCGCAGTGGCCCGGATAGCGGATGGTCTTGTAGTTCATCGACTCGGCGCTCACGCCCCGGGTCTCGGCAAGTGAGCCGAGCCCGCCGGAGGTGTTGAATGCCTCATACAGCGTGCCGTCGATCTCGATCTCCTCGAGGCCCTCGAGCGGCGCGACGTCCACGGTCCGGCCGTCGACGATGGCCT
>JAJZMI010000089.1 GCA_021798335.1 Pseudomonadota bacterium | reverse complement strand
CGGTGGCGGGCACCTTCTACAGCCTGACCGGCGCGACGATCGGGGCAAGCGGAGCATTCCTGGCGGCCCGCTACCTGGCCGCCGACTGGGCGCGCGCGCGAATGGGCGCGCGCGCCGAGCAGATCGTTGCCGGCGTCGAGCGGGAAGACTGGCGGTTCGTCGCGTTCGTGCGCCTGGTGCCGCTGATACCGTTCAACCTGCTCAATTATGCCCTCGGGCTGACGCGCATCCGGCTCTCGCGCTACGTCATCGTCTCGTACATCGCTATGCTGCCGGCCACTTTCGCTTATACCTACCTCGGTTATGCCGGGCGCGAGGCCGCGGCCGGGAGCACCGGCATGATCAAGAAGGGCTTGCTCGCCCTGGCTTTGCTCGCCTGCGTCGCACTGCTGCCGCCGCTCATCCGCCGCCTGCGCGCAGCAAGAGCCGCACGCCCCGCACCATGAGCGCTCGCCGCTCGTGCATGCCGTTGCCGGCAGGCCTCAGCAGGCCACGAACAGGCGATCGGCCACGAAGGGGTTGGTGCGCCGCTCGGCCCCGAAGGTCGACGTCGGGCCGTGGCCCGGCACGAAACGCACGTCATCGCCCAGAGCAAAGAGCTTTTCGCGAATGGACCGGATCAATGCCGCAGGGTCGCCACGCGGAAAGTCGGTGCGACCGATCGAGCCGGCGAACAGGACATCGCCGACCCACGCGGATCGTGACGCGCGGTGAAAGAAAACCACGTGGCCGGGAGTGTGGCCGGGGCAGTGCAACACCTCGAGCAGTTCTTCTCCGACACTGACCGTATCGCCGTCCTCGAGCCAACGATCCGGCTCGAATGCCTCGGCCGGAGGCAGGCCGAACTGCGCCGCCGCCACCGGCAACGCCTCGATCCAGAAGCGGTCGGCGCGCTGTGGTCCCTCGACCGGCAGTCGGCGCGTGCGGGCAAGCTCGGCCGTTGCCGCGCAGTGATCGACATGCCCATGCGTCAACAGGATTTTCGTCAGCCTCAGGCCGCGCTCGTCGGCCTGCTCGAGCAGCCGCGGCAGCTCTCCACCCGGATCGACATACGCGGCACATCCCGTCTCATCCCAGATCAGCGAGCAGTTCTGCTGGAACGGGGTGACCGGGATGATCAGCGAATGCAACATCATGCGCCTCAGTCGAGCAGTTTCGCGATGTGCGCGGCGGCCGCTTCCGGCTCCGCATCGCTCGCCGCCAAAGCGCAGCTGCGCCCGCGGCGCGGAGCATACAGCTGCGGCAGGGTCACCTTGAACAGGCCGACCGTGACGGTGTCAGTGGCGGCCCCGAGATGCATCAGGCCCGAGTCCGCGCACACGAAGCACGTGGCCGCATCGATCACCGCGGCGACTTGGCGCACGCGCCGAGAGGAATAGCCCGCAAGCTCCGGCAGCGACGCCTGCCCCGATGGCGGCCGAATCTCGATGAAGCGGGCATGCGGCGCACGCGCGCGCAACTGCTCGATCAATGCACGCCACCACGGAATCGCAAAACGCTTGGCGCCCGTGGCGTGCGTCGCAAGGGCGATCACCGGCCCCGCCGCCTCATCACCGGTCAGCCGGCGGATTTCCTGCCGGCCGAATTCCCGCTCGGCCGGCGACAGATGCATCGCGAGTGCCGCCTCATCGGCACGCGAGGCCTTCGGGCCGAGGTCAAACAGCACGCGGCGAACCAGGTACACCGGGTACTCGCCCATGTGCCGCGGCGCGTCCCTGAACGGGATGCTCACATCGAGGCCCCGCTTGCGGCGCGGGTGCGTAAAACCGATCTTCAACCGCCCCGGAATCCACCGCGTGAGAAAGCGAGCCGTCCAGGAATTCGGACACGGGTCGATGACGATATCGTATCCGATGCGACACACACGCAGCACAGTGCCGGCATAGCGCAGCGGATGGCGCACGCCCCGAAACGGCAGTTCGTGTACGCGATAGACCCCCGAGAATCCTTCGAATACCTCGTGCGCCGCCGGGCAGGCCGAAAGCACGTCGATGCGAGCGTTTGGCAGATTGGTCTGCAGCTCGTCGATCAGCGGAGTCAGGAGCACGGTATTGCCGAGCCGCGTATTCGGCCGGCAGATCAGTATGGACGGGCCCGTACCGGTCTGCTGCCCGATACCCGGCGTGGCGAGCACATGGGTCGGTTGCAGGGACATCGGCGCATTCTCGCCGATGTCCCGAACGCCGAACAGTCGACCCGTTCGCTCAGTTCCCGGCGCCGCCTCCCTGGACGCTGTAGCCGCGCGCGTGCAGGCAGGCAATCATTGCCCGCCGATACCCGGCGCGCATGCGCGCCGAGGCGTTGGCATCCTGCGCGGAATTCATCGGATCGAAGCCGCTTTGCGCCACGGCCCACCGGTGACATGCATATTGATCGTTCGCTGTCTGCTGTCGAGACTGTCCCCTGTCCGGCGTCACCCGCAGGCTGAGTACACCGCTTCCGCCTGCCGTATACGTCTGAGCGCGTGCTTGGGGCGCGGTGCCACTATCGGCAACCGGCGGGGGATTGGTGACCACGTAACCCTGGTAGTACGGGCTCCATGTGTAGTACACCTGATTGACGTAGTAGTACGGCACGCCACCGAAGGTCAGCATAACGGCCCCAGCCGGAATGCTCGCCAGATACCGAGGATAGGTCCTGCCGTAGTTGACAGCCGGCCAATACATTCCACCCCAGTCGCCGCCCATCCATGCGCCGTTCCAGCCGTAGCCGAGCCCACCACCCCAGCCCCAGCCCAGACCCCAGCCCCAGTCCTCCTCGGGGGCATCCCACTCGGCGCTCCAACGGCTACCCTGCCACCCACCGGGGGGCGGACCGCCTGGAGGCGGCGGCGGCGGGGGGCCACCGGGTCCGCCATGAGGCGGAGGCGGCGGACCACCCGGGCCACCGGGTCCACCGGGAGGCGGAGGCGGCGGACCACCCAGGCCACCGGGTCCACCGGGAGGCGGAGGCGGCGGACCACCCAGGCCACCGGGTCCACCAGGTCCACCGGGTCCACCAGGTCCACCGGGTCCACCAGGGGGCGGAGGCGGGGGACCGCCGGGAGTGCCACCCATGCGAGCGACCGGAAAGTGTCCGCCGCCAAAGCGCGCCCCACCGAAATGTGGCGGACCGCCAGGACCTCCGCCAGCAAAGCGCGCCCCACCGAAACGCGGCGGGCCACCAGGACCACCGCCAAAGCGCGCCCCGCCGAAATGCGGCGGGCCACCAGGACCACCGCCAAAGCGCGGCCCACCGAAATGCGGCGGGCCACCAGGACCACCGCCAAAGTGCGCCCCGCCGAAATGCGGCGGGCCACCAGGACCACCGCCAAAGCGCGGCCCACCGAAATGCGGCGGACCGCCGGGACCACCGCCAAAGTGCGCCCCACCGAAATGCGGCGGACCGCCGGGACCACCGCCAAAGTGCGCCCCGCCGAAATGCGGCGGACCGCCGGGACCTCCCCCGCCAAAATGCGGCGGGCCACCGGGACCGCCGCCAAAGTGCGGGGGGGCGGCATGCGAGGGAGCCGCAACCACGAGCATTGCCAGCGTCGCAACGGCAAGGAGAGAAGACGAGATCGCGGCAGCGCGGCGCGGCACTCCTTGCTCGCGTCGATGCAACAGTGCATCGCCTGGGTCGCCCGCGGCCGGGGGAGCACCACGTAATTCAGCCGGGTTGATTCTGGACATAAATTCCTCCCCCACGGCACCGCATCCTACACATACCCGCAGGCCGAGGCGCCACGGTTCATCTCGATTAGACCACCCCGACAACGGTCTGTTCAAATACCTGACGAGTCCCTGACGCCCGAGCATCGCGCGCAGTAGCGGCGGTCGCGCGCCTACGCACGAGGTGATTCGGCCTGCGTCGGGGGACCGTCACTGTCCGGCTGCCCGGCATCCCCTGTACGAGGCTCTGCGGCATTCGCGGCAGGCATTGCCGAGTCGGTCGCGGCAGCGGACAGGCTCTGCGTCATCGCCGCATTGGCGCCGCCGCGCTCCACCTGTGCCGTGACCCCGCGACTCGGCAGGGACTGCCCGTGCCGCCGCTGAAGCATCAGCGTGTTTTCCAGCTGCAGCGCGATACCCTCGGGAACGATCTGGATCGTCTTGGTCGCGCTGCGCGGCATCGGCACCCGCATCGCGAGGCAGTAGTTGACGATCGCCGCGGCGATGATCGGCAACAGATACGTGCGTTGTACGGCCTCGGCCTTCCCCGGAACACGGATGGCCATGACGACACCGCGGGCACTTTCGTCGTCACCGTCAACGGGCAAAGCTTCGACCAGCTGCGCCCCGGCCGGCCAGCGGCCATGCTTGACATCGAGCTCGATCAACGCATCGACCACCGTGTCTAACGGCAAGAGAAAACGCCTGGACTCGTGGATCAACGTGTTCGTCATGATCTTCCCGCTGCGGACTGTTGCTCTCGGCGGCATGCCGTGATCAGACCAAGTACCACGGAGCCCGCGCAGTATATTGATTTTGCAGCTCTCGGGCGCAGCGGCCCCGCGAGAACTCGGTCGATCACCGCGCGCTCGCTCAAGCCATCACACCCGCTCAGGCCGACGGCAGCACCAGCCCCGCGGCCTCTCCAAAGCCGATGCGCACGAACCCCGGGCGCCGGCACCCGCCGCGCAGGATGACCCGATCGCCATCGCAGAGGAATGCCCGCGGCTCTGCACCGGCCAGGATCAACGGTCGGGTGCCCGCGGCGGTGAGCTCGAGCAGCGATCCGGCCTGCTCGGGCAGGGGTCCGGATTGCGTGCCCGTGCCGAGCAGGTCGCCCGGCGCCAGATTGCAGCCGTTGATCGTGTGGTGGGCGACCATCTGCGCGATCGACCAGTAGCTGTCACGGAAATCCGACTGCGACAGCCGCTGCGGCGCCAGATTCCGGGCGCGCATCGCGGCGGTCTCGAGCGCCACTTCGAGCTCGATCTCGAGCGCGCCCGCGGCGCGCAGCTCGGAACAATCAAGATACGGCAGTGGCGAGGGGTCCGGCGCCAGGCGCCGCCAGGGCGCGCGAAACGGCGCCAGCGCCTCGAGCGTCACGACCCAGGGAGATACTGTGGTGGCGAAATTCTTGGCGAGAAACGGGCCCAGCGGCTGATATTCCCATGCCTGCAGGTCACGGGCCGACCAGTCGTTGAGCAGGCACAGACCGAAAACATGCTCCTCGGCACGTTCGATCGGTATCGGCTCCCCGAGCCGGTTGCCGCGGCCGATGAACACCCCAAGCTCGAGTTCATAGTCGAGCCGCTCGCTCGGACCGACGTGCGGACATTCGGCACCGCGCGCCAGCAACTGCCCCCGCGGCCGGCGCACGCCCGTACCGCTCACGATGATGGAAGACGCCCGACCGTGATAGGCGATGGGCACCCACTTGTAGTTCGGCAGCAGCGGCTGATCGGGACGAAACAGCCGGCCGACCGCGGTGGCATGATGGATCGAGGTATAGAAATCCGTGTAATCCCCGATGCGCGCCGGCACGACAAACTGCGCGGCCGACTGCGGAACGAGCGCGGCGGCGAGCCGCCCGGCCTCGTCCGCTCCGGCGCGCAGCACCCGGGAGAGCCAGCGCCGCAGGGCGAGCCACGCGGGCGCTCCGAGCGCCATCAACGCATTCAGCGCCGGCTGCGCGCACGCGGCCATGGCCTGCGCGACCGCCTCCTCCTCGCCCGCGGCCGCCGCCCCGAGCGCAGTCAAGTCGAGGATGGCATCGCCGATCCCCACGCCGCAGCGCAGCGGCTCGGCGCTGCCGGCCCGGCGAAATACTGCGAACGGCAGGTTCTGGATGGGAAAGTCGCAGCCCGCCCGGTTCGCCGTGCTCACCCAACTGGTCAGCCGAGGATCGTGGGTTTCGTCGATCGCGCGCATCGCGCCAGCCCTCAGGGCGTCTCCTGCGGCCTAAATCGTTTCGCAAGGCCGAGCCAACAGTGCGCATAGTCGCGCTGGCGCTGCGGCATCTCCAGCGCCCGCGGCGTTGGCCGAATCAGCGTGCGCGTCTCGAACATGAACGCCAGAGTCGCCTCGATGCGCTGCGGGGTATGCGTATCCACCGCACTCGCGCGCTCGAAGGTCTGCGCATCCGGACCGTGCGCGCTCATGCAATTGTGCAGCGAGGCTCCACCGGGCTCGAAACCCTGCGCCTTGGCATCATAGACCCCATGGATCAATCCCATGAACTCGCTGGCGACATTGCGATGAAACCACGGCGGGCGGAACGTGTCCTCGGCCACCTGCCAGCGGGGCGGAAAGATCACGAAGTCGATCGCATCCACCCCGGGCGTATCGCTCAGCGAGTGCAGCACGAGAAACAGCGAAGGATCGGGATGATCGTAGCTCACCGACCCGATCGTGTTGAATCGGCGCAGGTCGTACTTGTAGGGGGCATGATTGCCGTGCCATGCGACCACGTCGAGCGGGGAATGATCGATCGAGGCGCTCCACAGCCCGCCGCCGAACTTGGCCACCAGTTCCATCGGCCCATCGCGGTCCTCATACCAGGCCACGGGCGTCTGGAAGTCGCGTGGGTTGGCGAGCCCATTGGCGCCGATCGGCCCCAGATCGGGCAGCTTCAGCGGCGCGCCGAAGTTTTCACAGATGTAGCCGCGGGCCTCGCCGTCGGGCAGCTCGACCCGAAAGCGCACGCCTCGCGGCATTACCACGATTTCCTGCGCTGCGGCCTCGATCAGACCCAGCTCGCTCGCCACGCGCAACCGCCCCAGCTGCGGAACGATGAGCAACTCGCCGTCGGCATCGTAGAAGAAGCGCTCGTGCATCGAGCGATTGGCCAGGTACCAGTGGATCGCGCAGCCGCTGTGCGTGTCGCTCGAGCCCGTGCCGCCGATGGTGAGCAACCCGTCGATGAAATCCGTCGGCGCCTGCGGCAGCGGCGGCGGACTCCAGCGCAGCGGGTCCGGCGGCGCGCTGAGCTCGCTGAAGCGGCCGAGCAGCCCCTGATGCGCGAGCGGCCGAAACGGTCCGTGCAGCGCCGCCGGGCGGATACGATAGAGCCAACTGCGCCGGTTCGCATGGCGCGGCGCGGTGAACGCGGTGCCGGAGAGCTGTTCGGCGTACAGGCCGTAGGGGCAGTGCTGCGGCGAGTTGCGTCCCTGCGGCAATGCATTGCGCAACGCTTCCGTGCTGAACTGATTCCCGAACCCGCTCAGATACTCGAGCGGGCGGCCGGGCTCGAGCGCCGGTGGCATCGTAGCGACGGGTGCGGAGCACATGGCGGACTCCCGGTATGCTTTACTTGTATGATGACACAACTAGTTGCGCCCGCAACCGTCTTGGAGATCCGCCGGTGACCGCCCGTTCAACACCAGAGCAAACGCTCGAGCTCGCCGCCTTCGTGCCCTTCCGCCTCAATCGCCTGGCCGACGGCGTCAGCCAGCACCTGGCGGTGATCTATCGGAAACGATTCGGACTGGACATTCCGCAGTGGCGGGTGATGGCCACCGTGGGCTCCAAGCACGGCTGCACCGCCCAGTACATCGCCGCCAGCACCCGCATGCACAAGAGCCGGGTCAGCCGCGCAATCGGCGAGCTCGAGGCGCGAGCGCTGATCGAGCGGGCCTCGAGCGGCGAGGATCGGCGGCAGCGCCAAGTCCATCTGAGCCGCTCCGGGCGGCGCATGTACAGCGAACTGGTGCCGCTTGCCCTGGAGCGGGAAGCGGCGCTGCTCGCCTGCCTCGGACCGGAGCGGCTGGCCGGCTTCATGGTCGGCGTCGAAACGCTCGAGCGTTTCCTCGAGCTGGAGGATTGATGAGCATGGGCCGGATATTGCGCGCGCTGGCACCCGCGACAGTCTTGCTCGTCAGCGGCCTCGCGCACGCCGCCGCGATTCAGGTTGCCCGCTCCACGCAGCTGCGGCTCGATGCGGCGATTCATGGCAATCGCGCGCTGCTGTATGTCGTGCGAAGAGCCGATCAGGCGCCCATCGACGGCGCCGGAAGGATCACCGCCGAGATCAATGGGCACGCCCTGCCCCTGCGGCCCGAGGGAGCCGGCTATGCGTTCTCCCTCGCCGGCCTGCCGGCCGGCCCGCAGAGCCTGCAGGTCGTGGTTGCCCACAACGGCATTCGCGAGCTGCTCACCGGGACGATCACCCTGCCGAAGCGGACCGGGTCCGGCGCATTCGCGCTGCTCGAGCGGCACGGCTACGGAGCCTGGTGGATCCTCAACATCGTGGTCCTCCTGCTCGCGGCGCGGCTGATCATGCGCCGCAAGACGCCCCCGCCCGAGTCCCGCTAGCCCGCGCGAGCCGCGCGCGCATCAGCATCGGCCTGGCCGCGCCCGGTCAATGAATGACGTGCGCACACAGGTCGAGGAGCGGCGCCGGCAACACGCCGAGCACGAGCACCGCCGCGGCATTGACCCCGAGAGCGAAGCGCACTCCGAGGGATCGCTCCGTGGGCGGCAGCGTCTGCGGCGCATCATCGAAGTACATCAGCTTCACCACGCGCAGATAATAGAACGCCCCGACCACCGACATGACCACGGCGATGATCACCAGCCACAGGTGGCTCGACTCCCACAGCGCCTGGATGATGCGCAGCTTCGCCCAGAATCCCACGAACGGCGGAACGCCGGCGGTGGAGAACATCAGCATCGCCATCGCCAGCGCGAGCAATGGATCGCGCCGATACAGGCCCTTGTAATCGGACAGCTGATCG
Organism: Pseudomonadota bacterium; assembly: GCA_021798335.1. Lineage (GTDB taxonomy): Bacteria > Pseudomonadota > Gammaproteobacteria > Steroidobacterales > Steroidobacteraceae > 13-2-20CM-66-19. The sequence goes on along the minus strand of JAJZMI010000089.1, from coordinate 6,330 downwards.
GCTTCGAAGCCCTTGCGGCTGGCGAGCACGACCACTCCGAAAGAGCCGAGCGACACCAGCACGTACACCAACGTGTAATACAGCGCGGCGGCATAACCGCTCGCCGTGCCGGCAACGAACCCGAGAATGATGAAACCGACGTGCGAGATTGTCGAGTACGCCAACATGCGCTTGATGTTGGTCTGCGCGAGGGCCACGACGTTACCGACCACCAGGGTCAGCACGGCGATCGGCATCAGCATGCGCGTCCAGTCGACGGTCACACCCGCAAGGCCGTGCGCGAGCAGCCGCAGCGCCAGCGCGAAGTAAGCGATTTTCGGCGCCGTGCCGATGAACAAGGTGACGCTGGTCGGGGCGCCTTCGTACACGTCCGGCAGCCACATGTGAAACGGGACCGCGCCGAGCTTGAAGGCCACCGCCACGACGATGAACGTCACGGCGAGCACCACCCCGAGGCTGTCCGGCGCGCTCACCGCCGCGGCGATGCGCCCCAGATTGAGCGTCCCGGTGAGCCCGTACACGATCGACATGCCATACAGCAGGATGCCCGAGGCGATTGCCCCGAGCACGAAGTACTTCATGGCTGCCTCGGCCGCCACTCCCGACTCGCGATCGAAGGCCACCATCGCATACACCGACAGCGCCAGCAGCTCCACGCCCAGATAGACCGTGAGCAGGCTGTTGGCCGAGATGAGCACGAAGATGCCGAGCAGCGCCGTCAGGGCGAGCACGTAATACTCGCCCTTGAGAATCTCACGGTTGCGCAGATAGGTCCGCGAATACAGCAGCGCCACCGCCACGGACAGAAACCCGGCGAGCTTCAGCACGAACGCCAGAGGATCGGCCACGTACGAGCCGTCGAACAGCACCACGCGGTGCGTCACGTCCGCGAACGCCACCGTAAGACCGGCGCCGACCGCGAGCACCAGGAGCGAGAGTGTGCCGGTGGCGCCCGGGCGCCTCGCCCCGATGAATGCCTCGAACAGCAGGACCAGGCAGATCGCCGCGGCCAGATAGATCTCCGGAACCGCGGGCCCCAGGGAATGCAGAGTCATCATGGATTCGGACATCGTGCGCTACGCCGGGATCTTGGTGGCAACGGCCTGGTGGACCAGGTGCTGGATCGAGGGGCCCATCACTTTCAGCAGCGGCGCGGGCCAGACACCCACCAGCAACACCACCGCGGCAAGCGCGCCCAGAATCAGAAACTCCCGGCCGTTGAGATCCGTGAGCTTGGCGACCCGCTCGTTGCCCACCGGCCCGAAGACGACCCGCTTGACCAGCCACAGGGTATAGGCTGCAGCCAGAATGAGCGTCAGGGCCGCAAGCGCCGAATACCAGAAGTTCGCCTTGAAGCTCGCGAGGATGACCAGGAACTCCCCGACGAAGCCCGACGTGCCGGGCAGACCGGTATTGGCCAGCGCGAACAGCACCATGAATCCGGCGAACACCGGCATGGTGTTGACGACGCCGCCGTAATCGGCAATCTGCCGAGTATGCATGCGGTCATAGAGCACCCCAACGCACAGGAACAGGGCGCCGGAGATCAGACCGTGTGAAACCATCTGCACCATCGCCCCATCCATGCCCATGGCCGCCCCGTGCGTCGTACCCGTGTTGCGCAAGATGGCGTACACGAGAAACACTCCGAGCGTCACGAATCCCATGTGCGCGATCGAGGAGTAGGCGATGAGCTTCTTCATGTCCTGCTGGACCAGCGCGACGAAGCCGATGTAGATCACCGCGATCAGCGACAGCACGACGATCAGGAAGTACAGATGCCGGCACGCGTCCGGGACGATCGGCAGCGCGAAACGCAGGAAGCCGTAGCCGCCCATCTTCAGCATGATGGCCGCCAGGATCACCGAGCCGCCGGTCGGCGCCTCGACATGCGCATCCGGCAGCCAGGTGTGCACCGGCCACATCGGCACCTTCACCGCAAACGCGATCAGGAAGGCGGCGAAGATCCAGCGCTGCTCGGTGAGGGTCAGCGGCAGCGCCTGGAAGGCGGCGATGGAATAGCTACCGCACTTCACATACATGTAGATCAGCGCCGCCAGCATGAACACCGAGCCGAGGAAGGTGTACAGGAAGAACTTTATGGTCGCGTACACGCGGCGCGGACCGCCCCAGATGCCGATGATCAGAAACATCGGGATCAGCATCGCTTCCCAGAAGAAGTAGAACAGCAGCGCGTCGGTGGCCGCGAACACTCCGATCATCAGCCCTTCCATGATCAGGAACGACGCGTAGTACTGGGCCGGGCGCGCTTTGATCACATCCCACGCGGCGATCACCACCGGAATGGTCATCAAGGCGGTAAGCACGATGAGCGGCATGGAAATGCCGTCCACCCCGAGCGCGTAGTAGGCATGGAAGCGCGGAATCCACGCCGCCTTTTCCACGAACTGATACGCCGCCGTGTGGGTGTTGAAGTCCCGCCACAGCGGCACACACAGCGCCAGCGTTGCAAGCGTTGCGAGCAGCGAGATCCACCGACCGGCGACGATATTGCGCTCCCCGAGTAGCAGTACCACGAGTCCGGCGGCAATGGGCAGCCAGATCAGCAGGGACAGCAAGTAGTCGTGCATTCTTGTGCTTTCTCCGAAATGCTCTGCGTACGCCTACGCGTGCAGCAGGAACCAGCCGAGCAGCACCGCCAGGCCGCTCACGATCCAGAACGCGTACGAGTAGAGGTAGCCGCTCTGCACCCGCCGCACCATGCCGCCGACGCCCCCGACCGACTTGGCCGTGCCGTTGACCAGAGCGCCGTCGATCAGGCCCTGATCCCCGACCTTCCACAGCCCCAAACCGACCCCCCGGGCGAGCCGCGCCAGCACCTGCTCGTTGAACCAGTCGAAGTAGTACTTCTGGTCGAGGATTCTCTTCAGCCACGCGAACTTCACCGCCGCGGCATCGGCCCACTGCGGCCGCTTCAGCACGAACAGCCAGGCGGTGACCAGGCCCGCCACGACCAGCGCAAACGGCACGCTGAGAAAGCCGCGCAATCCCAGCTCGAACGGCCCGTGATAGTCGCGCGCCATCCGCGCGAGCACGTTGTGCCGGGGCAGGACCATGATGGCGCTGCCGAAGTAATTGCCGTAGAGCACCTTCCCGACCGTGAGATAGCCGAGGATGACCGACGGGATCGCCAGCGCGATCAGCGGCAGCGTCACGACCAGCGAATTCTCCCGCGGCTCATGCACGCCATGTCCGCCGTGCGCGTCATGCCCGCCGTGGCCGGCATGCTCCGCGCGCACGTTGCGGAAGCGCTCCTCGCCGTGGAACGTCATGAACAACAACCGGAAGGTGTACAGCGAGGTGACGTATGCGCCGAGCAGCAGGCACCAGTAGGCATAGGTCGAGCCCCAACGGTGCGACAGACCCACCGCCTCGATGATGGCATCCTTCGAGTAGTAGCCCGAGAAGAACGGGAACGCGACCAGCGCCAGAGCACCGGCCCAGCAGGTGGCGGCCGTGATCGGCATGTACTTGCCGAGCCCGCCCATCTTGCGCATGTCCTGCTCGTGGTGCATCGCGATGATGACCGAGCCGGCGGCAAGAAACAGCAGCGCCTTGAAGCACGCGTGCGTCATCAGGTGGAAAATTCCCACCGCGTAGGCCGACGCTCCGAGCGCGGCGACCATGTAGCCCAACTGCGAGAGCGTCGAGTAGGCGATGACCCGCTTGATATCGTTGTTCACCACCCCGAGGATGCCCATGAACAGCGCGTTCGTCGCCCCGATGACGAGCACGAACGACAGCGCGGTGCTCGAGTACTCGAACAACGGGGACATCCGCGCGACCATGAACACGCCCGCGGTAACCATGGTGGCCGCGTGGATCAGCGCCGAAATCGGCGTCGGACCTTCCATCGAGTCCGGCAGCCACACGTGCAGCGGCACCTGCGCGGACTTGCCCATTGCGCCGATGAACAGGCATATGCAGATCAGCGTCAGCGCATTGACGCCGCCGAACACCGGCAGAGTCTGGTGCGCCAGGTGCGGCGCGGCGGCGAACGCCGCCTGGTACGAAAGCGAGTGCGTGTACGAGAACAGGGCCGCGATGCCGATGATGAAGCCGAGGTCGCCCACGCGGTTGACCAGAAAGGCCTTGAGGTTGGCGAAAATCGCGCTCGGGCGCGTGTACCAGAATCCGATCAGCAGGTAGGACACCACGCCGACCGCCTCCCAGCCGAAGAACAACTGCATGAAGTTGTTCGCCATCACCAGCATCAGCATCCCGAAGGTGAACAGCGAGATGTAGCTGAAGAAGCGGGTATAGCCGGGATCGTCGCGCATGTAGCCGATGGTGTACACATGCACGCACAACGACACGAAGGTGACCACCGACATCATCAGCGTGGTGAGCCGGTCGACGAGGAAGCCCACCTGCATGTGCACGCCGCCGCTGACCAGCCAGGTGTACACCGGCCCGTCGAAGCTCGGCACATGCCCCCAGTAGATCAGCCACTGCATGTACAGCGACAGGACGCAGGCCAGGGCCACGCCGGCTATGGTGATGGTGTGCGCGCCGACGCGGCCGATGTAGCGGCCGACGAGCCCGGCGATCACCGCCGCAACGAGCGGCGCGAGAGGAATGGCAATGAGCAGCTGCGGATTCATGCGGCCTCAGCCCTTGAGAGTATTCAGATCTTCAACGTTGATGCTGCGCCGCTCGCGGAACAGCACCACCAGGATGGCCAGACCGATGGCCGATTCCGCCGCCGCCACGGTGAGCACGAAGAACACGAACACCTGGCCGGTCAGATCCCCGCGCATGCGCGCGAAGGCGATGAAATTGAAATTCGCCGCCAGCAACAGCAGCTCGACGCACATCAGCAGCAGGATCACGTTCTTGCGGTTGAGGAAGATTCCCGCCACCGCCAGCGCGAACAGGATCGCCGAGAGCGTCAGGATATCGCCGAGGGTAATCATGAGCGCTTCTCCGCGGGCCCCTTGACGATGCGCAGCCGATCCCCGGCGCGCACCGCGACCTGCCGCGACACGTCCTGGGATTTCAGACCCGGACGGTGGCGCAGCGTGAGCGCGATCGCCGCCACGAGAGCCACGACCAGCAGCACCGCGGCGAGCTCGAAAGGATAGACATACCGGGTATACAGCACCTTGCCGAGCGCGAGCGTGTTGCTGTAATGAGCGGGCTCGCCGGGAAAGCCGCCGCTGACGTCGATCGAACCGAGCCCGTGTCGCCACACCACGGTGATGACCTCGGCGATCACCGCCAGGGCCGTCAGCCACCCGAGCCACGCGAAGCGGGTGAACCCGCGTCTGAGCTCGGCGAGATTGATGTCGAGCATCATCACCACGAACAGGAACAGCACCATGACGGCCCCGACGTAGACCAGCACCAGCACGATGGCCAGGAATTCCGCCTCCATCAGCAGCCAGATGGCCGCGGAATTGATGAACGAGAAGACCAGGAACAACGCCGAGTAAACCGGGTTGCGGGCGGTGATCACCCCGAGCGCGCCCCCCACCAGGAAGGTGGCGAACACGTAGAACAATATGAGTGCGAGCACGATCCCATCCTCACCGGTAGGGGGCGTCGGCCGCCTTGTCGGCCGCGATCAGGGTCTCGTAACGATCACCGACCGCCAGCAGCTTGTCCTTGCACATGATGTTCTCGCCGCGGCTTTCCATGTGATATTCGTGAATGCGCGTCAGCACGATGGCATCGACCGGACAGGCCTCTTCGCAGAACCCGCAGTAGATGCACTTGAACAGGTCGATGTCGTAACGGGTCGTGCGGCGGGTGCCGTCCTCGGCGACATCCGAATCGATCGTGATGCACGTCGCCGGACAGACCGTCTCGCACAGCTTGCAAGCGATGCACCGCTCTTCACCATTGGCATAGCGGCGCAGCGCATGCAGGCCGCGGAAACGCGGTGATTGCGGGGTTTTCTCTTCCGGGTAGTTCAGCGTGTACTTGCGCGAGACGAACGTGCGCGCGGTCACCGTCATCCCCTTCAGGAGATCCGGCAACAGAAAAGTCTTCAGCGGATTGGCCATTGCCATCTCCTTCAATGGAACCAGGGTCGCGCCCAGGGTCCGATGTGGACCACGGCCATCACCATCTCTACGCCGATCCAGACCAGCGTCACCGGGATCAGCGCCTTCCAGCCGAGCCGCATGATCTGGTCGTAGCGATAGCGCGGGAACGTGGCGCGGAACCACAGGAACAGGAACAGGAATACGAATATCTTCAACCCCAGCCAGAAGAAGCTCGGGTCAGCGAGAAAGGTGTGGCCGATGAGCGGATAGCCGGCGACCGGCGAGAGCCAACCGCCGAAGAACAGCACCGCCGTGAGCG
>JAJZMI010000150.1 GCA_021798335.1 Pseudomonadota bacterium | reverse complement strand
ACGCTCGATTCCTGCCCACTGTGCCCTGAACGGAACGCGCTCGCTCGAGCGCTGAGAATCATCGAGAAGGCTGCGAGCGGGCGGACGCGCGGGGGCGTTCGTCGCGCCAAGGGACGCCAGCGCTCGGGTGCGCGCCGCACCGACCGGGACCGCGACCCAGGACAGTCCTGAGCGAGGTATTGATTCGCGAATTCGCCCTACCCCGGGGATTCCACGAACCATCAAAACTGGCGGAGAGGGTGGGATTCGAACCCACGAACACCCGTGAAGATGTTACTGGAATTCCAGTCCAGCGCCTTCGACCGCTCGGCCACCTCTCCGCGTACAAAACCTCGTATGCGTCCCTGAAGCGCCCCCAGCCCCCCCCCAATCCCTCCGGGGTCGTTTACACGGAGCCGAGCACACCTTAAGCATGCTCGATGGAGGCACCGCGCTCACCCCGCTGCGCTGCGCCTCTCGAGCCGGGATCGGATCGGGCACGCATGATACGCGCTGGGGCCGGCAACCGCAGGTGAGCCACCCGATTCGCGCGCCTCTCAGTCTCGCGGACTGGGCTGAGCGTGCGCCACCAAGTACGACGGCGGCGCGTCCAGGCAGGGCTGCCCCGCCGGCGGCGGCGGTGTCGGTCCTTTGAGGGCCGGCACCACCAGCGAGTGACGGGTATCCGGCGCATTCAGGCCGATCGGGATCTTCAGGGGCGCGATGCTGCGAGCCAGCGTGTAATGCCGCGGCTTGGTGCATGACCTCGCGGTGAGGGCATGGAAGGCTTGACAGCCCGAGAGCACCGGCACGACGGCGGCTAGAACCCATGCAGCCCTGAACTTCACGAACAAATTCCTCGTTGACGATCGCATCGATGCCGTTCCTCAATCCATAAAAACCCATTCCGTTCGAATCGGAATGCATCTCTACGACGCCACCCGAACAGTAGTGATGGCGAATCACGTGAGCAATCCGCGGCCTCAACGCCCCGCATTGCTCACGGTGCGAGCAGAGCCATCGCAGGGGAGCCGGGGAACCGGACCGGGCATGCGCCGCTGGGACACACCGTCTCGCGCCTAATCACGGACCTGCACCTGCGCCGCAGGTTCCTTATAGATTCCGCAGAAGTGCCGTGATCGTCTCGTGCTGCAGGATCGATACTCCCCGCACGATCGAGCGCGCAACGAGCCGTCTCGCCAATACGAGCCCGTAAACATACACAAGATTCCATGGATCGTGCAATAGATCCCGGCCCCAGGACCGTCGCCGGACCGACTGCCCTCAGCCAAACAGCCCCGCTTCTTGCAGCGCTGCCCGCACTTGCGGCCGATAGGCCTCGGACAGCTCAGTCAGCGGCAGCCGAATCCCACGCCCGATGCGTCCCAGCTCGGCCAGCGCCCATTTGACGGGAATGGGATTGGCCTCGAGAAACAGCGCCTGGTGCAATTTGCGCAGGGGAGCATCCAGCTGGGCGGCCCGCGGGCCATCCCCCGCAAGCGCCGCCGCGACCATCTTGGCCATCGCCCCTGGGGCGACATTGGCGGTCACGGAAACGACGCCGCGCGCCCCGGCCAGAATGGCTTCCAGGGCGGTGGCGTCGTCACCGCTGAGCACGACGAATCCCGCGGGGCTGCTGGCCAGGATCTGCCGCACCCGCTCGGCTCCGGGCACAGCCTCCTTGATCCCGATGACTCCCGGGAGTTTCGCAAGCCGCCCGGTCGTCTCGGGCAGCATGTCCACGGCGGTACGCGAGGGAACATTGTAGAGAATCAGCGGCTTGTCCGCCGCCTCGGCGATTGCCGCGAAATGCCTGTACAGCCCCTCCTGCGTCGGCCGGTTGTACGCCGGCGTCACCACCAGAAGCGCATCTATGGGCAGCCCCGAGAGCCATTGAACGCGCGCCACAGTGACGGCGGTACTGCTCGAGCCCGCCCCGGCAATGATCGCAATTCGGCCGCACGCCGCGGCACAGGCCCGTTCCGTCAGCTCGCGCAGCTCCGATTCCGATAGGGTGGGCGATTCGCCCGTTGTGCCGCCGACGACGAGAGCGCGGGTGCCGCTTTCGATGTGCCAGTCGATCAGCCCCTTCCACGCCGAGAAATCAACCGTTCCGTCGGCACTCATCGGCGTCACGATGGCGACCAGGCTTCCGGTGGCCACTGCGGCGGTCACGCGACTGTCTGTCGCGGGGGGGGCGAGCGGGCTCAAGAGGTTCTTCGACCGTAAGGCTGCGGGAACAGGCATGAACGACCTGGAAGTATATCCGCTATCGAGCCGATTGCGAGGCGCCGCACACGCCGCGCGGGACGAAACGCCCAAGCCGATGCGGCGGTCGCCAGCACGGAGCTCTCCCGGTACACTCTTGCTCCCGAGCACAGCGATGTCCTACATACGATGAAGCAGCACCTGGCCGTTTCGGCAATCGGTAGCGACAGGACGGGAATGGTCCACGAGCTGACCCGGGTGATCAGTGAATGCGGCGGCAACATCACCGAGAGCCGCATGGCGGCCCTGGGGACCGAGTTCGCGATGCTCCTGCTCGTCTCGGGCAACTGGCACGCCCTCGCGAAGCTCGAATCCGAGTTGGCGCGCCTGTCGGGCAGTGGCTCGTTCAACGTGCAATTGAAACGCACCGAGCCGCGTCCCTCCCGCACTGACATGTTGCCGTATTCGATCGACGTGGTCAGCCTCGATCAGAGCGGGATCGTTTCCGGTCTGTCCGGCTTCTTCGCCAACCGTGGAATCGACATCGCGGAGGTGTCCACGCGCAGCTATCCGGCGGCCCACACCGGCGCGCCGATGTTCTCAGTCCAGATGATCGTGAACGTCCCGAGCCGGATCCCGGTGGCTCACCTGCGCGAAGAGTTCATGGATTACTGCGATTCGCTCAATCTTGACGCCATTCTCGAACCGGTGAAAACCTAGAATGCCCAAAGTCCAGCCAGGGACCAGAGTCCCCGATTTCTCCCTCCCCTCGACCGGCGGCGAAACGTTCAGCCTCAAGGCCGCCGCCGGCAAGGCGCTCGTCCTCTATTTTTATCCCAAGGACATGACCTCCGGTTGCACGCGCGAGTCGCAGGACTTTCGTGACCGTCACGCCGCGTTCCTCAAGGCCGGCGCGCGCGTGGTCGGCATCTCGCGCGACGGCATCGCCTCGCACGAGAAGTTCAAGGGCAAGGAGCGCCTGCCCTTCGAGCTGTTGAGCGATGCCGACGAGCGGGTCTGCAAACTCTTCGACGTCATCCGCGAAAAGAGCCTGTACGGGCGCAAGTATCTCGGGATCGAGCGCAGCACCTTCCTGATCGACCCGCGTGGCGTGTTGCGCCACGAATGGCGCAAGGTGAAGGTCCCCGGGCACGTGGAGCAAGTGCTTGAAGCAGCGCGCGCTCTCTGAACCGGCGGCCTCGGGCGCCGCCGCTCGCGCCGCGCTCGACACGCAACCGACGCCAAAGCGGCCCAAGGCGCGCGGCGACCGGCGCATCTTCGTGCTCGACACCAATGTATTGATGCATGATCCGGCCTGCATCTTTCGCTTCGAGGAGCACGACGTCTATCTGCCCATGGTCGTGCTCGAGGAGCTCGACTCGCACAAGAAGGGCATGTCGGAAGCCTCGCGCAACGTGCGCCAGGTCAGCCGGTTCCTCGACGACATGATGCGCGGGGCCACCAAGGAGCAGATCGATCTGGGGTTGCCGCTGCCGGCGAGCTTCACCGGCAATCACGGCAAGCGCCCCTGTTCCGGACGACTTTACTTCCAGACACGATTCCCCGCCGCGGCGCCGGCTCTGCCGGCGGGCGGAAACGACAATGCCATCCTGACCCAGACGTTGACGCTGCAACGCGAGCTTCCCGACACGAGAGTGATTCTCGTGTCCAAGGACATCAACCTGCGCATCAAGGCCTCCGTGCTCGGCGTGCACGTCGAGGACTATTACAGCGACAAGACGCTGGAGGATTCCGATGTGCTGTTTGGCGGCATGTCGGAGCTGCCGGCGGACTTCTGGGAGCGCCATGGGCACGGAATGCGCTCGTGGAAGGAAGGCGAGCGCACGTTCTACGAGATATCCGGCCCCGAGGTCGAGCACTGGCAGACCAACCAGGGCGTACACGAGGCCGGCGAACAAGGCATCGAGGGCATCGTGCGGCGCATCGAGAACGAGCGGGCCGTGATCGAGCTGTTGCGCGATCACCGCAACGAGCGCCACGGAATCTGGGGGATCACGGCGCGCAACCGCGAGCAGAACTTCGCGCTGAATCTGCTGATGGATCCCCAGATCGACTTCGTCACGGTGCTCGGGCCGGCCGGCACGGGTAAGACTCTGCTCACGCTTGCGGCGGGACTGATGCAGACGTTGGAGAGCAACCGTTTCGCCGAGATCATCATGACTCGCGTCACCATCCCGCTCGGCGAAGACATCGGCTTCCTGCCCGGCACCGAAGAAGAGAAAATGGAGCCCTGGATGGGGGCGCTGATGGACAACCTGGAGGTGCTCACCGGCGGGCAGGAAGGCGGGAATTGGGGCCGGGCCGCCACACAGGATCTGCTGCGCAACCGCATCAAGATCCGCTCGCTCAATTTCATGCGCGGGCGCACCTTCCTCAACCGCTTCCTGATCCTGGACGAGGCGCAGAACCTCACCCCGAAACAGATGAAGGCGCTCGTCACCCGGGCCGGCCCGGGAACCAAGCTCGCCTGCCTCGGCAACGTCGCGCAGATCGACACCCCGTATCTGACCGAGACGACCTCGGGGCTCACGTACGTCGTGAACCGCTTCCGCGGCTGGCCGCACGCGGGCCACATCACGCTGGTCCGTGGCGAGCGCTCGCGCCTGGCGGATTTCGCCTCGGACGCCCTTTGAACGTCATTTCAAACTGACCGATCCGCGGATTCGCGCGCGCCACCCGCCACGGGCGATCGCACCGCTACCGCTCCCGTCAGCGGCACCCCGCCCGCGCGCTCGGCGCCTTGCGCCGAGCGTCTCCGGCGCCGAATGCCCGGGCTTACCGCACCCACGGGATCGGGTACACTGCGCTTCCCAGCGTGTGACGCGATGTACAAGTTCCTGTTCCGAGAAGGAAACCGATGAGGACCACCTTTGGTCCAACCGGCATGCGCGCTATCGTATGGATGGTGCTGGCCGCCTTCCTGAACGCAACCGTCGCGTCCGCTGCCGTTTCTCCGGCGATCAGTCCTCCCGGCGCCCATCCGCCGCGCGCCGCCGAGCCTCGGGCAACCGCCTCCGCTGCCGCTCCCCCGCCGCTGCCTCCGATCCCGCTCACCACCGATCTGCCCTCGGCGCTCGAGTCGGAGCTGCCCGGCCTGGGAAGTCCCGCCTCCGCGGCCCTGCCGTTCCACGAGCAGTACCAGATCGGCTACGAGATGATGCTGCAGATGCGCGCGCAGCATCGTCTCCTGCAGGACCCCGAAGTCGAAGAGTACCTCAACTCGGTCGGCAAGCGCCTCGCCGCGCAAAGCCATCTCGGCGCGGCGACGTTTCACTATCTGTGCATCGATACGCCGGTGGTCAACTCCGAGGCCGCCCTGGGCCATTTCGTCTTCATCAACTCCGGACTGATTCTGTTCACCGACACCGAGTCGCAGCTGGCCGCGGTGATGGCCCACGAGACCGCGCACGAGGTTCAGAACCACATTGCGCGCAAGATTCTCAACGCCGAGCACGTCAATATCGATTCGCTCGCGGGCATATTCGCCGCCATTCTGCTCGGCGCCGCCGGCGGCGGCGGACAGGCGATCGCGGGCGGCATGGTTGCCTCGCAAGGCCTCGCTCAACAGGAGCAGATCGATTACAGCCGCAGTGTGGAGGAGGAAGCCGACCGCGTCGGTCTGGAGCTGATGGCCGCCGCGGGCTTCGACCCTCAGGGCATGCCGCAGATGTTCGAGAAGCTGATGAGGCTACAGGGACTACAGGGCGCCTGGGTGCCCGCGGTACTCATCGGCCACCCGATGACCGCCGAGCGCATCGCCTATTCCCAGGCGCACGCGGCCCAGTACCCGCCGGTACCCGACACCAGCTCGCCGAATTATTACATCATCAAGGCGCGCGTGCGGGTCATCACCGCCCGGCCCAGCCAGCACGTTGAACGCTACTACTCACGGCGCATCGCCGCGGGGATTCACAGCCTCGGCACCGAGTATGGCTACGCTCTGGCGCTGGTGCGCAATGATCATGCCAAGCGCGCCGTGCCGATCTTCACGCGCCTGCTCGCCGAGCATCCGCAGCTGCATCTGCTCTACTCGGCCCTGGGCCAGGCCCAGGCACAGGCGGGCCAGATGAAGCAGGCGCTGGCGACGTTCGCTCAAGCCAAGCAGCTCTTTCCCCTCAATGTGCCGATCACCGTGCGCTACGCGCAGACACTGATGCTCGCCGGGAAGTATGCGCAGGCACACCACATGCTGAACAGTCTGTTCAACGTCGTGGAGCCGACGCTGAGCGAGATCCGGCTCACCGCGCGGGCCGCCGGCGCCGCCGGCGATCTCGGCGGCGCCTACTCCGACATGGGCCAATACCAGCTCGCGGTGGGCAATCTGACCCTCGCCGCGAAGCAGTTTGAAATCGCCCTGACGATGCCGAACCTGAACAATGTGCAACGCGCCCGCATCAGCGCGCAACTCAAGCAGGTCACGCATTACCTGGACATCCTGCACGCGCACAAGGGCTGAAACTCGGGGCCCTGGCCGGGCCTGGCGCCAACGCAGGCGAGTGCTGATACACTGCGCAATCGCAATGCGCATGGACAGGACATGGACTCACGACACAAAGCGCTCAGACTCCTCGCCCTGGCGACTTTTTCGCTCTCGCTGTTCGGCTGCGCCGCGGTCCCGCGCGCGGAGCGCGATCCGCGCGACCCGTGGCAGCGCGTGAACCGGACGACGTTCAAGTTCGACATGGGATTCGAGAAGCACATCGCCGCGCCGGTGGCGACCGGCTACGAGGACGCGGTGCCTCACGTGGTGCGCCTCGGCATCTCGAACTTCTTCGACAACCTCAGCTACCCGGCCGTCATCGTGAACGACCTGTTGCAGGGTCAGTTCAAATGGTTTCTCAAAGACACCTGCCGGCTGGTCGTGAATTCGACACTGGGCATCGGCGGCCTGTTCAACCCCGCCTCGCAGATCGGCCTGCCGCCCGACGACCGGGATTTCGGCCAGACCTTCGGCAAATGGGGCATCCCGCCGGGGCCGTATCTCGTGCTGCCGATCCTCGGGCCCTCGGACGTCCGCGATGCCGTCGGGCAGGCGATCGACGTCTTCGCCAGTCCGATGCACTACACACCCAATACTTTGATCTGGTACACGCCGGATGCCGTCGACACCCTCAACGACGACGCGCGTCTGCAGCCGATGCTTCATCTGGTCATGCACGCATACAATCCGTATGCGTTCATGCGCCACGCCTATCTGTCGCAGCGTCACTACATGGTGCACGGTCCGAGCCGCGGCAACCCGGCTGCCGAGGAGCTGAAGGAACTGCAGGGCGCGGGCAAGTGATGCCGGCGCGCGCCACGGCTCAGACGCCCTGCTGGAGCAATCCGTCGACGGCGCTGATGCGCGCCAGGCGCAGCAAGTCATCCGGCAGGTGCTCGAAGCGCAGGTGGCGCCCCGCCTGACGCGCTTCGGAGAGCCAGTCGAGCAACACGGCCAGCCCGGCGCTGTCGGTCGGACCGAGTGCTCCGCAATCGATCACCAGGGCGCTCTGCGCGGCGCGCAGGGCCTCCAGGCCGGCCGCGCGCGCGCGTCGAGCCGTGGCGAAGACGAGCGGTCCGCCGGCCTCGCTGCGCTCCGGGGAGCGGACGGTGAATTGGAAGCTCGCGCCGCCCACAGACCCGGTTGAATTCTCCTGGCTCGCCACGCTCAGCGTCTCTTCGGATGGGGCTTCGGCGCAGTCAGCTTCTCGCCGCCCGCGAGCCGCTGGATCACCGTATCCAGGCCGACCTGCTGCAGCTGCGGGGCCAGCTCGGCACGATAGCTCATGTCGTAACTGACGCCTTCGACGACCAGATCGAACACCTTCCAGCCGCTCGGGGTCATGAGGACGTAGAAGTCGACCGGCAGGCGCGTCCCGTTCGTCTCCGTCAGGACCGTGCGCACCGTGGCCGAAGTCGTGCCCGGCCGCAGATGGGTCGGGTAGACCGTCAGCATGTGCGAGTGGAAGTCCAGCAGCGCGGTGCCATAGCTCTTGACCAGCGCGTTGCGCATGGCCGTGACGAAGCGCTCCTTCTGCTCCGCCGACGCGTGGCGTCCGAAGCGCCCGAGAACCAGATCGGCGGCGAGCGCCGAGTCGAAATGCGGCAGGAGGTACTTCTCGATGATCGCCGAGATCTGTTGCGGGTGGGCGCGCAATTCGGCGCGGTGTCCGTTGATCTCATTCAAGAGCGCATTGGCGACCGAGTGGATCATCTGCGAGGGCTGCTCGAAGGGCGCCGGCGCGGCCTGGGCCGTTGCCGCGGCTGCAAGCCCGGGCTGCAGCAGCAGACCCGCGGCGCACGCCACCGCGGTGATGACGGTCGAGAATTTCATCATTTGGACTCCTTTGCGCCGCCACCCGAGCCGTGGCTCTTGTTCGCCTCTGTGGCGAAGAACTTGTTGATCAGGTTCTCGAGCACCAGCGCCGATTGAGTTTCCAGGATCTGGCTGCCGTTGGTGAGATAGGTCGGCATCGCCCCGGGGCTGATGGCGATGTACTGGCCGCCGAGCAGCCCCTCGGTGTCGATCGCGGCCGAGCTGTCCGCCGGAATCTGGTTGAAGCGCGGATTGATGCGCAGCCAGACCTTGGCGCGCTCCGTATTGGTGTCGAAATCGATCTTGGTCACCTGGCCGATGCGCACCCCGGCCATGCGCACGGGAGCCCCGACCTTCAGGTCACCGATGTTGTCGAACTGCGCGGTCACGTCGTAGCCGATCGGCTTTTGGAAGGAGAACTTCAAGCCGTTCGCCGGCAACTGCATGCTGAGGAACAGCAGCGCGGCGAATCCGAGCAGCACGAACAGGCCCGTGCCGATTTCAAGAGAGCGATTGGCGCGCATGGCGGATTGGATCCTCTTACAAAAATATGGCGGTCAGCACGTAATCGAGCAACAAGGTCATCACCGACGAGGCGACCACGGTGCGCGTGGTGGCCCTGCCGATGCCCTCGGCGGTCGGCTCGGAGTGATACCCCTCGTTGACCGCGATCAGGCTGACGACGGCGCCGAACACGATGCTCTTGACGACTCCCTCGGTCACATCCTTCAGGGCCACCGCGCTTTGAGCCTGCGACCAGAATATGCCGTGATCGACGCCGAGAAACTGCACGCCGATCAGCTGCGCGCCGAACAGCCCGACGACGGTGAATATCGCCGTCAGCAGCGGCATTGCAATCAGTCCGCCGAGGAAGCGCGGCGCGGCCACGTGGCGGATCGGATCGACGGCCATCACGTCCATGGCCGTCAGCTGGTCGGTGGCGCGCATCAAGCCGATTTCCGAGGTGAGCGCGGTACCGGCGCGGCCGGCGAACAGCAGCGCCGTCAGCACCGGCCCGAGCTCCTTCAGCAGCGCGAGCGCCACGGCCGTGCCGAGCGCCTCGGTGGCGCCGAAACGGTTGAGCACATCGTAGAACTGCAGACCCAACACCATGCCGGTGAACAGGCCCGAGAGCATGATGATGATGAGCGAGCGCGCCCCGGCGTTGTAGATCTGCGCGATGATCAGGCGCGGCCGGCTGAGCGCCGGAATGCATGCCGCGAGCAAGCGCACGAAAAATACGCCCGTCTCGCCCGTCTTGCGCACCAGCTCGAGCACGCCCGCCCGGGCTCCGTTGCTCATCGCGCGACCTCCATGAGCTCCTCGGCGTAGTCAGGCGCCGGATAATGAAAGCGTACCGGCCCCTCGGCGCCGCCGGTCATGAACTGACGCACGGTTGCCGAATCGCTGCGCGCCAGCTCCGCGGGCGTGCCGGAGGCGACCACCTTGCCGTCCGAGAGCAGATAGCTGTAATCGGCGATGGTGGCGATCTCGTGTACGTCGTGCGAGACGACCACGCTGGTGATCTTCAGCGCGTCGTTCATCTGCTTCACCAGGCGCAGGATCACGCCCAGGGAGATCGGATCGAGACCGACGAACGGCTCGTCGTAGATCAGTATCTCCGGATCCGTGACGATGGCGCGCGCCAGCGCCACGCGCCGGGCCATGCCGCCGGAGAGTTCCGCCGGCATCAGCTCGGCCGCCCCGCGCAGCCCCACCGCCTCGAGCTTGGTGAGCACCAGCTTGCGGATCAGCGACTCGGGCAGATCCGTGTGCTCGCGAACCGGGAAGGCCACGTTTTCGTACACATCGAGGTCGGTCAAGAGCGCGCCGTTCTGGAACAGCACGCCCATGCGCCGGCGGGTCGCGTACAGCTCGCGGCTGGTCAGGGTACCGACGTCGCGGCCGAACACCGCCACCCGGCCACTGCCGGCGTAGATCTCGCCGGTGATCAGCCGCAGCAGCGTCGTCTTGCCCGTGCCGCTCGGCCCCATGACCGCGGTGATCAGACCGCGTTTCACGGTCAAATCCAGTCCAGCGAAGATCGGCCGATCGCCGATGGCGTAATGCACGCCGCGAACGTCGATCACGGCCTCGGCCGCATCCGCGCCCGGGTTGCTTTGGGAGTCGCTCACGCGGGGTCTTTCGTCCTCGTTCTGCCGGCTCAAGCGGCTTTTTGTTCCATGTCCGCGGTGTAGCGGCCGGCGGCCGCGAGACTGTTCAGGCGGGCCCGGTGCGCGAACTCCTGCTGACCGGCCGCGAAATCGCCGCTGCGCCCGCCCCAGGCCTCGATCGCCGTCTCCTGCAGCGCGCGCCCGTAGCTGAAGGTCAGCGACCAGGGCAACGGCCCCAGACGGTTGATCAGCGACAGGTGCAGCGTGGCCTCCTGCGGCGACTGGCCGCCGGAGAGGAAGGCGATTCCGGGCACCGCCGGGGGCACATGGCGCTTCAGGCAGCGCACCGTGGCCTGCGCCACCGCCTCGGCGGAGGCGCGGCGCGCGGCTTTCTTGCCGGAGATCACCATGTTGGGCTTGAGCACCATGCCTTCGAGCTCCACCCGATGATCCTGCAGGCGCTTGAACACGCAACTCAGCGTCGCGTCCGTCACTTCCTCGCAGCGCTCGATCGAATGATCGCCGTCCATCAGCACCTCCGGCTCGACGATCGGCACGATCTCGTTCTCCTGGCAGAGCGCGGCATACCGGGCCAGCGCATGAGCGTTCGCCTCGATACCGAATGACGTGGGAATCCCCGCGCCGATGTCGATGACCGCGCGCCATTTGGCGAAGCGCGCGCCGAGCTTGCGGTACTCGATCAGCCGCTCGCGAAGACCGTCCAGCCCCTCGGTGATGGTCTCGCCCGGAAAGCCGGCCAGCGGCTTCGCGCCCAGATCGACCTTGATGCCCGGAATGATGCCCTGCTGCGTCAGGTACTGCGCAAACGGCCGGCCGTCGGCGGTCTTCTGGCGGATCGTTTCGTCGTAGAAAATGACACCGCTGATCCATTCGGCCGCGCCGGGCGTGGTGAACAGCAGCTCACGGTAGACCCGCCGGTGTTCCTCGGTGGATTCGAGCTTGATGGCCTCGAAGCGCTTGCGGATGGTTCCCGTACTCTCGTCGGCCGCCAGAAGTCCCTTGCCTTTGACCACCATTGCCTGGGCGATTCGAGCGAGCTCACTGCGATTCATGAGGATTCTCCGCGACACTATAGTGATTCGGCCGCGCGCGCCGGTGCATCGGCTTGACTCTGGTGCGCGCCACGGGAACGGCAAGAATACCAAATGACCGGCCCTGCATGCCCTTGGTTCCTTCGCCAATTAGTACTAAAATAGTCCTAGTTAACGAGGGTACTCCGGATGGTCCGTATCAGCCGGCTCACAGACTACGCCACGGTCCTGCTTGCCGTGCTTGCCGCGCAGCCCGAGCGCTTGCACACGGCCGCGGCGCTCGCGGAGCAGACGCGCGTTGCGGCGCCGACCGTCAGCAAGCTGCTGAAGCAGCTGCAGCGGGCGGGCCTGGTCGTCTCGACCCGGGGGCTGCACGGCGGCTATCAATTGGCGCGCCCCGCGGCGCAGATCAGTGCGGCGGCGATTCTCGATGCGCTCGAGGGCCCGGTGGCGCTCACCGACTGCGCGGTGGCCCACGGCAACTGCGAGATCGAGCAGACCTGCCGCGTCGGACACACGTGGCAGCAGCTGAATCTGGCCATCCGGCGCTCCCTCGGGGACGTCAACCTGGCGCAGCTGGCGGGCATCGACCCCATCCACGCCCGCCTGCCGGTGCTCGAGCGCGACGTGAAGGCGGCGATGTCTCCGGCACTGCTGCGCATCCCAAACGCGTGATCCATCCATTGGCTTATTGGACATGAAAGAAGCGACACAGCTCGAGGATCTGCTCGGCCGCGGCTACCGGCACGGCTTCGTGACCGAGATCGACGCCGATACCGTTCCTCCCGGCCTCGACGAGGACGTGGTCCGTCTCATCTCGCGCAAGAAGGGCGAGCCGGCCTTCCTCACCGAGTGGCGCCTGAAGGCGCTGCGGCACTGGCTGACGATGCGCGAGCCGCACTGGCCGCACGCGCACTATCCCCCGATCGACTATCAGGCGATCTCCTACTATTCGGCGCCAAAGCGCAACAGCGACGGGCCGAAGAGCCTGGCCGAGGTGGATCCGAAGCTGCTGGAGACCTACGAGAAGCTGGGTGTGCCGCTGCACGAGCGGGCGCGGCTCGCGGGCGTCGCGGTGGACGCCGTGTTCGACAGCGTCTCGGTCGCCACGACGTTCAAGCAGCGTCTGCACGATGCGGGCGTGATTTTCTGTCCGTTCTCCGAGGCGGTGACCGATCACCCCGAGCTCATCGAGCGCTACCTCGGCAGCGTGGTTCCGTACAGCGACAACTTCTTCGCGGCGCTGAACTCGGCGGTGTTCTCCGACGGCTCGTTCGTGTACGTGCCCAAAGGCGTGCGCTGCCCGATGGAGCTCTCGACCTACTTCCGCATCAACGCGGCGAAGACCGGCCAGTTCGAGCGCACTCTGATCATCGCCGAGGAAGGCGCGTCCGTGAGCTATCTCGAAGGATGCTCCGCCCCGCAGCGCGACGAGAACCAGCTGCACGCCGCGGTGGTGGAGCTCGTGGCGCTCGAGGAGGCCTACATCAAGTACTCGACGGTGCAGAACTGGTACCCGGGCGACGCACAAGGCGTCGGCGGCATCTATAACTTCGTCACCAAGCGCGGCGAGTGCCGCGGCCGCAACTCGCACATCTCGTGGACGCAGGTCGAGACCGGCTCGGCGATCACCTGGAAGTACCCGAGCTGCGTGCTGCGCGGCGACGGCTCGGTGGGCGAGTTCTACTCGGTGGCCACGGTCAACAATCGGCAGCAGGCCGATACCGGCACCAAGATGATCCACATCGGCCGCGACACGCGCAGCACGATCATTTCCAAGGGCATCTCCGCCGGCCGCGGCCAGAACACCTACCGCGGCCTGGTGAAAGTGCTGCCGAGCGCGCATGGTGCGCGCAACTTCACCCAGTGCGACTCGCTGCTGATGGGCGGGCAATGCGGCGCGCACACCTTCCCGTACGTGGAGGTGAAGAACCCCTCGGCCACCGTCGAGCACGAGGCGAGCACCTCGAAGATCAGCGAGGACGAGCTCTTCTATTGTCTGGCGCGCGGCATCTCCGCCGAGGATGCGGTCAATCTCATCGTCAGCGGCTTCTGCAAGTCGGTATTCAAGGAGCTGCCGATGGAGTTCGCGGTCGAGGCGCAGAAGCTCCTCGCGGTCAGCCTCGAAGGCGCGGTCGGTTAGAAACGCAGGTCATCAGCATGCTCAAGATCGAAAACCTTCACGCCACGGTCGATGGCAAGGAAATTCTCAAAGGCCTCGACCTCGAAGTGCCCGCGGGCGAGGTCCACGCCGTCATGGGCCCGAACGGCTCGGGGAAAAGCACCCTGGCCTACGTGCTCGCGGGTCGTCCCGGCTACGCGGTCACCGCCGGCCGGATCAGTTTCCAAGGGCACGATCTGCTCGCGCTCGCTCCCGAGGAGCGCGCGCGCGCGGGCGTGTTCCTCGGCTTTCAGTATCCCGTCGAGATCCCGGGGGTCAACAACGTCTATCTGCTCAAGGCGGCCATCAACGCCGCGCGCAAGCAGCGCGGCGAGCCGGAGGTCGACGCGTTCGAGTTCCTCACCCTGGTGCGCGAGAAGATGCGGCTGATGCGCATGGATGAAAGCATGCTCTCGCGCGGGGTCAACGAAGGCTTCTCCGGAGGCGAGAAGAAGCGCAACGAGATCCTGCAGATGCTGGTGCTCGAGCCGCGCCTGGCGGTGCTCGACGAGACCGACTCGGGACTGGATATCGATGCGCTCAAGATCGTCGCGCACGGCGTCAACACCCTGCGCGCCCCGGAGCGCTCGCTGGTGCTTGTGACCCATTACCAACGGCTGCTCGAGCACATCGTGCCGGACCGGGTGCACGTGCTGGTCAACGGCCGCATCGTGCGCAGCGGCGACCGTACGCTTGCCCTGGAGCTCGAGCGGCGCGGCTACGATTGGCTGATCAGCGAGGCGGCATGAGCCCGGCGGTGACGGAACAGATCAGGAAAGAATACGGCGCGGTACATGCCGCGCTGCCCGCGAGCGTCATCGATCCCGGTCGCCGGGACGAGGCGATCGAGAAGCTTTGTGCGCAAGGCCTGCCGGCCACGCGTGAGGAGAACTGGCGCTACACGAACCTGCGCGTCCTCGAGCACGCCCGCTTCGCGCCGGTCGAGACGCACGGCCCGGCGATGCCGTCCCTGCCGCAAGTGCCTCCGGGCTTCGTGCGCTACGTATTCGTCGACGGCCTGCTGCGGTCGGGTGCTCCGGCCTCGGGCCCGGACCTCACCGTGCGGAGTCTGCGCTCATCCGGGCCGTCGAGCAGCGACGCCTGGCTTCCGTGCCCGGACTTTCCCGAGGCGCGCCTGGCATTGCTCAACGAGGCCTTTGCGACTGATGCGCTCTCGATCGAAGTGCGCGCGAATGCGGCGCCCGCGGGTATCGAGCTGATCTTCGTGGCGACGGCCGGCGCCCAAGCCGGCGCATCGTATCCGCGCGTGCGCGTGGCTCTCGAGGC
The DNA here is from genome assembly GCA_021798335.1 of Pseudomonadota bacterium. GTDB lineage: Bacteria > Pseudomonadota > Gammaproteobacteria > Steroidobacterales > Steroidobacteraceae > 13-2-20CM-66-19. The sequence continues at coordinate 433 of JAJZMI010000150.1, read as the reverse complement.
CGGCGCCGAGCTGACCGTGCTCGAGCGGCACGTGGGCGCGCCGGAAGCGGCGAGCCTGGTCAACAGCGCGGTACGCGTCGATGTGGGCGAGAACGCGCGCCTGACCCACTACCGCCTGCAGCAATGCGCGGCGCGCGCCGCCTGGTTCGACACGCTCACGGCGCAACTGTCCGCGCATGCCCGCTATCACCTGCTGGCCGTCGGCACCGGCGCGCTGACGGCGCGCTCGACGGCGCACGTGCGCCTCGCCGGCGCGGGCGCGGAGTTGGCGCTCTCGGCCGCGGCGCTCGCAGATCATCAGCAAAGCCATGACATGTACGCCCTCAGCGAGCATGTGGCGCCGAACACGCGCACGATCGAGACATTCCGCGGCATCGCCTCGGGACGGGCGCGCGTGGCGTTCAACGGCAAGATCGTGGTGCGCGAGCGGGCG
>JAJZMI010000140.1 GCA_021798335.1 Pseudomonadota bacterium | reverse complement strand
CTTTTTCAGCGGATGCGCCCGCTGTATCCGAAAGACGCGCTGTGCCTGTTCGATTCTCTCGCGCTCTTGGCGTTTTTGGCGAAGTACGGCTGCTTTCCCCACTGGGTGTTCGCCGTGACGCTGACGCCCTGGTCCGCCCACTGCTGGGTGCAAGATGCGGACGTCTCCCTGAACGAGGACGCCGAGCGAGCGCGTCACTACACCGTCATTTTCGTCGCGTGATCGCCCGATGCGCCGCTACCTCGTTTTCCTCTGGAATCCCTCGGATCACGAGAGCACCGCTCGCGTCCAGCGCGTGGCGCACCGCCTCGGCGCCGAACCGCCGTGGGCGCTGGTGTACCGGCATCCCGGCGTGCTGGTTGGACACGCGTCCTCGGACTCGAGCGCCCCGGGCGTTCACTCCCTCGCCCATGCGCAAGGAGTGATTCTCGGCTCCCTGTATCGCCGGACACCGGATGCGCACAGCACGACCGTCGGCGACCTCGACGAGGCAAGCACTCGAGGCATCGTCACCTCCGCGGGCCGTGACCTGATCGAGCGCTACTGGGGCGCCTATGTTGCACTGATCCGGGATGCCCGCTCGGGACAGTGCAGCCTGCTGCGCGAGCCCACCGCGTCCCTGGCCTGCTTCCACTTCATGTGGGACGGCATTCACGTCATCTTTTCCGAGTTCGCGGATCTCGTGCGGTACATCGCCCCGCCCCTCACCGTCGACCGGTCATACCTCGCCACCCGCCTGGCGCTCGGATTCCAGCCCTCGCGCCGCTGCGCCCTGACGGAAGTCGAGGACATTCCGGGCGGCGAATGGACCACGTTCGCCGAGCGCCGCCCGGCGCGCACCACCCTCTGGCACCCGGATCGATTCTGCATCGAGCGCCCGCTGGAAGACGAGTCGCAGGCCGCGGCAGCCCTGCGCGCGACCGTCCTCGACACGGTGCAGGCCTTGACCGCTGCGCACGATCGCATTCTCCTGCAGCTCTCGGGCGGTCTCGACTCCTCCATCGTCGCCGCCTGCATTGCCCGACAGACCCATCGGCCCCAGGTGCAGGGCCTCAACTTCTTCATGCCCGCCTCCGATGCGGCGCCGTACCCTCTCCCGCTTCCCGTCGGACTCGCTCCCGAGGATCGGGCCAAGCTCCTCCGCCTTGCCTCCAGCGGCGATGAGCGGGAATTCGCCCGAATCGTCGCCCGGCGCTGCGGCTTCCCGTTGACCGAGTACGAGAAACGCCTCCTCGACCTTCGGGATCCCCGCATCGGAAACGCCCCCCTCGCCCCCGTCCCCTCGGCGTATGTCTTCAGCTACGAGGATGATGCCGCCGAATGCGAATCGGCCGCCCAGACCGGGGCCACCGCCTGTTTTTCCGGCCATGGCGGCGACACCGTGTTCTACGCCACTCAGCGTGCCGTGGGCGCCGTGGATTACGCCTTCCTCCATCCGTTGCGCGCCGGCCTGGGTCCGCAGATTCTGCGGGCGGCGACCCTCAGCGGCGAATCGATCGTGAGCGTCTTGCGCAAGGTCTTCCGCCATGGATTCCTCCGCGCGCCGCTTCCCCAGCCCATCGATCCGATGCGCCAGCCTCATCTGCTGCGGGATGATGTCTTCCACGGCGTCTCGACGAGCGACCCTCCCCACCCCTGGCTGGACCCGGCCGTCTCGCTGTGTCCCGGGAAACGAATCCACAGCCTCGGAGTCGCCCTCTCGATTCCCTTCTATTACAACACCTATCGCCGCGAGATCCTGGCGCCCGCCGTCCACCCGCTGGCCGCGCAACCCGTCGTGGAGCTCGCGCTGCGCATTCCCACCTATGTCCTGCTCGCAAACGGCATCTCCCGCGGCCTCGCGCGACGCGCCTTTCACGATCTCCTGCCCGCCGAGATCACGCGGCGAACGGTCAAGGGCACCTCCGCCCAGTACTGGCAGCACGTCGTCCGGCACAACGTTCCGGTCTTGCGCCAGTGCCTCCTCGATGGCGAGTTGGTCCGGCACGGACTGCTCGACCGGTCAAGACTGGAACACTACCTGACGCCCGACCAACCGTTTCTCACCGTCCCGCCCACGCGCATCATGGACTACCTGGCGTGCGAGACCTGGCTGCACCAAGTTCGACCCCGGTAACGCCGCCGATCACCCGTGGCGTTTTCCCGATCGCCGCGGGCTGCGCGTCACACAGAACACCGGCCGGCCGGGATTCTCGCGCTGCTGCTCCGCGCACAGCCGCTGCCAATGGTGGTATTCGCTGCGCGTCGCAGGACCCCGAGGCTCCTGACCGTTGAGCCAGAAATCGAACCAATCGACGCTCTCGCCCGACGCCACGGCGATACTTTCCGGAAGTCGCATGGTGTGCAGGTCCTTGATGCGGCCATCCAGCACCAGCATCTGTACCGGCCTGCGCAGTTCCCGAAGCCCGTGCAGCCACTCCCACTCGAACAGCGTGGTAACCTTGGGATGCGGGATGACGAGCAATAGCGGCGCGTGCACGCGGTTCACGTGAAAGATGGGACTCCACTTCACCCAGTTCTTCAATGTCTTCCCGAAGGGCGGCCCTCCATATAAGGACTGCGTAATGACAGCACCCATCATGCTCAGCATGTATTCCATGGGGCTCCCGTCTCCGCCTTCCGTCACCGATGCCGCCGCAAACAGGCGCGGATCGTGCGTCAACGCCCAGTCCACGAAGAAGCAGGTATGACTGAAGCCGATGATGCCCACTCTCCGGGGATCGACCAGCCCCTTCCCCGCCAGATACGCGATGGCCGTCCGATAGATCTCGATGGCCCGTCGGACTTCTTCGAGCTGACCGGTCCCGGGCTTCTCCTGCAAACGCAGTGACGTATCATTGACCTGCAGCACGAAAATGCCGTGCGCCGCCAAAGGCTGCGCCGCGTTCGAAACCGGATATTCGCCCCAATACTGAAACAGGTGCGGATCGAATCCATGCGTCTGAATCACCAGCGGGTAGCGCCGGCCCGGCTGATAATGCGGCGGGTAGTACAGTCCCGCGGTGATCGAATGGCCTTTGGCCCAGTCCCAGGTCACCAGCCGCTCCCGGGCGAGCGCAATGCGGCGCAACTGCGGATTCAACTTCAATAGCACGTGCGCATGAGGACTGCCCTTCTTCCGATAATACAGCTCCGGAGGCGAGTTCAGACCCTCTCGCACAAAGACATCGAGTGGCGGCGCTTCCTCGCCGGTCGTGGCCCGCCAGCGCCCGTTTGGCGCCTCCTGAAAGTGGATGTCTTCGGTCTCAGGACAGAGCCGTCTCGAGAACCGCCCGCCCCTGGCGAGCGCACGTCTCACTTCGCCATCGACACTCTTGATCGTAGTCGTGCACTCCAGCCCCGCTCTGCTCCAGCTGAGCGCCGCGGCGCATTGCCGGCCTATTGCCGTCACCGCACCGCTGCGAATGCTCACCTCCACCGTCTGCTGCACGGAATCCGCTTTCCACGCCGCCTGTCCCCCACCCCCGATCGGCAACACCGTGTGACTGATGATCACATCCCGGCTGTCGGGAGCCCACACCACCGGCGGACCCGCGCCGCCCGTCGGCGCGTTAAGCAAAATCCGGCTCTTTCCCGTACGCACATTCACCAGGACGAGTCGCGAAAACAATACGATGTCCTCGCTCTTATGCCGCTCCGCCGGTCCCAGCGCCTGGGAAAATGACATTTGTACAGTGGGGTTGGTGTACCGGCGCCACGTGTCAGGAATTTCGCGATACGGCACCGTCTCCGGGACGATCACATAGCGGCCATTCGGGGACATCGACACGCTGCGCGCGTCCTGCCCGGTCTGCTCATAGTCGAAGTGGCTGCCGGGCAGGGGCCGGATCCGGCGGGTCCCCCACGGCCCCGAAACGTACAATGTACTGAATTGCTCCGCCCACGGCTCCTTGACTTCGCCGAACAGGACGGACGGCATGCTCTGAGTCGTGACCGGCAGGCCATGCGCCATCGTGCCGCGGTTCCAGAGGCTCCGCGGGGCGCCGACGGCCCCATATGCCCACGCAGTGCCGGCCGAATCCATGCTGAAGCTGATGAGCGAGGTCTTGCTGTGCGTCAAGGCCTGCAGCGTCCTCGAGGCGAGCGTGAAACGATACAACTGCTCATGGCCCGCGCCGCGCGTTCCGAGGAATGTCATGGACTGCCCGGTACGGCTCCAGGTTATCGTTGCCGGATCGATTCCCGGGTAGTACGTCGACGAATTCATCGTGAGAAGACGCAAGGGTCCTACGAGGCCTTTCGCTCCCGTCTTCCACAAGAGCAGCGTGTACTCGTCCACCCTGCGCCTCAGGCTTCCCCGCTCGAGCACCACCACAAATCGCCTCCCGAGCGGCGAGAAGGTCGCCACGGATTGATAGTCCGTCCCAAAGCCACACGGAGGTCCTCCCCCGAGCATATAGGCAGGAAACGCCAAACTCCGCATCTCGATGCCGTCGCGGACGGTTGCCGGCGCTCGCGCGCCGGCGCCCGCCGCCACGCTTACCCACCCCATACCCACCCAGAGAACCGCAACACCCGCCATCCTGAGATTGATCACTCGCATGATTCTTTCCTCTCACCCCCGCACGCCCTACCCAACGACAGACGCTGATCCGCGGCTCTCGGCGTTTCTCACCAATGCACGCCCGCCTGAACATATAGTGATCGCCCGATGACACTCGCTTCCGCTGCATCGAATCCCGAGAAATCGCTCTCGTAGTTCGAAAACTGCGCCGCCCTGTTGAAGAGGTTTTGCGCGCCCCCCTCCACATAAGTGCCCCGCAGATATCCGTCACTTTGCAGAAAGTCTCGACCCAGCGCCCAGCGCACGTTGGCATCCACGATCCAGAAATTGCCGATTTCCCGCAGGCTGTTATAGTCGCGATACTTCCCCGTGTAATACCCATTCATCACGGCCGTCACCGTCCTGTCCGACCAGCCGAGCGAGACCGTCCCCTTCCACCTCGGGGCCCAGTCTCCGTCGTCTTGGGCCTTGCTGACTGCCTCGATGGCAGGCCCGCCGGCGACGAGCGCCTGCCGATACCGATAGGTCTCAGTTGCATTGACCCCAAGCGACCACTTGCCGGGACCAAGCGCTCGCGTGTAACTCGCCTGGTAGTCAAGTCCGGCGACATCAATGGATCCGAAGTTCGTCTCCGTGTCGTTGACCTCAACGATCTGGCCGGCAGAATTGGTGATCACCCGACCGGGAAAGCTCGACGCGTTGTCGACGATAACCTGCGGATTCAGGCTTTGGATGACATGCTTTTCCCTGTCGCTCCATTGAGTGACCGCCAGCGTCAGTCCCGGAACGGCCTGGCTGACGTATACCACGCCAAACGTGCTCGTATTTCCTGTGATCGCCTGGAGACGCGGGTTACCGCCGCCGACGAGGTTGGTGATCTCCGGCGTTCCGGTCACTGGATTTCTGATCAACACTTGCGCCGAGACCTGCGCGCTGTACAGGTCCGGCAGTGTCGGCGCCTCGAATGCATTGGCATAGGTCCCACGCAACAGGAGAGAGTTTGTCGGCTTGATCTTGATCCCGAACTGGTCGGTGTTCGCGTTTCCGAAGTCGCTGTAATGATCGTGACGTCCGGCCAGCGTAACCGTCATGAAGTGACGGGTGAGCGATCCCAGGCGCCCGATCACCGGCACCCGCGCCTCGGCAAATTCGGCGCTATATTGCCTGCTGTAGTTGAGTTTCGTATTCGGCGGACTTACTCCATTATTCACCAGATTGTCATACAGAGTGCTTCGCACGTAGTCCGCACCGACAACGGCTTTCACGGGCCCAGCCGGGAGCCGCATGATGCGCCCGCGGACATAGGCCTCGGCCGATTCGTCTTTGCCCATCTGCTTGTATATTTCACTACCAAAGAGGGAATCGACGAGAGACAACGAAGCGGACGGACCCTTGACAAATGGATTCAACGCCGTGGCGGGGTTGGGCGAATTCAGCGCATTTTGAATCGCAACATTATTTGGAATCGAGTATGAATCCAGCACGCGCGTCCAGTCCCTGGACTCCCACGCGGAAATCTCCCAGTGCCACCGATGATCGAGAGTACCCTTGACGCCGACCAGCGGTCGAAAGAAGTTCGTCTGGTCGTTGTACCTGGCAGGGATACTGCGGAACGACTCTGCCACGCCAACCGTCTCGCCGAATGGATTGTAGGGATTCTGGGCGGAGACAGTGAACTCCTGGAAGCCTGCAGTTCCGAACAGAAAGGGATAATTCTGCAGCGCGCTCTCCGTGTAGTGAGTATAGACGATCTCGGTGAAGGCGCTGACGTGCGCCGCGATTCTGATGTGCCCCTCGACGACGATGCCCTCGCGATGCCGAGCCGGCTGGAGCGACTCTCCGTACAGGAGCGCGCACTCGTTTAATGTGCCGTAGGTAAACTGCGAGAGTGCCGGCTTGCCGGCCGTCGCCGACCCATTGACCTCGGCATACGTCGCGTCGCTCCCCGGCGGTGCGCCCGGCAGCGGCGCGCCATTGATCGAGAACACATTTCCCGGAAAACACGCCGGGTAGTTATTATCGGGTCCGCCGAAGCTGCGATAATCATTGCTCGCCGTCAGGAGACGGTCGGCGCTCGACAGGCCGCTGTCGACCCCGTAGCTGGCAATCACCGACAGACCGCCGCGCCGCCATTGCCTTCCCCAGGCTACGCTCGTGCGCATGTTCCCCAGATCCTTCGCCCAGTCGTATCGGACGTTCGCCGCGAATCCGTTGAAGTGCTTCTTCAGAATGATGTTCACGACGCCGCCGATGGCATCGGAACCGTAAATCGCGGAGGACCCCGTCGGGTCGACCTCGATTCTGCCCACAGCGGCCAGCGGAATATCGTTCAAGTCGAAGAATTCACCGCCCGATATGCCGGAGCTTTCGAGGCGTCTTCCGTTCAGAAGTACGAGGGTCGTCCCGAGCGGAAGTCCCCGGAGACTGACGGTTCCATAATAACCGTAGGCCGTATCCAGCGACGTGACCGGCGCTTGCGGCAGCGTCGAGAGGAACGAGGCGATCGAATTCCTGCCGCTCTGCTCGATGGCCTTGCGGTTGTAGATCAACACTTCCTGTGAGGTGTACTTGGAAGTCGTGGGCAACCGTGAGCCTGTGACAATCACTTCCTTGAGCGCGGTTGCCTGTGCTTTTCGATGGTTGTCTTCAGACCGGCTCGCGCTCCGATGCGGTCCGGTGGCGCGGCCGGCGGCCGGGGGATCATCCGCAGACATCGTTCGACTGTCGCGGCGCGAGCCGAGCGCATGGCGTGCGCGGCCCGACGCACTGTCGTTGCGAAGTCCTTCTGCGGCATCAGCCTTCGGCACCACGCGCACGGTGTCGGAATCCACGTACACGGCGACCAACCGGGTGCCGGCCAGGAGTCGCGCAAAGGCGGCCTTCGGGGTGAGGTCCGCCTGCAGCGCATCGGCCTTCAGTCCGGCGACCTCCGAAGGATCGTAGTAAACGTTCAGTCCCGCCTCGGTTGCGAGGTCCTGCAGGGCCTGCGCCAGCGGCTCGGCCGGCAGATTGAAGCGAATTTGCGCGGCGGCAATGAGTGGGCAGGCGCTCAGGAGGATCGACGCGATCCACGCCGAGCCCTTGCGAGACCCGATCGTTCTGGACATAGTGAGCTTCTCCGGCAGTCCATCGCACATGGATTGATTTGTGTTGCGACTGTGGCCGTAATGACGGGCATTACGGGCCCCCTGTCGTCGAAGACGCCGCAGCGCGTCAAAAGCCTCAATGGCGCGGACCGCACGGAAGAGAGAAAGTCGATTGACGGCACACCGCAGCGGATGGGACTCGGAATTGCCGCGGGAACGCCATGCCTGCGTTTCGATTGTTCCGTCCGGGTTATCCGTACCGCAGAGCGCGGGACATCAGGCGTCCGTATGCATGTACGCTTCGGCGTACGCGAAAGACGTCAGGGACGATGGTCTGATGTCCCGTCCGGAACTCTTGTGCGCGGCTCCAGGATCCATGTGTCGCGTCGCGCGATCAGGCGCAGATGGTGAGCCTCGGCGACTGAGCGCACGAAGCTCTTCGCGGCGCTGAGCCGGAACACACCCCCGACACGCAGAGCCTGGAGCTGGGACGCACCCAGTATGATTTTGCAGCGGTTGTACCGGTTGAAGTGTCGGGCCGCGACCGCCAGCGGCGTGTTGTTGAAGATCAGCTCGTCTCGCAGCCAGGCGGTGGCCTGGGCCACCGGCTCGGCCCGCAGCGTGGGCGGAGCGTGTGGGCGCAGGAGTAGGCGCGTGCCGGCCGTGACCAGCAGGACGGTCCGCAACGACACCTTGGGCACGCGGTCGGCCACGTCGAGCGGTGCGACCGCCACGCGTCCCTTGATCACCGTGACCGTCAGGGTTGCGCCGACCTTTCCGCGCCGGACCACGAAAGAGGTGCCGAGGTCTATCACCTTCCGGTTGCCGGCCAGGACCACGAAGGGCCGTCCGGGATTGTGCACCACCCGAAAATAGGCCTCGCCGTAACGCAGGATCACGCGGCGCGTGCGCCGGCCATAGCGCACGACGATGCGGCTGTTCGTGTCGAGCGTCACCCACGAGCCATCGGCCAGCTCGATCGTCTTCTGCTCCCCGGCCCCGGTGCTCACGATCGTGCGCGCCAGCACGTGCCGCGCCCAAAGCGCGATGGCGAGGCTGGCCGCGAGGCCCGCCGCGACACTCCAGCCGAAACGCCTGCGCCGGCGCGAGCCACGCGACCCGGCGAATCGGCGTCGGAGGCGAAACGGCACGCCGCCGGTATCCGTCCAAACGTCGGTGGCACGCTCGAATTCCGCGGCATGTGCCGGATGCTCGGCGAGCCACCGGCGCAATCCGCTCTCGGTATCCCGCGTTCGATCGGGGCCGTGCAGTCTGGCGAGCCATGCGGCCGCTTCGGCCCGGACCCGCCGATCGCTGTGCGCACGCTCCGATGCGGCGCCCTTCATGTCGCGTCCCTCAGATCCATGAGCGCCACGATGGCCCGTGCGACCGACTTCTCGATCGTACTGACCGACACGCCATAGGTCGCGGCCAGCTCGTCATAACTGTATCCGGCGCGGTGGGCGAGATAGATATCCCGCGTCCGCGGGCTGACCGCCTCGAGCACCTTCGTCACCTCATTGAGACGCTGCTCGGCCGCCAAAACCTCATCCGGCCCGGGCGTGGCCGCCACCAGCGGCAGGATCTCCGCCAGCTCCTCGACCGGCTGCCCGGCCGCCGGATGACGGCACTCGGCGCGATAGCGGCTGATGGACAGGTTGACGACGGTGCGCTGCAGGAATCCCGCCTCGTTGCGAACCTCTTCCCTGCGGCAGTATTCCATCAGGCGCAGAAACGCTTCCTGAATCAGATCCTCCGCGTCTTCCGCGGAGCGGCCGTGCCGTCGCAACAGCCTTCGCAGCCGCGCAAAGCCCGGCGGGCGCGCGAGCACTCTTTCTTTTCGCGAGGACATTCATGATCTAGACACCGACTGCGGGACGAATTCGCATTCCTTCGCTGGGAACGAGAACGCGCCGGCGCACGCCACGCCACATCCCGCCGACCGGCGCCGGTTGTTCACGCGCCTGTCGTGAACCGGCGCACCTCCAGAAGTACCGCGGTTCCAGACCACCGCCCTGGAACGCCGGGCGTGTCTTCCTGAGCGACACGACGCCACGTCTCCTGCGTTTAACAATCATGTCTCCTCGCACTCGACATTCCCAACCGACACCCACGCGCCTGGTCACAATGCTCGCATACGCTCGACACACGACACCGCGCCCGCCTCGGATTAGCACCTTGACTCGAACGTCAATCCACAGAGTATGGCGGCCACATCAGCATCGCGTTCTCGCACGTGCGCAGGTCCTGTTCTTTGGCGCCTGGGTGCGTGAGGGGCGCGATGTTGCGATTTTCGGAATCCAAAATGCTTCGCAACAGAGCAGCCCCCATTTGTCGCCGGACCCGCCACGCTCGCCGCCTCACAACGCCGCTCGAACTCCGCCGTGGTATTCGCGACTGATCAGGGTCTGCACGCGGCTGGGACGGCCGCTGGAGGATGCCGAGGATCTGGTCCAGGAGGCTTATCTGCGGTTCCTGGAGTACCGGCAGACACGCGAGGTGCGCGACGAGGCGGCGCTCTTGTCGCGCATCGTCACCAACCTCGCCATCAATCAGTATCACCGGCAGCGCACCGTGTCCGTCTCTCCCGAGGAACTCATGGCGCTCGAGCTCGATCCCGCCCTGGTCGAACCCGCCGCGAGTGCCGAAAGAATACTGGCCGCGCGCGAGCGCCTCGATCAGGTGGCCCGGGCTCTGGACCGGGTCAGTCACCGCACGTGCCAGATCTTCCTGGCACACCGCGCCGGCTACAGCTACGATGAGATCGCCGCGGCGTTCTCCGTCTCGCATCGAACCGTTCAGAAGCACATTGCGCGTGCAACAGCCCTCCTCGGACTGCGCAAGACGCCGTCGCGATTCTGAGATGTGCCCCCCCTCGGCACCGAAACAGTCACGTTGAACAGGACGCACCGCCACGCGTCCAATTGACTTGGTCATACGCCGTCTGACGCGCCGTCAGCGGCTGGACGCGATCATGGCGTCCGAATTGCTGACGCCGAGCCCCCAGGAATCGGAACGTCTGTTGAACCGGCGTCCCCCTTGATGTTCGGGCACTATCATACGGCAGCGCGAGGTCGTTTTTACCGAATCAAGCCCTGTTTGCGGGCGCTCCGGCGGCGGTGGAAGACGGGGGCAGCGGCTCGGCCTAGCGCTCCACCGGGAAGCGGAATACGCCGCGCAGATAGACTCACCCGGTGCGGGTCGGCGCAAGGCATCCGAGGCGTTCGGGCGGAACGGAACCACCGCGACGCTGCCCCCTGTGGTTGACGACCTCCTGCATCCGTGCCGTATTCCAGGCCATGATTGAGGGTGGCCAGCAGACTGAGCGCATCGGTCTGAGCATCGAAAACAGCGGATTTGATTCCCTGCGGCCAATTCGCGCCGACACTCACCGAGTGGCGGTGAGGTGAATGCGGATCGTATAGGAACCTGGTTTCCGCGGATCCGGAACGATCTTCGTGCCTGGGGATAGCGTTAATACCCAACCGTTCCCATGCACCGTAGCACCCAACTGCCGTGCTGGGGCCGCCACCGTCAGTACGCTGAAATTCCGATTTATCAATACATTGCCGTGAGAAGCGACGATCGTCCCCCATGCGGCATTGACCTTGAGATGGTGGTATACAGAGCCGTACGAACCAAAGTGGTCCACCTCGGTTGGCTTGTAGGTAAAATTAAAGCGCCCCAGGGGCAGGCGCAGTGTGCGGCCCACAACAAGTTCGGCGCGGTACCTTGCATAACGCGCTGCCTGCCGCGCGCTGCGGGCGGCTTCTTCTTGCTCGATTGTAGCGCCCCCGTATCGCGCCAGAATCGCTTCCGCTGCAGAGGCTGACGGTGTGGTAACCGTGATGCCGTAGGCTTGCGCAGCAAGCGCCGCAATCGACGTCTTCATCGTAACCAGGCGCCGCCAGTTTGGTTCGACGGCATCGAGCAGTTCCGAGTACGCCGGACCAATCGCGTAGCAAAAACTTCGCGCATAGCTTGGAGAGTTCTCGACGAACCGCAGGTCGCGCAGCACATAGGCGATGCGCCGCGAGCGAGGCAGTCCGACGTCAATGCCGGTGGACTCCGCAAGACCCTCCATGATGTCCAATTCGTGTTCGGGCACTACCGTGGATGGAAGAATCGCGTGCCGGTAGGCGCGCAGCTCAAGCGCAGCCGATAAGGCCTTCTTGCGCGCGGCGCCGCTCGATGTCAAAGCGACACGCAGGGCTTGAATCTCGCCACGCAACCAGATACGGCCTGTTTCGGTGTCGAGCGCCGAATCTCCGGAAATCATGATGGCTTCATTGCGAGCACCGTGGACCACGAAGCCCAGCATCGGCTGAATGCGATGAAACGACTCGTGCATGAGCGTTACAGCTTGTGCATCGGCGCTGCCGACCAGCGGCCATATGACCTGCGCGAATCGAATGCCATCGTAAGTCGTCCAGGTATCGGAAATTGCGGCACTGCTCGGGAGCGTGAAGCGATAGAACGCGCCGACATGCCTTGCTCCCGGCACCGGCACGTTCGAAATTGCAGCATGGGTCCGCGGGTCCGCCAGCATGAGCGGCCCGCACAGGGAGACCCCCCAGAGGCGGCCATCATCTTTGCTGCACAAAGTATGTGCGCGCGCAAAGACTGCACGTGCCGCTGCCAACGGAATGGGAGGCGTGAGAGCCTGTGCTGCTGCTGGCGCCGTCGCGGCAACCACAGCGACCATGATGAAACTTCGCATTGACAGTCGCTGGCCCGTACCCCCCGATGAGTCACCCTGCCGCGGCGAGTCTGACGCGGCTGTACGATCCTTGGGACGGCCACCGCGCTTGCCAGTCTCGCGCGCGGCGCGCGCAACGCGGCCGCGCGCGCCCGCCACCGCCGTCCGTGCATTGACCGCCTCGTTACGAACCGTCAATTGTCCTCCACGCCGCACACAGCGTTGTGACCTGCGGCCGCGGCGATCGTGCCAAGCGTTGACCTGGCTGCACGAGAAGCTGTAGTTCTGGCGCAATTCGATTGGCCCGCTCGGGCAGTTCGGATTGAACACGGCCTGCCGGCCAAGCCATCGATCAATGCCCTCCATCGTGCAGGATGCGCAAGGCCGTCTGCAGCAATGACCTGCCGCTCGAGGGTGGCAGATCGCCCGCGATCTGCCACATCGTCATACCCCCGAGGTCGCGGCGTTTTACGTAGTCCGCCTTCGCCGCGACCGATGCCGGATCCTCGAAACTGACCCACTGGCCCGTCCGCCTGTCGTAGGCAAACGCTGCGCTGATGACATGATCCGTCCACACGTAGTGCAGCCGGAATCCGGACTCGAGCAGTCGGGGTACGTCGCGGTAGGCGCCGCCGTCCTGATCGCGCCGCCTCGAGCGCTCGAACGGCTCGAAGAGACCGTGGCGGGTTCCCGGGTCCGTGACCCCCGCGTACCGTTCCATAAACGCCGGAAACCCGAGCAGCAGACGTTCCGGCGGGACACCCAGGAAGGTCAGATAATCGATGGCCTGCACGTCGCTGATGTGATCGAAGCCGGCGAGCAAAGGTTCGCTCGGATCCGAAAAGAGGTTGGAGTCATTGGCCGTGATGGCGGGACCCGGATAGTACGGCACGTGCACCGCATAGCCCATGAGCGAAAGATAGGCCACGCGCGCCAGAGCGGCCAAATTGTCGCTGCACCCACGGGTGCCCCTGCACTCGATGCTCCGCAGCGTCTCCCAATCGGTGGGCAGCTCGACACTGAGGAATGCGGCCGGTCCCAGCGCAGCTCTGAGCGCATCGGCCAGCGCGACCAGCTGGCGGCCCTGGTCGCCGAAAAAGAACGCGTTCGGCTCGAAGTCCAGATCGACACCGTCAAGATGGTACGCGGACACCAGCGCCGCCACGGACCGCACGAAGCGCGCCGGGTGCGCCAGCACGTGGTCCATCGTTTTCTGGCTGTGCGCCCCACCCACCGAAATGATCTTGCGCAGCGTACCGGTCCGATTCTGAAGGCGCGTGAATGCATCGAAACTGCCGTCCGCAGCCCGAGCATCGCCGGGGCAGTCCGCCGGATGCCGGGCACAGAAGCCTGCGAGGTCCTGTGCCGACAGATCGACCGCCGGGTTGCGGAAATAGACGTTGCCGGCGGCATCGACCTCCAGGAACGCATAGGCGAGCACATCGACGTCATTCAACTGCGCACGGAATGCCGGGTTTCGCTGCCGGGTTCCCGCGGCGTCCAGGCTTCCCGGCACCGGGAAGCCGCGGCGCAGGGGGCCCTGATCGGCCCAGAAACTCATCAGAACCGGTCGAACCGGGAGCGCCGCCGCGCACGAGGGCACGAGCAAGACCATGAGAACAATCCAGCAGCATAGCTTCTGCAACGGCTTCTCCTCTATCACGATCGCTGCGCCAGCCGCGCACTGTCTCTGCGCGCGGTGATTACAGCAAGCGGATCCCTTAGAATCAACGCGTTTGGCGCCGGGGCCGGTTACCCTCGAGGGGTCGCGCCGGGATCCGGGTGCGTACCCGTCAACCGCAGGAGAGGCTCATGGGTGCGATCTACGTTCTCTGGCTGCGCGAGCTGAAGCGCTATTTCCGCTCGAAGGCGCAGATCGCCGCCTCGCTCGGCCAGCCGCTGCTGTATCTGCTCGCCCTCGGCTACGGGCTCTCGCCCGTGTTCCGCCGCAGCGGTGAAGGAAGCTATCTGGAATTCGTCGCCCCCGGGGTCATCGCGATGACGGTGCTGTTCTCCTCGCTGTTCTCCGGGATTCAGCTCATCTGGGACCGCCAGTTCGGGTTCCTGAAGGAAACACTGGTCGCGCCGGTGCCGCGCCTGCACATCATGATCGGGCGCACCTGCGGGGCGGCGACCACCTCGATGATCCAGGGACTGCTGGTGGCCGCGGTCAGCGTGATGGCCGGATTCCGCCCGGTGGGCGGCGCGGGCATTGCGCTCGGGTTCCTCTTCCTGGCATTGATCGCCGTGGTATTCACCGCGGTCGGCACCACGGTCGGCTCGACGCTGAAGGACATGCAGGGATTTCAGATGATCATGAACTTCTTGGTGCTGCCGATCTTCTTCCTCTCCGGGGCGCTCTATCCGCTCAAGCACCTGCCGACATTCCTGACCGTGCTCACCCGCGTCGATCCACTCACCTATGGGGTCGACGGGTTGCGCGGAGCGCTCATTGCGCGGGTTTACTTCAGCACCTCGCTCGACCTGCTGGTCATGGTGGTGCTCGCCATCGCGGTCACCGCGCTCGGCGCCTGGCGCTTCTCGCGCATCGAGGTCTGAGCCACGCCGCGCGCGGTCCCTGGCGGCATCAGATCGATTTCGCGTTCAATGCACAGTATAAGCTCGAGCTGATTTTCAGCCGGAGATCCCGGAATTTCCACCACAACCCCAGTCCCGAACGGCAGCCGCCCCGTAAACTCGCTATTTCTATCAAAACTCGCAGGCTATCTGCATGGCCTTTCACGGCCTCGCTGTCGTACGC
Organism: Pseudomonadota bacterium; assembly: GCA_021798335.1. GTDB lineage: Bacteria > Pseudomonadota > Gammaproteobacteria > Steroidobacterales > Steroidobacteraceae > 13-2-20CM-66-19. Next base: position 523 of record JAJZMI010000140.1, on the reverse strand, counting down.
TCACGCTGTCACGCTACTGGAGTGAGTACCACGAACACGCAACAACACCCCTACGTGCTCAACCTCCCTGATTGGGAGCTCCCGCACTCGGACGACCTCGAATGGACCCTGGTCGAATCACTGGCAGCTCAGGTACGCCTGCAGGGAGCGGGCTCCGAGTCCCTCGAAGACGCCTTGCACGAAGTGCTTCACGAGCGGCTATTGAAGCTCGTGGAGCGCGCCGTCAACGAGACGATCGAATATTGGCTGAAAGGCCTGGGTGATGGGAATGACGGCGACTGGCCGGAGTTGTGCATCGAGCTTCCCTATCTCGAGCACGGCGAGACCACCGATCCGCTCACCCTCACCTATCGTGTCGAGAACGCCGACGGCACGCGGACGGAACTCAACCGAACCACGCTCGGCGCGGTGCTGTCCCGGATCCTGGAGGACCCCTCCCCTGCAGCCCGGGAACCAGACCGCGCGCGAGCGCTGGCGGCTGGATTGCGTCAGCTCGCCGAGAGACTGGAGGATCTCTAACCCA
>JAJZMI010000186.1 GCA_021798335.1 Pseudomonadota bacterium | reverse complement strand
TTGAGCTTCTCCTCGGGCACATCCGAGCGCTCAGCGCAGTCCATGACGATCCCGATCATCCGGTGCGGTCCGAACGGAACGCGCACCCGCATCCCCGCGCCGGCGGCTCGGTGTCCCTGAAGGTCCGTCGTTGCCCGAGCCCGGTAGTCGAACAACCGGCGCACAGGCGTGGGGAGGGCCACACGCAGAACAGAGGCGGAGGACATGGAAGACATTGAAAAATCAGGAATAATTCTAATGGCGCGCGGCGCGTCGCCGTCAACCGACAGGCGATGCGCGCGTTATACGGGGCATGCCTGAGTCTGTTACGCTCGTCCCGCCTTATAGCATGCCGGCTGCCGCAGGCGGCGACGTGGATCTCCCGAATTCGAATGCCCAGACCCTAGAACGTACGCTCGGCCTGTTTCTGGCGAGCGTCGAGCTCAAGGCATTCCGGATCGCCCGCGCGGCTTTGCGCCACGAGGACGATGCGCTCGATGCGGTGCAGGACGCGATGCTGCACCTGGTGCGCTCCTACGCGCATCGTCCGCCGGAGCAATGGAAGCCCCTGTTCTACCGGATTCTCGAGAACCGCATTCGCGACATGCAGCGGCGGCGCAGCGTGCGCAATCGGGTGATGTCATGGCTGCCTTTCGCGGCCGATGGGGACGACACCGCCGATCCCATTGCCGAGGCGGTCAGTCCGCAGATGCCACCGGTGCGGCGGCTGGAGCTCGATGAGAGCCTGGCCGCGCTCGAGCGGGCGCTGGCGGCGCTGCCGCGCCGCCAGCAACAGGTGTTTCTGCTGCGTACGCTGGAGGGTCTCGATGTCGCGCAGACGGCGCACGCCATGGGCTGCTCGCAGGGCAGTGTCAAGACCCATTACTTCCGGGCGCTGCGCGCGCTGCGGGCCCAGCTCGGAGATCTCGAATGACCGCGCGGAATGACGATCTGGCCGGGTTTGAGCGACGGGTGCGGGCTGTCCTGGAGCAGGATGCGGCCGGGGCGAGCGGTCGCGTTCGGTCGCGGCTGACTCAAGCGCGTCACGTAGCCCTGGCCGGTGCGCGCGCACGGCGCGAGAAGCCGTCCGGGCGGCTGCTGTGGCCGCGGGCCTGGTTGCCGGCGACTGTCACCGCGGCGGCGGCACTGGCGGCTGTTTGGCTGTTGAGGCCGTACCGGACCGCGCAACCGCCCGCACCCGGGATCGTGACCGCGCAGGACGTGCAGCTGCTGACGGATCGCGATGGCTTGGCATTGGTCGAGGGGGGGAACGGCGAGTTCTACGAGTGGGCCGTGGCGCAGGCACGGAGTACGCCGGCTTCGGCTGCCGGTAAGGCCGGACCGGGCAAGCATGGCGGTTGAGCGTTGTCATGGGGCGATTGCCGCGATGCTCCTGGCCGGCGCGCTCTTGCCCCTGGCGCGCGCAGCGCCACCGCCGGCGACTCACCCGGCTCACCCGGCGCACCGGCCCGTGCCGCTGGCTCTGTTGGAGTTTCTCGGCGCCCAGGCACCCACGAGCCATGCACGCAAGTCCGAAAGTAGCCGCTGGCTGGAGTATCTGTCACGGCTCGATCTGGGCAAGACCGCGCACGCTGCCCGGACCCCGGCACCCGCACGGCGCAAGCCTGCGCGCGGGTCGTCCTCTGTGAAGAAGGAACGCGGCCGATGATTAGGGTGTGGCGCATCGCTCTGCTTGTTCTGCTGCTCGTGTCGGCGCCGGCGTGGGGCGTGGCGCCGCACACGTCGCATGGCGCGGTGCCCTGGTCGGCGCTCTCGCCCGCTCAGCGGCATTTGCTGGCGCAATTACGGGGCCAGTGGGCGCGGCTGCCGGCGGTGCGGCAGCGCGCGCTTGCGCGCGGCAGCCGGATCTGGCTGCATATGTCGCTGGCGCAGCGGCGGCAGGCGCAGCAGCGTTTTCGCAAATGGCGGCAGTTGACGCCGCAGCGGCGGGCGCTGCTGCGGCGCCGCTGGCGCCAGTTTCGGGCGCTGCCGGCCTCGCAGCGTGCCGCAATCCGCCGCAGTTTCCAGCAATTCGAGCGCCTGCCCGCGTGGCGCCGGCAGCAGCTGCGCCAGCGCTGGGAACGCGCGACACCCGCGCAACGCCAGATGATGATCGCAACCATGCGCCGGGAAATGCGCCATCAGCGCATGCTGCAGCAGCGGATGCTCGGGCCGCACACGATCCCCCGGTTGCGGCCGAATCCGCCCTTTGGTTTTGGCCGCAGGCGCTTCGGACCGGGGGGATTCGGACCCCCACACGGTAATTTCGGCGGTGTTCCGGGCGGGATGCCGCACGGCATGCCCGGAGTCGGCATGCCGCACCGATTCATGATGCCGCCGCATCCCTAGGGCGGTCCGGTTGAGGGGCCGCCTAGCCCGCCTTGACCGCGTGAATCAGCTCCGCAGCCGCTTTCTGCGCATCCCCGTAGAGCATGCGGGTATTGTCGAGGTAGAACAGGGCGTTCTCGATGCCCGAGAAACCCGCGCCTTGACCGCGCTTGATCACGATGACGTTCTTGGCCCGATCGGCGTTCAGGATGGGCATGCCGTAGATGGGGCTCGACTTGTCGGTTCGGGCCACCGGATTGACCACGTCATTGGCCCCGATGATCAGTGCCACGTCGGTGGTGTCGAACTCGGCATTGATCTCATCCAAGTCCCCGATCAGGTCGTAGGGTACGCCGGCCTCGGCCAGCAGCACGTTCATGTGCCCGGGCATGCGTCCGGCCACCGGATGGATGGCGAAACGCACCGTCACGCCCCGCTCGATCAGCAATTGGCACAGCTCCCAGATCTTGTGCTGCGCCTGCGCCACCGCCATGCCGTAGCCCGGCACGACGATCACCTTCTCGGCGTAGGCGATCATCACGCCGGCATCGGCGGCGTCAATGGGCTTGAGCGAGCCGGCGATCGTCCCGCCCTGGGCCGCGCCTTCACCGAAATTGGAGAACAACACATTGGCCAGCGAGCGGTTCATCGCCTTGGCCATCAGCTGGGTGAGGAGCGTGCCGGCCGCCCCGACCACCATGCCGGCGATGATCATCGCGGCATTGCCTAGCACGAAACCCTCGAAGGCGACCGCGAGGCCCGTGCACGCGTTGTAGAGGGAAATGACCACCGGCATATCCGCCCCGCCGATGGGTATGGTGACCAGAACACCGAAGGCGAGCGCCAGCGCGAAAAAAGCAATCACCAGCTGCATCGGGGCGTCCCCGTGCAGCACGATCATCCATGCGCCGACCACGACGGTGGCGAGCAGCACCAGGAAGTTGACGATCTGTTGGCCGCGATAGCGCAGCGACTTCTTGATCAGGCCCTGGAGCTTCCCGAAGGCAATGAGGCTGCCGCTGAACGATACCGCGCCGATCAGGGCGCCGATCACCGCCAGCACCACGGGCGCCGGCGCGAACGGGTGGCCGCGCACCAACTCCTGGCAGGCGATGGCGGCGGCCGCCCCGCCGCCCATGCCATTGTAGAGAGCCACCATCTGCGGCATCGCGGTCATCGGCACACGCTTGCCGCTCCACCAGGCCGCCAGACCGCCCACGAAAATCGCGGTCAGGATCAGGATGTCATTGTGCATTCCCGGCCACAGGAACGTGACCAGGCCGGCAATCAACATGCCGACGCCCGCCCAGACGATTCCGCCGCGCGCCCCTTTCGGCGAGCTCATGCGCTTGAGGCCGATGATGAACAACAGCGCGGCGGCGAAGTACACCGCCTGAATCAGATCGCCGGTCACCGCGGCCGGTAGTGCGCTCATGCTTTGCCGCCTTTGCGCTTGTCCTGACTCGATTTGAACATCTCGAGCATCCGCTCGGTGGAGACGTAGCCGCCGACCACATTGCCGGAGGCGAGCAGCACGCCGATGAAGCCTATCGTCCTCTCGAGCGGGGTATGGGCGTCGCCGAGCGCCACCATCGCGCCGACCAGCACGATGCCGTGCACGAAATTCGAGCCCGACATCAGCGGGGTGTGCAGGATCACCGGCACGCGCGCGATGACCTCGTAGCCGGTGAAGGCCGCCAGCATGAAGATGTAGAGTGCGATGATTCCAGTCATGATTTCCCCCCGATTCGAGGCTGCTCAGCCGGTGATCGTCTTGCGGGTCGGCTCGTGGCGGATTTCACCGGCATGCGTGAGACACGACTGGGCGAAGACCTCGTCATTCCAGTCCACCTCGAGGGCTCCCTGCCTGATTGCCGGTGTCAGGAAATTGAACAGATTGCGCGCATACATCTCGCTGGCGTTGTAAGCCAACTGCGCCGGCAGGTTGACCGGTCCGATCACCTGCACGCCCTGATGGACGACGGTTTCCCCCGGGCGCGTCAGCTCGCAGTTGCCGCCTTGCTCGGCGGCAAGGTCCACGATCACTGATCCGGGCCGCATCCGCTCCAGCGCGCCGCGCAGGATGATCTTGGGTGCGGGCCGGCCCGGGACGGCAGCAGTGCTGATCAGCGCATCGGCGGCGGCGATCCGCGCATCGAGCGCCTCCTGCTGGCTGCGCCGCTCGGCCTCGGTGAGTTCTCGTGCGTATCCGCCCGTGCCTTCGGCGCTGACGCCTGTGTCGAGGAATTTCGCGCCGAGGGATTTGACTTGTTCGCGTGTGGCGCTGCGGACGTCGTACGCCTCCACCACCGCCCCGAGGCGCCGCGCCGTCGCGATCGCCTGCAGTCCCGCCACGCCGGCGCCGATGACCAGCACCTGAGCGGGCCGGATCGTTCCGGCGGCGGTGGTCAGCATCGGCATGAATTTCTGCAGGTGGTCGGCCGCAATCAGCACCGCCTTGTAACCGGCGACGGCGGCTTGTGAAGAGAGCGCATCCATCGATTGCGCACGCGAGATGCGCGGCACGAGTTCCATCGCGAAGCTGGTCGCGCCCGCGCGCTGCAGCGCCAGGATCTCCTCGCGCCGGGCGTGGGGCTGCAGAAAGCCGACGAGCACCGCGCCGGCTTTGAGCGCGCCAATCTGAGCCGCAACGAGCGGCTGCACGGTGAGCAGCACGTCCGCCTGGGCGAGTACCCCGGCGGCGTCGCTCCACTCGACGCCGCGGTAGGCCGAATCGGGAAAGTTGGCCCGTTCCCCGGCGCCCCGCTCAAGCAGGATCCGGGCTCCTGCCCGGATGAATTTCTCGGCCACTTCCGGTACCAGGCTGACCCGTGTCTCGCGGGGCGCCGCTTCGCGCAGCGCGCCGATTATGATTGGCATCGATGGCCCTCGCAAAGCGGCAACCGGCACGGTTTACCGGGCGCCGGCCCCCGGAGCGTCTACCCTACACGTTGGCACGTTGAACTCAAGTACATTCTTGCCTTAATCTTACAGCCGTCATGATGGGCATCGACCTCGATCGGGCCGATCACGGTGTGATCGACGACCCGCGTATCATCCCGGCCGCAACGGCGCGCGGGCTCTCCCAACTCGTGCTGCGCGCAGACGTATCCGGGATGCCGCTCGAGTGGATCGATTATCGGGAGGCGGCCCGGCTGTACACTCAGGGGCAGGTGGCGTACACCTGCGGCAGCCGGCTGTATACGCTGTTTGGCGGGATCAACGCGCTGACCGGCCGGCGCACCGCGCTCGAGATCAATTCCATCGTTGCCACCGTGGGGCACACCGGCAACCCGGGCAGCACGCGCCACGATTACGTGCCTCCGCTGAACAACCAGACGCTGTTTCGCCGGGACGCCCACGTTTGCCTGTACTGTGGGCTGCGTTTCCCCACCCGGGAACTCTCGCGGGATCACGTCCGGCCATTCAGCCAGGGGGGCCTCGACATCTGGACCAACGTGGTGACGGCCTGCCGGCGCTGCAACAATCAGAAGGCCTCGCGCACCCCGGAGCAGGCGCACATGCAGCTGATCGCGGTGCCGTTCACACCCACCTATGCCGAGTACGTCTTCCTGAAGGGGCGGCGTGTGCTGGCCGACCAGATGGAGTATCTGCTGGCGCACTTCCCGCGGTCGAGCCCGTTGCACGACCGTATCCAGCGCTGGCTGAGCTGACGCGGGCTCGGCCGCAAGCTGCGCGCGCGGACGGTGGAATAGCCGACGTTGATTTACCTCATCGACGCTTCGGTCTACGTTTTCCGCGCCTATCACTCGCAATTGCCCGACATGCTCGACCTCGAGCAGCGGCCGGTGCACGCTGTATTCGGCTTTGCCCGCTTCCTCGGCGACCTGCTGGAGCGGACCCGGCCGGAGCTGATCGCGGTGGCCTTCGACCGGCGGCTCGCCACCTCCTACCGCAACGGCATCTATCCGCCCTACAAGGCCAACCGCGAGCCGGCGCCGCCGGATCTGGCGGTCCAGTTCGATTACTGCCGCGAGCTGTGTGCCCGGCTCGGCCTCGCCGTGTTCATCGATTCGCGCTACGAGGCGGACGATCTGATCGGGACGCTCTCGAGCCTGATGCGCCGGCAGGGGATTCCCTCGGCGTTCATCACGCGCGACAAGGACTTCGCCCAGCTGGTGCGCGTGGGTGATCTGTACTGGGATTTCGGCGCGCGCGGCCAGCTGGGCTATCACGAGGTCGAGCGCCGCTTCGGGGTACGGCCGGAGCGCTTCGCCGATTACCTGGCGCTCACCGGAGATGTATCCGACAACATCCCGGGCGTGCCCGGCGTCGGACCGAAGACCGCCTCGGCGCTGATGCGCGCTTTCGGCTCGATCGACGAGCTGTATGCCGGACTCGGGCGGGTGACGGCGCTCGGCCTGCGCGGCGGCCGCGAGCTGCGGGAGCGGCTGCGCGAGCATCGCGAGATGGTGTATCTGGCGCGCCGTCTCACCCGCATCGTATGCGACATGCCGCTCGAGGTGACGCCGCGGGATCTGCGGCCGCGCATGCCGGATCTGGCGGCGCTGGACACGCTCTATGATCGGCTGCGATTCGGCCAGCTGCTGCGCTGTCAGGGCGAGCGTCTGGCTGCCTGGGTCGCCGGGCGCGGCGGCGGGTCTGCGGCGGGCGATGATGCGTGAGCCTGGCATGCATTGGTTCTGCATGATTTCGTGAACGGTTCAGTTATGCTCGGCGCTCTGTGATCGGTGGATGGGGGCAAGTATGGCAAGCAAGAACATCGAGTCCGTCCTGCAGGAGAAGCGCACGTTCGAGCCGCCTGCGCAATTCACTGCCCGGGCGCGGCTGAAGGCGGCCGATCTGGAGCGCCTGCGCCGCCACGCCGAGAGCGATTACACCGGCTTCTGGGCGCAGCTGGCGCGCGAGGAGATCGTCTGGCGCACGCCCTTCTCGGTAACGCTCGACGAGAGCGAGGCGCCGAACTATCGCTGGTTCACCGACGGACGGCTCAATGTCTCGTTCAATTGCCTGGATGTGCACCTGGCCGAGCGCGGCCGCAAGCCGGCGATCCTGTTCGAGGGCGAGCCGGGCGATACCCGCCGCATCAGCTATCAGGACCTCCATACCGAGGTCTGTCAGTTCGCCAATGCCCTCAAGGCGCAAGGCGTGCACAGCGGTGATCGAGTCGCGATCTACATGCCGCTGGTGCCCGAGGTCATCGTGGCCATGCACGCCTGCAATCGCATCGGCGCGATTCATTCGGTCGTGTTCGGCGGCTTTTCCGCGCCGGCGCTGCGGGAACGGATCGAGGACACGGGCGCCAAAGTGCTCATCACCGCCGACGGCGGTTGGCGCGGTGGACAGGCCATCGAGCTGAAGGCCGCGGCGGACAAGGCGCTGGCGACGGGCTGCCCGAGCATCAAGCGCGTGATCGTGCTGAAGCGCACCGGCCGGAAGGTCAATATGGAGCCGCGGCGCGACCTGTGGTGGGACGAGGCCATCGCGGGGCATTCGTCGGTCTGCGAGCCCGAGTGGGTCGGGGCCGAGCACCCGCTCTACCTGCTCTATACATCAGGCTCGACCGGCAAGCCCAAAGGCATTCAACATGCCAGCGGGGGCTACCTGCTCGGCGCGAAGCTGACCACGAAGTGGGTGTTCGACCTGCGCGACGACGACGTGTTCTGGTGCACCGCGGATGCCGGCTGGGTGACCGGACACAGCTATCTGGCGTACGGCCCGCTGGCCGCCGGAGCCACCGTCGTGATGTACGAGGGCGCGCCGACCTATCCGGACGGCGGGCGGTTCTGGAAGATCTGTCAGGACTACGGAGTCACGGTGTTCTACACGGCACCCACCGCCATCCGTGCCCTGATGAAACTCGGCGAGGAGGTTCCGGCGCGTTACAACCTGTCGAGCTTGCGGCTGCTCGGCAGCGTCGGCGAGCCGATCAATCCCGAGGCATGGATGTGGTATCAGCGAGTGATCGGGCGGGACCGCTGTCCCATCGTCGACACCTGGTGGCAGACCGAGACCGGAGCGATCATGATCTCGCCGCTTCCCGGCGTGACCGCGACCAAGCCCGGCTCCTGCACGCATCCGCTGCCGGGGATCGAGGCGGACATCGTCGATGATCACGGCGAGCCGGTCACGCGGCCCGAGGAGGGCGGCTACCTGGTGATCAAGAAGCCCTGGCCCTCGATGCTGCGCACGATCTGGCGCAACAACGACCGCTACACGGCGGCGTATTGGGAGAAATTTCAAAACCGCTACTACGTGGCGGGCGACAGCGCACACCGCGATGCCGACGGATACTTCTGGATCATGGGCCGTATCGACGATGTGCTCAATGTCGCCGGTCACCGGCTCGGAACCATGGAGATCGAGTCGGCGCTGGTGTCGCATCCGCGAGTCGCCGAGGCGGCGGTCGTGGGCAAACCGCACGAGATCAAGGGTGAGGCGGTTTTCGCGTATGTCGTGTGTCGGGGCGCGCATCCGAAGGGGGACACGACGCATCTGGCGCAAGTCCTGCGCGAGTGGGTCGGCCAACAGCTGGGCGCCATCGCCAAACCGGATGAAATCCGCTTCACCGATAATCTTCCCAAGACCCGCTCGGGCAAGATCATGCGCCGTTTGCTGCGCGCGATCGCCCGCGGCGAAGACATCACGCAGGATGTTTCCACGCTGGAGAACCCGGCGATACTCGAGCAACTGCGCGGGGGTGTGGCCACGGCTGGGAGTAAACCGCCCGCGCGTGCGAGGCGCGCCGCGCCGGCACGCGCGCGCGCCGGGCGCCGTGTCCGAGTGACGGAGAAGTCCACGACGGGCACGGCCCGCGGGACGCGCCGCGCCGCGCTGAAGCAGGTCAAGCCGCAGGCCCTGCGAACCCGGCGTGCCAAGGCGACGCAAGTCAAAGCCAAGCGCGCCGCGGTCAAGGCCAAGAAGCGCACCACGGTCAAGGCCAAGAAGCGCACCCCGGTCAAGGCGAAAGTGGCGAGACCCCGGCAGACAGCCGCGCGCAGCCGCGCCGCGCGGCCGAAGCGTTCCCCTCGGGCGGGTCGGAGGCGGGCGGTTCGGCGCTGACGTGCGGGTCTTTCGGAGACCGGCCATACGCACGCCGCTGCACGATAGCCGCCCCGAGAATTACTGCGGCGTCAGCGGCTCGTAACGGCGCTCGCCACTTGCGGGGTCATAAAGGACCTCCATCGGTTGGCCCGTGGCGGGGTCCTCGAACCGCTCTCCGGTGCGTTCCCAGCGTCCGGCAACCGGAAGTTGCTTGCGGTAGCGCCAGCGCTCGAAGGCGGTGGCGATCGTCACCAGGGCGCCGAACGCGAGCAGTTGCGCTCCGCCGTCCGCGCGCCCCAGCAGCAGCGTGCCCCCGGCCAGGGCGGTGAGCACGCCTACGGCGAGGACCGCGGTGCGCAGCATCATGGGGATTTCTCAATGTTCACTGCGGTGCCGTAAGCGACGATCTCGGTCATGGTCTGCCCGATCTCGGAAGAGTCGAAGCGCATCATGACGACGGCGTTCGCCTGCATCAGCGTCGCATTCTTCACCATCCGGTCGACGGCATGCCGTCGCGCGTCCTCGAGCAGCTGCGTGTACTCGGAGATCTCGCCGCCGGCGAGCGAGCGCAGCCCCGCCATGATGTTGCCGGCCAGGCCGCGGCTGCGAACCACGACGCCGAACACCTGGCCCTTGACGGCGGTGACGCGATAGCCCGGGACATTCTCGGTTGTGACGATCAGCATCGGCGGTGGCTCCTGTTCGGGTGGGCGCGGCGCCCGACGGGGCGCACCGTGCGGACCGAAGAGAATCGTAACACCGGGCATCGCGGGACGTGCGCCGCGCACCCAAAGCGCAAATCTGCGCGTTTTCGCCACCTATACCCCTGGCAGGGCCGTACCGGAAGCGCCTACTCTGTTCCGGTCCCTCAGGGATCAATCCGCGGGAGCGGCGCACATGGGCGAAAATATCCGGGTGACTTTCCAATCCGAGCACGACTGGGAGCGAGTCCGCGTGCAATGGGTCGAGGATCTGCTGGCGGTCGGCGCCTTGTTCGGCGACGACGAGTCGCTGCTGCGCGCCAAGGCAAACCGCGTGCATCAGTTGCTGCGGCGCATCGTCGAGGATGTCCCGGCGGTGCGCATCACCGCCAGATTGCCCGATGGCGTGCCGCCGGAACAGATCCCGTTGCTCAGCGCCGCGATCCGCGAGGCGGCGCTGAAGGCAATCGAGGCGAGCATGAATCATTCGGTACGCCTGGTCATGGCGGCGATCTTCGATCTGTGCACCTCCAAGTTGCGCCGTGAGCCGTCCTAGCGTGCGGCTCAGGCCGAGCTGTCGCGCGGCACCGCCGCCGGCAGCAAGCCGAGGTCGACATCCGTCCAGCCTTGGCTGTGCCGGGCGAGGAGATTGGCGAGCAGCGCCGCGTGCTCCGGACGGGCGTTGAGCGCCGGGACGTATTCGAATCGTTCGCCGCCGGCGCGAATGAATGCCGCGCGGTTCTCGACATCGATCTCCTCGAGAGTCTCGAGGCAGTCGACCGCGAAGCCCGGACAGATGACCGTGACATCTTTGATGCCGCGGCGCGGCATGGCGGCCAGCGTCTCCAGGGTATAGGGGCGCAGCCATTCGGCCCGGCCAAAGCGCGACTGGAACGTGACGGTCCACTCACCTTCGGCGAGCAGCAGCTCTTCGGCGAGCAGGCGCGCGGTTTTCTGACACTTGCAGAAGTACGGATCGCCCTGATGGAAGTAGCGCTCGGGAATGCCATGGAACGAAATCAGCAGGTGAGCCGTGCGGCCATGCGCGCGCCAGTGCTGCACGACACTCTCGCGCAGCGCATCGATGTATTCGGGCTGATCGTGGTATTCGGCAATGAAGCGCAGCTCGGGCAGCCAGCGCCAGCGGGCAAGTTCCGCGTTGACCTGATCGTAAACCGCGGCCGTCGTCGCGCCGCAGTACTGGGGAAACAGCGGTAGCACCACGATCCGCTGGGCGCCTGCCGCGCGCAGCCGTTGCAGGGACTGGGACACGGTCGGAGTGCCGTACAGCATTCCGAACTCGACCGAGAACGGCGCCATCATCCGCTGCGCGAGGACGCTGCTCAGCGCCGCGCGCAGCTGCTGCGACTGCTCGCGCAACGGGGAGCCTTGCGCCGACCAGATCTTGCGGTACTTGGGCGCCACCCGCCCCGGGCGCAGCGGCAGGATGAAGCCGTAAAGGATCGGCAGCCACAACATCCGGGGCAGCTCCACCACCCGCGGGTCGCCCAGCATCCGCGCCAGAAAGCGCCGCACGTCGCGCGGCGTGGGAGACTCGGGCGTGCCGAAGTTCACCGCGAGGATGCCGATGCGCTCGGCCATGTCGCGGTGGAAATCCAGGGACCCTTGATAGCGCATACGGCGCACGATAGCGCAGCGGGCCGGTGCCGAGCCAGGGGGGTGCGGGAACTCCCTACCGGCGCCCGGCGGTCAGCCGCCTCAGGCGGCTGCGCATCTCCCGAACGCCAGGCCGGGTCACATGCGGCCGCCTAGCTGAGCCATGGCCGTGCAGTCCCCTCTTGCATCACCCCCGCGAGGGGTCCGCGGCCCCGCCGGGCCCATCCCGATCGTTGCGCTGGAGGTGCTGTTCGAGGAACTGCAGGGTCCGTTCCCGGGCCAGCGCGGCGGCGGCACGGTCGTAGGAGGCTCGCAGGTCGCAATTGAAACCGTGACCGGCCCCGGCGTAGATGTAGAACGTACCGCCGGGATGCAGCGCCTTGATGCGCTCGACCTCATGAGGCGGGATGCTCTGGTCGGCGCTGCCGAAGTGATACAGCACCGGACAACGCGGTGGCGATCCCGCATCCTGGACGCGGCCGTAGTAGACGACCGCGCAGTCGATCGGCAGAAGGCAGGCGGCCCGGTAGGACTGGGCGCCGCCGAAACAGTAGCCCACGGTGGCGACGCGTCCGGCATGCTTGACGACCGCGATGGCCGCAGCCACGTCCTTCAGCGTCTGCTCGGGATTCAGCTGCTGCGCATAGCCGCGGCCTTCGTCGACTTCAGGCGGGCTGTAGCCGAGCTCGATGCCGCGGCGGACGCGGTCGAACAGCGCGGGGGCGATCGCCGTATAGCCCGCCTGCGCGAATCCGTCGGTCACGGCGCGGATATGCTCGTTGACCCCGAAGATCTCCTGGATCACGACCACCCCGCCCCGTGACTTGACGGGCGGCGCGGCGAGGTAGGCCTGCAGTTTGTGCCCGTCGCGGGCCATGAGGGGGGTGAATTCGCCCATTGATTCTGTCCTTTGGTCCGCGCAATTCGCGCCTGAATTCAAAAGGATAGCGTGCGAACCCTGGTGCGGCAAAAGCGTCGGCGGCCCGCGGCGCAATTGCCCCGGCGGGAGCCGCGCATGATAGCCTAGCGGCCGGATTGGGTCGCCGGGCGTCTCGCGGGAGGGGTCTATGCTGGTCGGCTCGGCCGTACGGCGAGTGGCCATCTTGGGGGGGGTGCGCATACCGTTCGCCCGCGCCCACGGCGTCTACTCGTCCGTCGGGAACCGGGAGATGCTCACCGCAGTGCTGAGCGCGCTCGTGGCGCGCTTCGCGCTGCAGGGGGCGCGTCTCGGGGAGCTCGCCGCCGGCGCGGTCATCAAACATCCGCGGGACTACAATCTGACTCGCGAGTGCGTGCTCTCATGCGGCCTGGATCCGCGCACTCCCGGGTTCGACCTGCAGCGCGCCTGCGGCACCGGCCTGGAGGCGGCGCTCGCGATCGGCAACAAGATCGCCCTCGGCCAGATCGATGTGGGCATCGCCGGCGGAACGGACACCATCAGTGATCCGCCGATCACGTACCCGCGTGCCTATCAACAGCTGTTGCTCGCAAGCTTCCGGGGCCGCACGCTCGTGCAGCGCTCGCGGCCGTGGTTGCGCCTGCGGCCCCGGTATTTCAAACCCGTGCTGCCGACGGTGACCGAGCCGCGCACCGGATTGTCGATGGGACAGAGTGCCGAGTTGATGGCGCAGCGCTGGGAAATCACTCGAGCGGCGCAGGACCGGCTCGCCTACGAGAGCCACATGAAGGCGGCGGTCGCCTGGCGCGAGGGATTCTACCAGGATCTGGTCGAGCCTTTTCTCGGGTTGCGGATCGACGACAACATCCGGCCGGACTCCTCGATGGCGAAGCTCGCAACGCTGCGCGCCAGTTTCGACCCGAGTGCCGGTACGCTCACTGCCGGCAACAGCACGCCGCTGACCGACGGTGCAAGCGCCGTGCTGCTCGCCTCGCAGTCCTGGGCCGAGCAGCACAACCTTCCCGTGCTCGCCTACCTGCGCTACGGCAAGGCTTGGGCGGTCGACTACGTCGGCGGCCGGGAGGGCCTGCTGATGGCGCCGGCGTATGCCGTCGCGGCAATGCTGCGGGACGCGGGGCTGACTCTGCAGGACTTCGATTATTACGAGATTCACGAAGCCTTCGCGGCGCAGGTGCTGTGCACCCTCGCGGCCTGGGAGTCGGAGCGGTTTTGTCGCGAGAACCTCGGCCTGGATGCGCCGCTCGGCTCGATCGAGCGCACGCGCATGAACGTCAAGGGCGGCAGCCTCGCCATCGGTCATCCGTTCGCGGCTACCGGTACGCGCATCCTGGCGACGCTGGCGAAGCTGCTCGCCACGGATCCGGCCGCCCAGCGTGGCCTGGTCTCGGTCTGCACGGCCGGCGGTATGGGCGTCGCGGCGATTCTGGAGAGGTAACCGGGCCGCCGACAGCGGGGGCCCGGCGGAGCGGGGCGCACGGCGCGCTCCGCGCTTGAACAAACACAGACGTGCCGCAGCACGCGGGGAGGTTTGAATGAACGGCATTGCAGTCGATGCCGCGGCGATCGCATCGGCGGCATTCGGGCCGCCGGCGCTCGCGGCGCCGTGCCTATGAACCGCGGCCTTCACGAGGGCAGCACGGACCTGCGGGCCGACCTCGGGGCGCTGCTGGCGCGGATGCCGCTGTTCACTGCCCTGGAGCCGACCGTGCTGCGTCAGATCGCCGATGCGGCGCAATGGCTGTCGCTGCCCGGCGGCGCGGCTCTGTTTGCCGCCGGCGAGCCCGCCGATGCGCTCTACGTCGTGCTCAGCGGGAGTCTGGCGATTCTGACCGCCGACGGCCGGGTGCAGGGCCGCTTTCTGGCACGGCTGGCCGCCGGCGACACTGTCGGGGAGATGGGCCTGATCTCGGGACGCCCGCGCACCGCGCACGTCGTGGCGCTGCGCAACACGGAGCTGGCGCGGATCCCGGCCTGCGCATTCAACGACGTACTGCGGCGCGACCCGCAGGCGATGTGGCGTATCGCGCAGCTGATGGTCGAGCGGCTGGAGCGGATGGATGCCATGCCCCGGGCGCATCTGCGCGGCGCCGCCACGTTCACGGTGCTGCCGCAGAGTCTGGAGGTGGACGTTGCGGGCTTTTCCACCGCGCTGATCAAGGCGCTCGCCGAGTTCGGGCGCGCAGAGCTGGTCTGGAGCGTGCGCGCCGGCACGCACACCAGCCAGTGGTTCAACAACATCGAGTCGGCCAATGACTTCGTTGTCTACGTGGCCGATCCCATGCCGAGCCGCTGGACGAAGCTGTGCGAGCGGCAGGCCGACGCGCTGTTGCTGCTGGCGCGCGCCGACAGCCCGGCGGGCAGCTGGGGCGCGCTGCGTTGGCCGCACGATCACAGCCTCACTCCGCAGCGTTGGGAGTTGATCCTGGTGCACGACACCAGGATCGAGACCGGCGCCGCCGCCCGTTGGCTCGCCAATCTGCCCGAGATCCCGCATCACCACGTGCAGTCCCCGGCCGATTATGCGCGGCTCGCGCGGGTATTGACCGGCCGCGCCGTGGGGCTGGTGCTCTCCGGCGGCGGCGCGCGCGGCTTTGCGCACATCGGTGCCGTCAAGGCGCTGCGCGAGGCGGGGATCCCGCTCGATCTGGTCGGCGGGACCAGCATGGGCGGCATCCTCGGCGCCGCCGTCGCCAGCCATTGGAGCGTGACGGAGCTGACCGAGCGGTTCCGTCACTACTTCGTCGAGTCCAGGCCGCTGCGTGACTACACGCTGCCGTTCGTGTCGCTGGTATCCGGCCGCAGGGTGAGCCGCATGTTGTTCGAGGCGTTCGGCGAGCTTGCGATCGAGGATTTGCCGCTCTCGTTCTTCTGCGTCTCGTCCAATTTGACGACCGGTCACCCGCACGTGCACCGTCGCGGCGAGCTTTGGCGGGCGCTGCGCGCCTCGGTGTCGGTGCCGGGCGTGCTGCCGCCCGTGGTGCACGCCGGGCAGGTGTTGGTCGACGGCGGGGCCATGAACAACCTCCCCGTGGATGTCATGCTGGAGCTCGGCCGCGGACCGGTGATCGGCTGCGATGCGGGGGCGGATCGCGCTTTCACGACCCGGGGCGATGAGCTCGACGTGCCCCGGCCGTGGCAGCTGTTGCGTTGGATCCGGGCGCGGCGGCAGCTGCCGAATATCTTTCAGATTCTGTGGCGCAGCGGCATGGTCAACAGCACGACACTCACGGCCGCGCAGCGCAGCAGGACGGATCTGCTGCTGCGCCCGCCGCTGGCCGAGATCGACATGCTCAACTGGAAGGCATTCGAGCGGG
>JAJZMI010000024.1:11639-16270 GCA_021798335.1 Pseudomonadota bacterium | reverse complement strand
TCGAAGGTGGCGATTCCGGCCGCGCAGGCCACCGGATGCGCCGAATAGGTATATCCATGGGGCAGCTCGATCAGGTAGTCCGGTCCGCCCGCCGCCAGAAATGCCGAATAGATTTCCTTGCGTACCACGACACCGCTCAGAGGCTGCGTGCCATTGGTGCTCTGTTTGGCGAAGGTGAGCAGGTCCGGTGTGACACCGAAGGCCTCCGCCCCGGTCCACGCGCCGCAACGGCCGAAGCCGGTGATCACCTCATCGAAGATCAAGAGGATATCGTGCTCGGTGCAGATCTCGCGCAGGCGCTCGAGGTAGCCGCGCGGCGGGATGATGACCCCCGCGGAGCCGGCGAACGGCTCGACGATCACGGCGGCGATCGTCGAGGCGTCATAGAGCCGGATCAACGCCAGGAGCGACTCGGCCAGCGCCGCGCCGCCCTCGCTCGGCTCGCCCCGGAAAAACGAGCCCGGCGGCGGCTGCAGATCGGCCAGGTGCGCGCTCTCCAGACCCTGACCGAACAGCTTGCGGTTGCCGACGATCCCCCCGACCGACACGCCGCCGAAATTCACGCCGTGGTAGCCCTGCGCGCGCCCGATCAGGCGCGTCTTGGCGCCTTGACCGCGGATCCGCCAGTAGGCGCGCGCGATCTTCAGCGAGCTGTCCACGGCGTCGGAGCCGGACCCGCCGCTGAACATCACGTGATCCAGTCCGGCCGGCATGCGCTCGACGATGCGGTTGGCGAGCTCGAACGAGAGCATGTGCCCGAACTGGAAGGCCGGCGCGTAATCGAGCGTGGCGATCTGTCGGGCTACGGCCTCGACGATCTCTTTGCGCGCATGTCCGAGCCCCGTGCACCACAGGCCCGAGAGTCCGTCGAAGATCTTGCGGCCCTGCGCGTCGGTGTAATAGGCGCCCGCGGCCTGGGTGAACAGGCGCGGCGCCGCCTTGAACTGCCGGTTTGCGGTGAACGGCATCCAGTGCGCCTCGAGCCAGGCGGCATCCGCGGGCGATGCCGCCTCACGCCGCGTTCCCGGGGGATTTGCCATGATCGGTGCTCCAGAGGTCAGCTTGCGCACAGGATGACAGATCGACGATTCATTTCAGATTACAAAGTCTGCAATCTCATTTGCGCCGGCCGGGACGGCCCCCGGCGAGCCCGCAGCCACGCAGAATCAGCCCGACGACGTGCTCGGTCGCGCGTTCCTGCACCGCCGGGTCGAACTCCTCGAGGCCGAGCACGGCGCAGATCTGCACCGCGAAATCCGCGTACGTCTGCGTGGCCGCCCAGATCGTGAAGAACAGGTGCTTGCTGTCGACCTTGGCCATGCGTCCCTCGGCGATCCACCGGTCGATCACGGCCGCCTTGCGCCGCACGAGCGGGCGCAAGGTGCGCACCAGCGTTGCGCGCAGCTCCGGCGCCCCGTGCAGCAGCTCGTTCGCCCACACGCGCGAGGCATAGGGGCAGGTGAACGACAGGCGCATCTTGCCGCGGATGTAGCCCTCGAGCGCCTCGCGCGGCTGCGCCGCGGGAACGATGCAGTCGGTGGGCTCGAGCCACTCGCGCAGCGTGCGTTCGAGCACCGCGCGGTACAGCGAGCGCTTGCTGCCGAAGTAATAATGCAGATTGGGCTTGGGCAAGCCCGCCGCCTTGGCGATCTCGGCCATCGTGGCGCCGCCGAAGCCCGCGCCCGCGAAGACCCGCTCGGCGGCCTCGACGATGGCCTTCTCCTGGGCTTCACGGTTGCCTCGCGGCAGCGTTCGACTCGTGCGCCGGGGGACCCCGCCGCGCCCCTTCGCCTGAGGCCGCCGGCCGCCCGAGCGCGGCTCGCTTCCCGGGCGACGCGTCGGCTCGCTCCTCGGCCGCCCGGCCATTACGCGCCGCTCCGCAGCGGATTGTTCGGATGCGCCGTCCATTGGAGCCGAGTATCGCTCACCACACGGCCCGTGCGCCGGTCAATCTCCCCCGCGGCGAGCTCGCGCATGGTAATGCAGCCGGGCACCGGACACACATTGACGCACAGATTGCAGCCGACGCACTCCTCTTCCTTCACTTCGAAGTGCCGCCGCCCGTCGCGCTGCGCCGTGATGGCCTGGTGCGCGGTGTCCTCGCACGCGATGTGACAGCGGCCGCATTGGATGCACGTGTCCTGATTGATCACGGCCTTGGAGACACGGTTCAGGTCGAGGAACTGCCAGTCGGTCACGCTGCCGATCGCCCGGCCGCGCAGCTGCGCGATGCTCGCCAAGCCCTTGCGGTCCATATATCCCGCCAGTCCATTGATCATCTCCTGGACGATCTTGAACCCGAACACCATCGCCGCCGTGCAGACCTGCACCGACCCGGCGCCGAGCGCGATGAAATCGAGCGCATCGCGCCAGCTGCCGATCCCCCCGATCCCGGAGATCGGCAGTCCGGCGGTCTCGGGATCGCGGGCGATCTCCGCCACCATGTGCAGCGCGATCGGCTTGACCGCCGGCCCGCAATAGCCACCGTGCGTGCCCTGCTCGCCGACCGCCGGACTCATCGTCAGGGTCTCCGGATCGACGCCCATGATCGAATTGATCGTATTGATCAGCGATACCGCGTCGGCGCCGCCGGCCTTGGCCGCGCGCGCCGGCATGCGGATGTTGGTCACGTTGGGTGTCAGCTTGACGATGACCGGGAGCCGCGAGTACCGCTTGCACCACGCGGTCACCATCTGAATGTACTCGGGAACCTGGCCCACCGCCGAGCCCATGCCCCGCTCGCTCATGCCGTGCGGACAGCCGAAGTTCAGCTCGATGCCGTCACAGCCGGTGTCCTCCACGCGCGGCAGGATCGCCTGCCAGGACTCCTCCTTGCACGGCACCATGATCGAGGCGATCACGGCCCGGTCGGGCCAGCGGCGCTTGATCGCCCGGATTTCCTCCAGGTTGATCTCGAGCTCGCGATCCGTGATCAGCTCGATGTTGTTGAAGCCGATCAGGCTGCGGTCCACGGCGAGCAGCGCGCCATAGCGCGGGCCGTTGACATTCACCACCGGCGGCCCGGCTTCCGCCAAGGTCTTCCACACCACTCCGCCCCAGCCGGCCTCGAAGGCGCGCTCCACGTTGTAGGCCTTGTCGGTCGGCGGCGCGGACGCCAGCCAGAACGGATTGGGACTGCGGATACCGCAGAAGTCGATGTCCAATTGCGCCATGGAATTCTCTCCAATCAGCCGTCGGCCCGAGCCCGAACGTTGCGCAGCTGCGTATCTATGTCGTGCGCGGCGCGCAAGCCGTGGGCGACGGCGTAGACCGTCAAGTCCTCGCCATCGGCGACACAATCGCCTCCCGCCCAGACGTTCGCGACACTGGTGCGACCGGATTCATCGACCACGATGCGCCCATCCCGTTGCGCCAGTCCGCACTCGGACGGGAGCCCCGCCTCCAGGCGCTGTCCGATTGCCTTGAGCACCATGTCGGCCTCGACTGTCAGCTCCTCGCCCGCCGGCACGAGCCGCCCGTCCTCGAGCCGCTGCCGCGCGAAGCGCACGCCCCGCACGCTGCCGCCCTCGCCGAGCACCTCCACGGGCGCGAGCCAGTGCAGGATGATCACGCCCTGGATCCGCGCCAGATCCTGCTCCTTGCGCGAGGCGGGCATCTGTTGCTCACCGCGGCGATACACGATGGTGGCGCTTTCCGCGCCGAGCAGCTTCGTTTGCACGCCCGCATCGATGGCGGTCATGCCGCCGCCGATCACCACCACGCGCCGGCCCACCGGCAGCGCGGCCAAATCCGGCGTCTGGCGCAGACGACTGATGAACTCGACCGCATCCGCGACGCCCTCGAGCCCCTCGCCGGGGATCCCGAGCCGGTAGGTCTGCGCAAGTCCCAAGCCCAGGAATACCGCGTCGTACTCCCGGCGCAGCGCCTCGAGTTGCGCGGCGCTCGCGAGCCGCCAGCCGCACTGCAGCTCGATCCCGCCGATCTCGAGCAGCCATTGGACCTCGCGCTGCGCGTAGCCGCCGGCGACCTTGTAGGCGGCAATGCCGTACTCGTTGAGGCCGCCGGGCTTGGGCCTGGCGTCGAACAGCGCGACCGAGTGGCCACGACGGGCGAGCGCGTGCGCGCAGGCGAGGCCTGCAGGTCCCGCGCCCACCACCGCCACCCGCCGGCCGGTGGGGCGCGCGCGCGTGAACAGCCGCTGGTGCGCACCGGCCATCAGCCCATCGACCGCATAGCGCTGCAGCCGCCCGATCGCCACCGGCAGACCCTGCTCGGTGTTGCGCACGCAAACCTGCTCGCACAACACCTCGGTGGGGCAGTCCCGCGCGCACATGCCGCCGAGGGGATTGGACGTCAGGATCGATTCGGCCGCGCCGCGCACGTTTCCCTCGGCGATGCGCCTGATGAACGACGGCACGTCGATGCGGGTCGGACAGGCCTGCATGCACGGCGCGTCGTAACAGTACAGGCACCGGCTCGCCTCGAGCAGGGCTTGCGCCTCCGTCAAGGGAGGAACGTGA
Source organism: Pseudomonadota bacterium (assembly GCA_021798335.1). Taxonomy (GTDB): domain Bacteria; phylum Pseudomonadota; class Gammaproteobacteria; order Steroidobacterales; family Steroidobacteraceae; genus 13-2-20CM-66-19. Next base: position 11,789 of record JAJZMI010000024.1, on the reverse strand, counting down.
TCCGCGAAGCGAGCGGCATAGGTTTGCGGCGGCAGACGGCCCGGACGAATATCCGCTCGACGCTCCTCACTCATCGCACCCTCCGCTTTCGGCACCACACATCTCAAGCATGCCCACTTTTGACCATTTGGTCAATTGCAGGCCGCGCCC
>JAJZMI010000024.1:0-11539 GCA_021798335.1 Pseudomonadota bacterium | reverse complement strand
CCGGTCTTGTAGCTGATCCGCCGCGGCCACAGCGCCGAGAAGTCAAATGCCGGTCCGACCAGGTTCGCCGCGAGATTGACGCTGATCGTGTCCACCAGCAGCACCAGCAACGCCACCAGCACCGTCGCTCCCGTCATGCGTCCGGCCAGGCTCACCGGGTCCCAGATCGCCTTGCCGTAGATCACCACGGTCGCCGAGGTCACGAACACCGCCAGCGCCGCCAGCAGGCCCATCGGCGCCGGCAGACCGATCGCCTGGCCCACGACCTGGTCGCGCTGGGTTTTGGCGAATCGGGTGAAGTCCGGGATGTTCAACGCCAGGGTGGACCAGAAGCCGACCATGGCCGTGAGCGAGGGCCAGAACACCGCGGCGAACTGCCCGGCACGCGGCCCGCCCGGCGCGAACTGCGAGCGCCGGTCGACGATCGGACCGAAACCGCCCGCCTTGTGATAGGCCCAGGCGAGCAACAGGATGCAGATCACGACCTTGATCGGCGCGGTGTAGGTCTCCAGCCGGCGGATCGAATCAATGCCGTGCACGATGAAGTAGAACTGCATCAGCCAGAACGCCAGGAAGCACACGATCTGCCACAGGTTGATGCCGAGCACCGGCAAGCGGGCCCCGCCGAGCGGATGACCGCTCACCACGCCGATCAGCGTATAGATCATCAACCCGCCGAACCAGCTCTGAATGCCGTACCAGCCGCACGCCACGAGCGCCCGCAACACCGCGGGAAAGCGCCCCCCGAGCGTCCCGAACGAGCAACGCACCAGAACCGCATACGGGATGCCGTAGCGCGCGCCCGAATGGCCGATCAGCAGCATCGGCACCAGCACGATCAAATTGCCGAGCGTCACCGTCATGATGGCCTGGTAGGCCGACATGCCCGAGCCGACCAGTCCCGCCGCCAACGTGTACGCCGGCACGCACATCACCATGCCGATCCACAGCGCGGTGTAGTGATACCAGCGCCACGTGCGCTGCTGCGCCGTCGTCGGCGCCAGGTCCCGATTCCACAGCTGCGCGGCCTCGTGATTCGCGGCGCTCATACGCTGTTTTTACGCCCCGCGCCCGCAGCGTCGCGCCGCGCAGTGATTCCGTGACCCCCGCGCGGCCCGAGCCCGCCGGGATCTGCGCCGAGTGGCAACTGGGACGCTGATGAGCACGCGGCGATGGCTCAGATCTTGACCAGGATTTCGTGGACGATCGGCGGCGGCACAACCGGCTGCTCGGACAGCGTGATCGCCGCCTGCAGCGCCTGCGACGCCTGACGGACCTGCTCGGCCGATCGCGCATGCACCAGGGCGAGCGGCCGCTCCTTGCCGACACGGGCGCCGATTGCGGCCACCTCGGTCAGGCCCACCGCCAGGTCGAGCCTCTCGCCCGCGACCTTGCGGCCGCCGCCCAATTCGACCAGCACGTTGCCGACGGCGCGCGCATCGACGCTCGCGAGATAGCCCTCGGCCGGCGCGAAGATGGGCTGCACCAGCGGCGCTTGCGGCAGGTAGCGCGCCGCGCGCGTCAGCAGATCGGCAGGCCCGCCGAGTTCGGCCACCATGCGCGCGAATCGCTCCGCGGCCTCCCCCGAGCGCACCGCCCCCTCGACCCGCTTGCGCGCCTCGGCATGACTGTCGGTCACCGCTCCCATGACGAGCATCTCGCTTGCGAGGGTGAAGACGACCTCCGCCAGGCGCGGCTCGCGCGCCTCGCCGGCGAGGAATGCGAGCGACTCGGCGATCTCGAGCGCATTGCCGACACTCCAGCCGAGCGTCTGCGACATGTCGGTAATCACGGCATGGGTCTTCAGGCCCGCTTGCGCGGCAACACCGATGATGCTGCGCGAGAGCGCGCGCGCATCCTCCACTGATTCCATGAACGCGCCCGAGCCGGTCTTGACATCCATCACCAGCGCATCCAGGCCCGCGGCGATCTTCTTGGAGAGAATCGAGGCGGTAATGAGCGGGATCGACTCCACCGTGGCCGTCACGTCCCGGATCGCATACAGCCGCCGGTCCGCCGGCGCCAGCTGATCGGTCTGACCGATGATGGCGCAACCAGCACTGCCGACCACTTTGCGGAATTCCTCGACGGTCGGCATGGAGCGGTACCCCGGAACGGCATCGAGCTTGTCGAGCGTTCCGCCGGTGTGCCCGAGGCCTCGTCCGGAGATCATCGGAACGAAGCAACCGCACGCGGCGGCGATGGGCGCAAGCAGGAAGCTCACCTTGTCCCCGACCCCGCCGGTCGAATGTTTGTCGATCACCGGACCCCGGTCGCGCAGCTCGTCCCAGCTCAACCGCACGCCGGAATTGGCCATCGCCACTGTCAGCGCCCCCGACTCGGGGAAGCTCATGGAGCGGAAATACACCGCCATGGCGAGCGCCGCGACCTGCTCGGCCGGAATCGACGCATCGGCCAGTCCGCGCACGAAGAACTCGATTTCCTCCTGCGTCAGCGCCGCCCCATCGCGCTTCTTGCGAATGAGATTCTTGAATATCACCGCTCGCTTCCCCGGTGTCGCCCGGCTCACCGCCGGGGCGCGCACCGTTCCTCAGTCATCGTCGTCGTTCGCCAGGTAATGGCTCACGCCGCACGGCCACGAATGCCGCCGGATGGACAACCCGGCCGGCGTCGGTCGCCACGGTCCTCGGACCGACCAGCACCGACGCGCTTGCGCCACCGGCCAGGTCCACTCCACAAATCCGGTACGAAGCCTTGAAGCTCCGTTCGCACTGTTGACTGCTCATCCCGACTCAGTACAACGACGCAGTCACGTTGAGGCTTGCAAAGAGCGGCATGTTGTAGATCTCCCACAAAAACGGCGAACCCGAGTACCCGGCGGAAGGGTCATACGTCTGTATCCCCGGCGAGTAGAACGGCGCGCGCCTGTTGAGCGCATTATCGACATGCACCTCCAGCTTGAGCGACTTCAGCGCGGGGGTATGCACATCGAAGGTATAGGATCCCGTCAGGTTCAGAGTTCCATAGCCTCCCAGTTGAGTGTTCGTCGTGACACCGGTGAAGTAATTGGCGACGTATTCTGAACCGGTGTAATGTTCTTGCACGCTGCCGTACCACGGGCCACGGTCGTACACAAGCTCCAGGTTCGCGGTCTCGACCGGAACATTCGGCCGCCACATGCCGTTCGTAAACGCGCTGCCCGACACGTTCGTGAAGGCTTTCGTATATACAAAGTGCGTATAGCCCGCATTTCCCTCCAACTGAAAGTGATACGGCAAGTCCACCCCGCCGCCGAGCGTGAACCCCCTGGAGGTCGCGTTGCCCGCGTTCGTCGTCAAGGTGATGCCGCTGATGGCGTTGAACGTCGAGCTGAAGATGTTGGTAAAGTTGCGGTCGTAGAACGCCACGTCCCAGAAGTAGGCCGGATCCTTGTAGCGAACACCGACATCGATGTTGTCGACCGTTTCGGGCTTTACCACCACCGGCAACGGCTGCTGGCCGCCGATCTGGCCGTACAACGCGCCGATTTGAGGCGGCTTCGTCGACTGGCCCCAATTGACATAAGCATTCAGATGTGACGTGAACGAGTAATTCACGCCAATCGAATCCTCGACGTACCGATAGATCTTGGTGATCGATCCGGAGTGCTGATAGAAATACCCCTGATCGTCGTTCGAAAACATGGCCAACCGAGTAAACTTGACACCCGGATAGATGTGCAGTCGTCCGTTGAACAGCCGGATGTTGTCCTGCGCATAGGCCTGCATCCACGTCTGCCCGTCATGCTCGAGCCACGCGACATTGTAGCCCGTCCTGTTGGCGGGTACCGGCCAGGATCCGTACCACGACTCGGTCGACAACATCGGGGCCACGAAGCCCGACGCGCCCACCTGCACCGTGTTATCCGGCAGGAGCAGGGTCACATGCCCCATCGCACCCATTTCGGCGTAATTCTGGATATAGCGATGATGGTCCGCACCCGCCGCAGGCGACCCGAACTGCTGCGTCGCGGCCGCGCAATCGTAGGCCTCGGGATACGGAGGGGCGCTGAAAAACCCGTTGAGGTCGCTGCAACTGTCGAACGGTATGATGAGATCACTGGTGTATCCGTCATAACCGTTCACGTAGATCGGATTGGCGAACGCAGTCCGGTCGTTGTTCGTGCCGACATAGAAGGCCTTGATGTCGCCGATCATCATGGGATTCAACAGCGACTTCGCCGACAGCGCCACGAACGTGGATTGGGTCTCCTGGTTCTGGAAGGAAACGCTCATCGGATAGTTGAAGTCGAAGCCGTGCTGCGCCAGGAGCGGCGCGGGCTTGACGCTCGGCGTCTGACCATTTGCGGCATTCACCAACGCAACCAGCTTGACGTGGCCGGAGGATGTCGGCTGCACGGCCGCGAAATAGTACGAATTCATGTGCTCGATGACATTGTTCCAGGGACCATCCACGCGCGTGCGCGAGAACTTCGCCACCACGCTCAAACCGTGCAGGGACTTGATGGCGCCCGAATCGACCGCAATGTGATCCACCGTCTCGGTGCCACCGCCCGAATACACCCCCCCGGTAAGACCCAGGCGCACCTGGAAGTGCTTCGACGGCATGGCCGGCTCGAAAGCGATGGTGCCACCGAGGTCATCGATCGATGAATCCGCCTGCGTGCTGGCGCCGCTATAGACGTGCGCACCGCTGACATCCATCGCGACCAGCGGCTGTCCGATCGCCTGGTCGCTTTGGCCAAAGAAGCCGCCGGTAAACGTATTGATGTCCGGTATGCCGTCGAAGCTCGTGCCAAGCTCCGAGCTCGGGAAGCCGTCCAAGGTGAACGCGGTGCCGCTGACGACAAAGCCGCCCACCCCCAACGCCCGCGCGTTGAATCCGGGGACATTGTTCAGCACGGCCGTTACGCTCGCTCCCGGACTGACGTGCTCGAATTTTCTGGCATTCACCGTCGCTATGGCCTTCTCCGCCCCAACGATGAGGACTCTCTGCAATTGCGTGGGGGGCGGCGCAATAGAATTGCCCGGCGGGGGATCGGCCGTGCCGGCCGCGGCCGACGGCTGACTGCTGGAGTTGTTCCGGCTCGCGTTTTGCGGCGCCGCAAACGCCGGCGTGGCCGCCATCATCGCCAGGCAAGGAACGACGACCGCCATGGGAGCGATGATCTGTCGGACCACTTTACGGATCTCACTGGACATTTTGACGACTCTCCTCTACATCGAGCCACAATATGACCGTGCCGAAACAACAGGCTCTGGCGGCTTTAGTGCGGGTAGCATTCGAGCATTCGTTGACCGCCAAATGAAACGACACCCCGGAACGGCATCGAGCTTGTCGAGCGTTCCGCCGGTGTGCCCGAGACCTCTTCCGGAGATCATCCGAACGTAGCAACCGCACGCCGGAATTGGCCATCGCCACCGTCAGCGCCCCCGACTCGGGGAAGCTCATGGAGCGGAAATACACCGCCATGGCGAGCGCCGCGACCTGCTCGGCCGGAATCGACGCATCGGCCAGTCCGCGCACGAAGAACTCGATTTCCTCCTGCGTCAGCGCCGCCCCATCGCGTTTCTTGCGAATGAGATTCTTGAATATCACCGCTCGCTTCCTCGGTGTCGCCCGGCTCACCGCCGGGGCGCGCACCGTTCCTCAGTCATCGTCGTCGTTCGCCAGGTAATGGCTCACGGGGGCATGATGCGCGCGGGCATACCCGCGCAGGTAGCGCATGGCGCGCGCGTAGCTCGCCGCTCCCTTGCTCCCGACCCATTCCTGGCGCATCTGCTCCGCGCCGGTGATTTTCAACAGACTCGTGGGCGTGTACCAGTCGCTCGCGGGCGGCAACTGCTGCGCGAGCAACCCCTGGTGCGCATGCAACCATGCGCGGGTCAGCGCATGGCCGCTCGCCGAGGCCATCCGCCGCATCAGTCTCTCGTTGGCGCATGTGCCCGGATTGAAGGCCACCGGCACTTTCGGCACGATCACCGGCACCGGCGCGTCATCCGGTTTGCGCCGCCAGATGCCGCCGATCACCGCGGCATTGGCATCCCACTGGGACATCGGCGAGAGGTGCAGCACCGCCTCGATCGTGCGGATGATGTTCACCTGCGAATATCGCCTCGCCATGTCGACATGCCGCACCCAGGGTCCCAACGCGACGGCGAACGTGCGGTGCGCGTCGATGTGATCGGCCCCCGACTGCGCGTCATCCTCGGTCACGAAGACGACCATGTGCTTCCACTGCGGCGTCGTGCTGAGGTAATGGATGACCTGGGCCGTCGCTTCATCGTTGTTGGCGACGTAGTAATCGGGCGTGTAGTAACACGGAGTGCGCCCGGCGGTGTGATCGTCCGGCAACCACATGTACATGAACCGCGGCAGGTGGGCCGCGTGCCGGCGCATCCAGTTCACAGCCACCTTCGCCCGGTGGGTGTCGAGGATCATCCGATCCCAGCCGGGGAACTGCCGGGCAAGATGCGCACGCAGCGGCTTGGGGATGTTCCCGGCCTCGGTGCGCGAGACGAATTCGCCGAAGTCCTCGAAGCTGACGTGATGCGCCTGCAGATCGTTGAACAGATACAGCCGCTCCGGGTACGCGATCCAGGGATTCGACCACTTGCCGAGCACCGACAGGTTGATGTAGTCGGAGTAGGGATCGCGCACCGCCGTGGTGCCGGTGACCCCGCCGATGCCCGCCATGCCCGCCGACCCCGGCACCAGCGACTGCGTCCAGCCCGGATTGCTCACCAGGCCGCGGTGCGAGTAATACTGCGGCCAAGTCCGCTGGACGAAATCCGAATCCGATGCACCCGTGGTCCATTGATGGCCCTGCGCGGTCACTTCGCCATCGGCGTAGAAATTGACGAATAACGCCGCGTGCTGCGCCCAGGAGAACAGGTTCGGCAGCTCCCGCGGCCCATACAGGGCCAGATGCGGGTCGGCCCAGTGACCGACGCCCTTGAGCTTGCCGAGCTCCTCGTCGAAGGTCTTGTTCTCGCGCAGAATGAATACGACATAGCGGATGTGGCGACGCAGCATGCGTGTCAAACGCGCATTGTGCTCGGCGAGCGCCTTGCGCGTCGCGGCCCCGAATCCATCATCGGCCAGCGCCACCCGGGTCAGACGGGGTAGCTCGCGCTGGATCTGTCCGTAGGAGATCCGCTGCAGCAGCCCGTGCATCATGTCCCCGACCCACTGGAAGTGCAGGTTCGGACCCGAGCCCATTCCCTTGGCGGCGACCACATACAGCGCGTGCGCGCTCGCGGCGATCCCCGTCGGATACCAGCCCGTCGGGATCAGCCCCAGCCGCTGCCCGTTACTCAGATCGAAGACCGCGACATCGTCGTTGCCGGCGTTCGCCACGAACAGCCGGCCACCGTGCAGGGCGAGCCCGTCCGGATAGCTGCCGGGCGGCGCCCCCGGATACGGGGCATCATTGAAGATGCGCACCACATGCAGCGTGCGCGCATCCACTTCCACGGCCTCATCGAGATTCGAGGCCGTAAAGATCACTTTGCTGCCGCCGGGCACGGCTACGAGCGCCGTCGGATGAATCCCCGGGTCGGCGTTGGTCGGGCCGGTCTTCGGACCGATACAGATCGTGCCGATCCGCCGCAGCGACCGGCTCTTCAATACCGTCACCCCGCAGCCGCCCCAGTCGGTGATCACGAGCCGCCGGCCGTGGTCGGTCAGAACCGGCGCGAACGGATACGGACCCGCGTTCGCGTAGTGCACCGCGCCGTTGCGCAGGTTGACGCGGGCGACCGCGTTGCTGAGCAGCCCGGTCACGTACGCGTGTCCGCCGCCCTGGCCGACCGTCACGCCATCCGGATAGAAATGCCGCGGCCCGCGGTGAAATCCTTGATACCCATACGGATACTGGTCTTTGGGAAAGGGGTGATATTGCAGCCGGTAGCGCCTGGCCAGGGTGAAGCCCTTGCGCCCAGCCCGCACCGCAACCAGGACGTCACTGCTCCCTCCGGCCGCGTACAGCGTGCCGCGCCGGCCCGCCGCCAATCCCTGGAAGAAATTCTCATGCGGAATCTTCAGCACGCCCCGGGGCCCGGTCTTTTTGACCGGACCCCGGAACCCTACAACGCTTCCCTCTGCCGCGAGTGTCGCCGCGTCGTATCGCGCCACGGACTGCGTGTGCGTCGCACCGTCCGCAAGAACGTACGCCGAGCCCTTCGACACCAGAACGGTGGACGGGAAGTTCGCCGTCCTCCCGAGTCGCCCGATCGGGCTGATCCGCCGACCGGTCGCGATCACGTGCGTGACCGCGGCCAGATCGCCCAGACGTCCCCGCAATACCCCTGCGGTCGAGACCTGTGGCCGGGCCGCGGTGCACCCACCGAGGGCGACCGCGGCCAGAACCACTCCACTGAGCCGGCACGAAGCGTTGCGGCTCCGTACGCACCGTTGACTGCTCATCCCGAATCAGTACAGCGATGCAGTCACGCTCAGGCTCGCGAACATCGGCGTATTGTAGATCAGGTACGTGAACGGCACACCCGAGTTCCCCAAGGCCGGGTTGTGGGGCACAAACCCGGGTGAGTAGAACGGCGCGTGCCTGTTGAGCGCATTGTCGATATGCACCTCCAGCTTGAGCGACTTCAGCACGGGGGTATGCACATCGAACCGGTAGGATCCCGTCAGGTTCAAGGTTCCATAGCCCCCCAACTGCTGGTTCGTCGTCACGCCGGTGAAGTAATTGGAGAGATACTCCGAGCCGGTGTAATGCTCCTGCACACTGCCGTACCAGGGGCCACGGATGTATGCGAGCTCGAGGTTCGCGGTCTCGACCGGAATATTCGGCCGCCACATGCCGCTCGTAAACGAACTCCCCGACACATTCGTGAAGTTCTTCGTATAAACGAAGTGCGTGTAGCCGGCATTACCTTGCAACTGGAAGTGATACGGCAGGTTCACCCCGCCGCCGAGCGTGAACCCCCGGGAGGTCGCGTTGCCCGCGTTCGTCGTCAGGGTTATGCCGCTCACGCTGTTGTAGGTCGAGCTGAAGATGTTGGTGAAGTTGCGGTTGTAGAACGCCACGTCCCAGAAGTAGGCCGGATCCTTGTACCGCACACCGACATCGATGTTATCGACCGTCTCGGGCTTGGTGACCACCGGCAAGGGCTGCTGGCCGCCGATCTGGCCGTACAACGCGCTGATGTCGGGCGGCTTGGTCGACTGGCCCCAATTGACGTAGGCATTCAGATGCGACGTGAACGCGTAGTTCACACCGATCGAATCCTCGATGTAGTGATAGATCTTGGTGATCGAGCCGGAGTTTTGATAGAAATACCCTTGATCGTCGTTCGCGAACATGTCCAGCCGGGTATACTTGACACCCGGATAGATATGCAGTCGGCCGTTGAGCAGCCGGATATTGTCCTGCGCGTAGGCCTGCATCCACGTCTGCCCGTCGTGCTCGAGCCACGCGGCATTGAAGCCCGATCTGTTGGCCGGCACCGGCCAGGATCCGTACCACGACTCGGTCGACAGCATCGGAGCGACGAAGCCCGATGCGCCCACCTGCACCGTGTTGTCCGGCAGCAGGAAGGTCAAGTGGCCCATCGCGCCCATCTCGGAGTAATTCTGGATGTAGCGCTGATAGGCCGTGCCCGCCGCAGATGATCCAAACTGGCTCCTCGCCGCCGCGCAATCATAGGCCTCCGGATACGGCGGCGCGCTGAAAAACGAGTTGAGATCGCTGCAGCCCTTGAACGTCACATTGAGGTCGCTGTAGCCCTCATAGCCGTTCACGTAGATCGGATTGGCCCACGCGGTCCGGTCGTTGTTCGTGCCCACATAGAAGGCCTTGATGTCGCCGATCATCATGGGATTCAACAGCGACTTCGCCGACAGCGACACGAAGGTGGATTGGGTTTCCTGGTTCTGGAAGGAAACGTTCATCGGAAAGTTGTAGTCGTAGCCGTACTTCGCAATGATCGGCGACGCCACGTAGCTCGGCGTGTTGCCGTTTGCGGCATTCACCAGCGCGACCAGCTTGACGTGTCCGGAGGAGGTCGGCTGCAGGGCCGCGAAGTAGAACGAATTCATGTGCTCGTCGACGTTGCTCCACGGCCCGTTGACGCGCGTGCGGTTGTACTTTGCCACCACCCGCAGGCCGTGCAGGGACTTGATGGCGCCCGAATCGACCGCGATGTGATCGACCATCTCGGTGCCACCGCCCTGATACACCCCGCCCGTCACACCCAGCCGCACTTGGAAGCGCTTCGAGGGCATGGCCGGCTCGAACGCAATCGTGCCGCCGAGGTCATCGATCGAGGAGTCCGCCTGCGTGCTGGCGCCGCTGTAGACGTGCGCGCCGCTCACGTCCATCGCGACCAGCGGCTGCCCGATCGGCTGGTCGCCGTTGCCAAAGAAGCCGCCAAGAAACGTATTGATGTCGGGTATGCCATCGAACGTCGTACCGAGCTCAGAGCTCGGGAAGCCGTCCAAGGTGAAGGCGGTGTCACTGACGACGAAGCCGCCCACCCCCAACGCCCGCGCGTTGAACCCCGGGACGTTATTCAACACCGCCACGACGCTCGCGCCCGGACTGACGTGCTGGAATTTTCGGGCGTTCACCGTGGCAATGGCCTTTTCCGCCCCCACGATCAGCACTCGCTGCAATTGCGTGGCGGGCGGCGCAGCGGAATTGTCCGCGGGGGGATCGGCCGTGCTTGCCGCAGCCGACGGCTGAGTGCTCGAGCCGCTGCGATTCGGGCTTCGCGCCGACGCGAACGCCGGCGCGGCCGCCATCAGCGCCATGCAAGGAACGACGACCGCCATTGGAGCGATGATCTGTCGGACCACCTTACGGATCTCACTGGACATTAGAGGATTCTCCTACATCGGGTCACGATACGGCCGTGCCAAAGAGACAATAGGGTGCGATCGGCAGGCCGCGCTGGGCCGACCGCTGGAATTCGCTTGAGGCGTGGAGAGTTGATAATAGCCGACGAAGATTGCAGGAACGTTACACAAGGACCGTCATCTACAGCCCAAACGACGCGATGTCGCAGATCTTGTCCGGCGCCGGCCGAGAGGCACGGCGATGTTGCGTTCTGCACTCGACTTCCCCCGTGCGCAACACCTTGCTCCTGGGACGATCCGTGTCCGGAAGCAAGGCGCTCACTTGCAACCTAAAACGTTTAACGCACTCCAGTTAAACGATATACGTGTTTGAATTCCGTGTCAACGGCCGTGGCGCTGTTTCGCCGCGGAAAATATCTCTGTGGCGAACGCGCAACAGTCATGCAAAGACCCCGAGCCAGCAGCCGCAGCAGCGCCGGCGCCGCCCGTCCGAGGCGTCGAATCCGCCATTTTGGACCGGACGGTCAAATGCCGGGGCGCCGCCCGGATCCGCGCTGCGGGCGCATCCGCCGATCGAGCGCCGCGCCGCGCGGCAGGCCCGCGACTCATGCGAAATCGCCGTAGGGCAGCCATACGTTCTTGATCTGGGTCGCCTGGCGCAGGAAGGTACGGCCCTCGCCGTGCCGCACGGACATCCAGTCGCGGGCGCGACCGTGATTGACCCACGTGCGCTTGATCGTCGCGGCGGACCACGCCTCCA
>JAJZMI010000122.1 GCA_021798335.1 Pseudomonadota bacterium | reverse complement strand
TCCGCCGTCAACATGCCGAGGGTCGCGCAGGTCTCGAGCCCGAGCGAGCGAACCTCGCGCACCATCGCGGCGATGGCCTGAAGCTCGCGGGCCTTCGGCGAGCGGTATGCCGCGCCCATGCAAAAGCGCGTCGCGCCGGCCGCCTTGGCACGCTCGGCGCACTCGCGCACTGCGCCGATCTCCATCAGCGCCTCACGCCGCACGCCCGTCTCGTACCGCACGCTCTGCGGACAGTACGCGCAGTCCTCGGGGCAGGCGCCGGTCTTGATCGACAGCAGCGTGCTCATCTGCACCGTGTTCGGCTCATGATGCGAGCGGTGCACGCTCTGGGCCTGCAGCAGCAGATCGATCAGCGGCAAGGCGAACAGGACCTCGACTTCAGGCAGCGTCCAGTCGTGACGAATCGCGCCGAGAACGGCGTGGGATGAACTCATGGGCGCTCCGGGCAGTAGAACGATTTGCGGTACGGCATGTTCGCGGCGGCTGCGGCCAATGTCAACTTGGCGGTGCGACTTCAGTCGACAATTGCGCAAATCATGACCACGGCGAGCGCTGCGGCCCCGCCGAGCAGCTCAGCGCCAAAACAGGTGCACGGCAAGCGCGAGGCCCACGGCCAAGGCACCGAGCGTTGCGACCAGCACGGCGGCGGCCGCGCAATCCTTGACGATGCGAATGTGCGGATGATGCTCGGGATGCAGGTGATCGGCCAGGGCCTCGAGCGCGGTGTTGAACAGCTCCGCCGCCAGCACCCCCGCGCTGGCCAGCATCACCGCGGCCCACCACAAGGGGCCGGGCCGCAACACGATCAGCGCGACCACGACCAGCGCGAACACCCCAGCTTGGGTGCGCAGACTGCGCTCGGCCCGCACGGCATGCGCGAGCCCGGCCAGCGCGAAGCCCAGGCGGCGGACAAACGATTGATTCTTCTGTTCGCTCAAGTACGTATCGGCCGCGGGCCGGCGGCTCGAAGTCGCGGCACCCACCCGTACGGCACTCTACTCAATTCCCCGGGCCCTGCCTATGGCGACTTCGGCCCCTGACCGGCGAGTTGCCCGAGCCGCGCGCAGACCGGTGCGGCTCGGCCTGATCTCGTGCGCCTGTCGGGGCGGAAGCGGCCCACAGGTCCGCCGCTGCCTGAGCGCTGCAGGCCGCTCAGTGCGCGTACACGTAGTGCAGCGCCAGGCCGACGAAAATCGCCATACCGACGTAATTGTTGTTCAGAAAGGCCCGCAGGCACGCGTTGGGCTCGCGCCTGCGGATCAGCCATTGCTGATAGACGAACAGCAGCGCCGCCACGAGTAGGCCCCCCTCGTACCAGCGGCCGAAGTGCAGATCCCGTCCCAGCAGCGCCAGCGCCCCCAGCATCATCACCTGCAACACGGCGATCAGCAGCCGATCCAGATCCGCGAACAGCAGGGCGCTCGATTGGATGCCGATCTTGCGGTCATCGTCGCGATCGACCATGGCGTACATGGTGTCGTAGATCACCGCCCACAACACCCCGGCGATATACAGCACCCAGGCCAGCCGCGGCACCAGATCCCGCTGCGCCGCGAACGCCATCGGAATGCTCCAGCCGCCGAACGACAGGCCCAGATACAGCTGCGGCAGCGGAAAGAAGCGCTTCACGAAGGGATAGGAGGCGGTGAGCACCGCGCCGATCAGCGCCAACTCGATGGTCAGGCGGTTCAGCCGCGTCACCAGCCACAGCGCCAGCAGCATCAGCACGACGAACAACGTCAGCGCCTCCGTGGGAGATACCCGGCGCGCGGCCAACGGTCGCTCGCGCGTGCGCTTGACCTGCGGATCGATGTCGCGATCGGCAAAGTCGTTGATGATGCAGCCCGCGGCGCGCATGACGAACACGCCGAGCACGAAGATCCCGAGAATCAACGGGCGCGGCCGCCCGGCGCCGGCGATCCACAGCGCCCACAGCGCCGGCCAGAGCAGCAGCCAAGTGCCGATCGGCCGGTCGAGCCGCGCCAGCCGGCCATACTCCTGCACCCGCCGCGCGAGTCGGTGATACCAGGGCGCCTCGCCCTGGGGCGGCGATCCAAGCTGATCGATGAGGGCCGACATCGCTTACCCGACTCTCCCGTATTGCTCGCCCCCCGCGATCCAGCGCGCCGAGAGCGCCGCGATAGTATCCGGATAGCGCGCGAGCAGCACCTCCGCGGCCGCCTGCACGCGCGGCAGCAGATCCGCATCGCGCATCAGGTCCGCCACGCGCATCTGCGCGAGGCCCGTCTGGCGCGTGCCGAGCAGCTCGCCGGGACCGCGCAGCTCGAGGTCGCGTCTGGCGATCTCGAATCCGTCGTTGGTGCTGCGCATGACCTGCAGGCGCTGGCGGGCCAGCGGCGACAGGGGCGCCCGATACAGCAGCACGCAGGTACTCGCCGCCGCGCCGCGCCCGACCCGTCCGCGCAGCTGATGCAGTTGCGCCAGCCCCATGCGCTCGGCGTTCTCGATCACCATCAGGGTGGCGTTCGGCACGTCGACCCCCACCTCGATGACGGTGGTGGCCACGAGCAGCTGTACGCGCCCGGCCTGGAATCTCACCATCATGTCGTCCTTGTGCGCCGAGGACAGGCGGCCGTGGACCAGCCCGACGCGCACCTCGGGCAGCGCCTCGGCCAGCACCGTGGCGGTCTCCTCGGCCGCCTGGGAACGCAGCTCCTCGGATTCCTCGATGAGCGGACACACCCAGTAGACCTGTCGTCCCGAGCGGCAGGCCTGCGCGACGCGCGCCACCACCTCCTCGCGCCGCTGCTCGGGGACCACCACCGTCTGCACCGGGGTGCGTCCGGGCGGCAGAGCATCGATCACCGAGACGTCGAGATCCGCATAGGCGGTCATGGCCAGCGTGCGGGGAATCGGTGTGGCCGTCATGATCAGCTGATGCGCAAAGCGGCCCTGTGCGCGGCCCTTCTCCTGCAGGCGCAGGCGCTGCTGAACACCGAAGCGGTGCTGTTCGTCGACGATCACGAGTGCGAGGTTCGAGAATGCGATCCCTTCCTGGAAGAGCGCATGAGTCCCGACCGCGAGGCGCACCTCGCCGGAGGCGACCGCCTCGAGAGCGCTTCGCCGCGTGCGCGCCGGCTGCGTGCCCGACAGCAGCGCCACGGGCAGCCCGAGCGGCTCGAACCACGCGCGGAAGGTGCGCGCATGCTGCTCGGCGAGCAGTTCGGTCGGGGCCATCAGCGCCGCCTGCGCGCCGCTGCCCGCGGCGCGCGCCGCGGCGAGAGCCGCCACCACCGTCTTGCCGCAGCCGACGTCACCCTGCACCAGGCGCACCATCGGCCGCTCGGCGCACAGATCGGCGTCGACTTCGGCCAGCGCGCGCGCCTGCGCGCCGGTCAATGCGAACGGCAGCGAGGCCAGTAATCGCGCCTCGAGTCCTTGCTCGTCGGCAAGCGGCCGGGCCGGATCGGTCTTGGCCGCCCGCTTCAACAGCCGCAGGCTCGATTGATGGGCGAGCAACTCCTCGAAGGCCAGACGCCGCTGCGCGGGGTGGCGACCGGCGGACAGCTCGGCGAGCCGCGCATCGCGCGGCGGCCGGTGGACATAGCGCAGCGCATCGCGCAGCGACGGCAGCGTCAGATTCTCCGTCACTTCGGCCGGCAACCAGTCGCGCACGCCCGCGGCGTCGAGCTCTCCGAGCGCCTGCGTGATCAGGGCGCGCAACCGCCCCTGAGTCACCCCTGCCGTGAGCGGATACAAGGGCGTCAGCGTCTCCTCCACCGCCTCGCAGTCCGTGGCGATGCGCCGGTACTCCGGGTGGACCATCTCCAGGCCCTGCGGTCCGCGCCGGACTTCTCCGAAGCAGCGCAGCTTCGTGCCGCGCGCCAGGCCTTGCTGTTGCATCGGCGAGAAATGGAAGAACCGCAGCGTCAGAAACCCCGACCCGTCCGAGAGGCGGGTCAGCAGCTGCCGGCGGCGGCGATACACCACGTCGGTGAGCTGGATCTCGCCCTGCACGAGGGTGCGCATCCCGGGGGAAAGCTCACCGATTTTTCTCAGGGTCGTGCGGTCGTCATAGCGCACCGGGAGAATGAACAGCAGGTCCTGCACCTGCGCAACGCCGAGCCGGCGCAGCCGCTCGGCCAGCTGCGCACCGACCCCGCGCAGGGCCGCAACCGGCCGCTGCTCGCTCGCAGCGCTTATGCCCGCCGCCTCAGCCAAGATGCAGAATGCACTCCGCCTCGACGCGCGCGCCGCGCGGCAATTGTGCCACCCCGACCGCGGCCCGCGCCGGGTACGGCTGCGGAAAATACTGCGCCATGATCTCGTTGACCTTGGCGAAGTGCGCGAGATCGGTCAGATAGATGTTGACCTTCACCGCCTGCGCCAGCGTGCCGCCGGCGGCACGGGCCACCGCGGCGAGATTGTCGAACACCCGGCGGATCTCCGCCTCGATGCCTCCGCCGACCAGCTCCTTGGTGCTCGGATCGAGCGGTATCTGGCCGGACAGATAGACCGTATCGCCGGCACGCACCGCCTGGGAATAGGTGCCAATCGCCGGCGGTGCCTCGTCGGTATGAATGATACTGTGGCTCATGCGGATCCTCATGCGGTGTGGGAACTGGAATCCGATTCGTCGAGCTCATCGGTATCGGAGCGCTCATCGCGCGCGTGCGCCGCGATCGTGCGGCTGACCCGGGTGACGTCCGGCAGGCGGCGGATGACGCGCATGACGCGCGCCAGCTGCTTGCGGTCGCGCACCTTCAGCTCGAAAGTCAGGATCGAGGCATCGCCTTCCTGCTCCTCGATCGAGACATGATGGATGTTCGTGTCGGCGCTGGCGATCGCGGCGGCCACGTGCGCGAGCACGCCGGTGCGGTTGACGACGTCGACCCGGATCTCGGAGCTGAACAGGCGCTCCGGAGCGCTCTGCCAGCTCACCGGCAGCCATTTCTCGGGATGTTTGCGGTAGTCCTCGACGTTGACGCACCGGTCCCGGTGAATCACCACGCCGCGGCCGCTCGAGAGAAACGCGAACACCGGATCATTGGGCAACGGGAAGCAGCAGCGCGCGTAGCTGACGAGCAGCCCCTCGGTGCCGGCGATCGCGAGCGGCGCGTGCATCGAGGCGCCCGGCTCGGCGGCGGCCGGCAGCAAGCGGCGCGCCACCAGCGGCGCGAGCCGCTCGCCGAGGCCGATCTTCTCGTACAGCTCGTTCATGTCGTGCATGCCGAGCTCCCCGAGCACGGCCGCGCACGCCTCGGGGGCAACGTCCTCCAATACCAGGTGAGACTCCGCCAGCGCCTGGGCGAGCAGACGCTGGCCGAGCGCGATCGCTTCGCTGCGCCGCAGACCTTTCAGGTAATGACGGATCGCGCTGCGCGCCTTGGCCGTGACCACGAAGCCCACCCAGGCCGGATTGGGCACCGCGCCCTTGGCGGTAATGATCTCCACCGTCTGCCCGTTGCGCAGCACCGTGCGCAGCGGTGTGAGCCGCCGATCCACCTTGGCCGCGACGCAGCGATTGCCGACGTCGGTGTGGACCGCATAGGCGAAATCGACCACGGTTGCGCCGCTGGGAAGCCTGAGAATCCTGCCCTTCGGGGTGAACACGTATACCTTGTCGGGGTACAGGTCGACCTTGACGCTCTCGAGGAACTCCTCGGAGTTCCCGTCCTCCTGCAGCGCCACCAGACCGGAGAGCCACTCGCGCGCACGTTCCTGCTGGACCGAGCCGGCGAACTCCCCCGTCTTGTACTTCCAGTGCGCGGCGATGCCCGACTCGGCAACGCGATCCATATCCTCGGTGCGGATCTGAACCTCGATCGGCACGGCGTTGGGGCCGAACAGCGTGGTGTGCAAGGACTGATAGCCGTTGACCCGAGGGATGGCGATGTAATCCTTGAAGCGCCCCGGCATCGGCCGGAACACCGAGTGGACCACGCCGATGGTCCGGTAGCAGGTATCCAGCTCATCGACGATGATGCGCAGACCGTAGACATCGACGATCTCGGCGAGCGAGGCGCGCTTGCGCAGCATTTTCTTGTAGATGCTGTACAGATGCTTCTCGCGCATCTCCACGCGTGCCTGGATGCCGTGTTTCGCGAGTGCCGCGGACAGTTGCGCTTCGATTTTCTTCAGGAACTCCTTCTGATTGCCGCGCGCCTTGCGCAGGGCATACTCCAGCACGCGGTAGCGGCGCGGATACAGCGCGCGAAACCCGAGTCCTTCGAGCTCGAGTTTCAGGTTGTACAGGCCCAGGCGCTCGGCGATGGGCGCGTAGATCTCCAGCGTCTCGCGCGCGATCGCCCGCCGCCGATGCGGCGGCATCGACTGAATCGTGCGCATGTTGTGCGTGCGGTCGGCGAGCTTGACCAGGATGACGCGCAGGTCCCGCACCATCGCCAGTAACATCTTGCGGAAAGATTCCGCCTGCGCTTCCTCGCGGCTCTTGAACTGAATCGCATCGAGCTTGGTCACCCCGTCGACGAGCGCGGCCACGTCGGCGCCGAAGCGCGCGGCAAGCTGGTCCTTGGGTGTCGGGGTGTCCTCGATGACGTCGTGCAGGATCGCCGCGACGAGGGTATCGGCGTCCAGGCGCAGATCGGCCAGGATCGCCGCGGTGGCCACCGGATGGGCGATGAAGGGCTCGCCGGAGAGGCGCTTCTGGCCCTGATGGGCCGATGCCCCGAATTCCGCCGCCTCGCGGATGCGCGCCACCTGCTCCGGCGGCAGATAGCCGCCGATGGTGGCGAGCAATTCCTTCAGCCCAGGGGTACGTCTTCCGCCGGGAAGCAACCCGAGGAGGGAAGACGCATACTCCATATCACGACGCGCGGCCGCTCCGTGGCTAGTGCTCGCCCAGACCGAACTGCGGCGCGCGGAAGGCCGTTTGCATGTCCAGCTCCGGCACCCCCGGCGGCGGCTGCTCGGCCGGCGGCTCCGGCTCGCGAAGCATCTCGAGCGTGACGTTGCCCGCGGCGATCTCGCGCAGCGCAAGCACCGTCGGCTTGTCATTTTCCAGCGGCACGGTCGGCTCGGCGCCATTGGCGAGCCGCCGGGCACGCTGCGCGGCCAGAATCACCAGCTCGAACAGGTTATCCACGTTCTGCAGGCAATCTTCGACGGTGATGCGGGCCATGGCGGTACTTCGCTGATGATGGGTTGCCGGGCGCGGCGGACGCGCAGGAGGGCTTACTATACGGCAATCGCAGGGGTTCAGGCCAGCAACTGAGCCAGGAGCGGTCCAAGCTCGGGCCGGGAAGCCGCCAGCGGGCCGCCGCGCCCCTCGACGATCCGCGCCAGATCGTCCACCGCCTGCCCGAACTCGTCGTTCACCACGACGTAGTCGAACTCGCCCCAATGGCTCATGTCGCTCACGGCATCGCTCAGCCGACGGGCGATGACCTCGGCGGAGTCTGTGGCTCGGCTGCGCAATCGCTGCTCGAGGGCCGAACGCGAAGGTGGCAGCACGAAGATCGTCTGGCACTCCGGGACCGCCCGACGCACTTGGCGGGCACCCTGCCAATCGATTTCCAGAACCAGGTCGCCGCCGGCGGCCAGGCGCGCCTCGACCGGCTCACGGGCGGTCCCGTAGTAGTTGTCGAAGACTCGGGCGTATTCGAGAAACCGATCCTCGGCCACCATGCGCTTGAATTGCTCGACGCTCACGAAGTGATATTCGCGGCCGTCGACCTCGGTCGCGCGCTTCGGGCGGGTCGTGTGCGAGATCGAGAGCCGCAGATCGGGCTTGCGCGCCAGCAGCGCCCGGACCAGCGAGGTCTTGCCCGCACCCGAAGGGGCCGCCAGGATGAACAATTGCCCGCGACCAGTCGAAGTCGACCCGGACGTGCGCGCCCGCAGCGCCCCGGCGCGCGCAACCAGCGCCTGCAAGGCCTGAGCACGGTGGCTGACCGCGTTCTTCTCCGCCGCCGAGAGTTCGGCCGCGGTCCGCGCCGAGTCTCGAGGCAGGAAGATCGGATCGTAGCCGAAGCCGCCGCTGCCGCGCGGCTCGCGCGCAATACGGCCTTCCCACGTTCCCTCGGCGATCAGCGGATCGGAATCATCGGGCCCGCGCACGAGCGCCACGACGCAGCGATAACGAGCGCCGCGATCGCTCTCGGGCACCCCGTCGAGTTCCGCGAGGAGCTTGCGCAGGTTGGCCGCATCGCTCGCCCCCTCGCCCGCGTAGCGCGCTGAGTAGACTCCGGGACGGCCCCGCAGCGCGTCGACCTCGATCCCGGAGTCATCGGCAAGCGCCGGCAGGCCCGTCTGCCGAGCCGCGAACCGGGCCTTCAGCAGTGCATTGTCGCGAAAAGTCGAGCCCGTCTCGGGGGGCGTCGTCAGACCGAACGCGCTCTGGGGCGCGACCACGATACCGAGCGGCCCAAGCAGTTCGCCGAACTCGCGAAGCTTGCCCGCATTTGCGCTGGCGAGGACGATCTTCATGCACAACGCACGGGGCTCAACGGAATTGGCAATGACCGCGAGCGAGGCCCCCGGGTATCCGGACCTCGCCGGTCATGCCCCGACCGCCCGGGTCTGCAGCGCAAAGAGCTGCTCGATACCGCCCGCGGCGAGCGCCAGCATCGCATCGAGCTCGTGGCGGCGAAACGCATGGCCCTCGGCCGTACCCTGCAGCTCGATGAACGCTCCGCCGTCATTCATGACGACGTTCATATCGACCTCGGCGTGAGAGTCCTCCTGGTAGTCCAGATCGAGCACGGGCACCCCGCTCACGATGCCGACGGAGATCGCCGCCACCTGGCCGTGCAGCGGATCGGCCGGGATCGAGCGCTTGCGCAGCAGGCCGCGGCACGCCTGCGCGAGAGCAACGTAGCCGCCGGCGATCGACGCGGTCCGCGTCCCGCCGTCGGCCTGCAGTACGTCACAGTCGATCATGACCGTGCGCTCGCCGAGCGCCTTCAGATCGACGATCGCGCGCAGCGAGCGGCCGATCAGCCGCTGGATCTCCTGCGTGCGTCCGGTTTGCTTGCCACGCGCGGCTTCGCGGGCCGAGCGCGTATGCGTCGCGCGCGGCAGCATGCCGTATTCGGCGGTGACCCAACCCTGCCCTTTGCCGCGCAGGAATGCCGGCACCGTCTCCTCGACGCTGGCGGTACACAGCACCTGTGTATCGCCGAATTCCACGAGCACCGACCCTTCGGCGTGCTTGGCGAAGCGGCCGGTGAAGGCCACGGGCCGCAATTGATCGGGGGCACGCCCGCCCGATCGGGTGAAGCTTCCTCTCTCTCCGGTCATTCCGTCTCTCCAAGCCACTGCAATGCCGCCGCCGAGGTGTTGTCGCTCCCGGGCCCGGCGCGCTTGACCGCCCGGCGAGCGAGCGTCATGAGCTTCTCGCGTATCGGGCTGCCCGAGGCGTACAGCGCCGCGCCGATCTCCTCGTCCTTCAACGGCCCCCACAGCCCGTCGCTGCACACCAGCAGCGCATCACCTGGCTCGAGCCGGCGGCGGCAGGTGACCGCCATGTCCGGCAACATCGTCCCGCCGCCCAGACAGCACTCGACGTAATTGCGCATCGGATGCGCCTGCGCCTGCTCGGCGGTGATCAGCCCCTCGCGCAACAGCCCCTCCACATGGCTGTGGTCGCGGCTGCGGCCGATGAGTTGGCCGTCGCGGAAATGATAGATCCGGCTGTCACCGATATGTGCCCACCAGGCCCCTCCCTGCTGAATCAGGCACAGCGCGCAGGTGGCCCGCGGGCGCCGATCGATCGGCGCTTGCGCGCCGAGCTTGACGACTTCCTCGTGGGCGCGCCCGAGCGTCAGGTGCAGAAAGCCGAGGGGATCGAACAGCGGTTGCGCGGTGTGCGAAAATGACTCGAGCACGGTCTGCCGGGTGATTTCCGCAGCGCGCGCGCCATCGGCGTAGCCCCCCATTCCGTCGGCGATGATCAGCAGCGCCGCGTGCTCGCTCGCCGCGACGGCGATCCGATCCTGATTCTCCCCCCGTCCGCCCTGCAAGCTGACTTCGGCGTAGTCGATCCGCAAGCGAATCCCTTTATATCTGCTAGAGTTCGGGGCAGCTTTATATCATCCCATCGCGCCGGGAGCGTAGCGTAACCAGATGATTGCCAGCATGACAGGTTTCGCCCGGCGCGAGCTCTCCGGTCCCTGGGGGAGCCTCGTGTGCGAGCTGCGCAGCGTCAATCACCGTTTCCTCGAGAGCGGCTTCCGCCTGCCCGAGGAGCTGCGCTCGGTGGAGAGCGATCTGCGCCAGCACCTGGGGCAGGCCGTACGCCGCGGCAAGCTCGACTGCACGATCATCTACCGCCCGGCACAAGCCGCGGCGATGACCCTCGAGGTGGACGCCGCCGCGCTCGAGCGGCTGACCTCGCGGCTCGATGAGCTGCAACGGGTCATCCCGCTCGGCTCGGTCGACCTGCTCGAGGTGCTGCGCTGGCCGGGTGTCCTCAAGGATCAGACGACCGCGGGCGAGGAATTGCTCGCCGCGGTGCGCGAATTGTTCGAGGCCGCGATAGGCGACCTGTGCGCGGCCCGCTCGCGCGAGGGCGAGAAGCTGCGCGCGGTGCTCGAGCAGCGCTGCGAGAGCCTCGAGGCCCTGGTCAAGCAGGTCCAGGCGCGGCTACCGGACATCCACGCACGGTTGACCGCGAAAATCCGCGATCGCATCAAGGAGCTGGCCGCCGGCGCCGACCAGGACCGCCTCGAGCAGGAGATCGCACTATTGCTGCAGCGGCTGGACGTCGATGAAGAGCTCGAGCGCCTGAGCGGGCACGTCGCGGAGATCCGGCGGGTACTCGCCGGCAACGAGCCCGCGGGCCGACGGCTGGACTTCCTCATGCAGGAGCTGAACCGCGAGGCCAACACGCTGTCCTCGAAGTCCCAGGATCTCGAGACCACCCGTGCCGCCGTCGACATGAAGGTGCTGATCGAGCAGATGCGCGAACAGGTGCAGAACGCGGAGTAGCGTTCAGGGGTGTCCAGGCGCATCCATCGCTGTTCAGATTACCCTGCATTTTTAGGGATTTTGGCCACAAATGGCCACTTCCATCCAAACCCATATCGGCTATCCTGTAGCTAGTGCGGTAGCTGATTTGTAGCTAAGTCCGTGGCGGCTATTCCACGCTCAGAGCGGCTTGCGAGGAGCTGAAACACTTGGCAAACCACCCAGATCGAGAGCCACCGGATCGAATCCCTGCGGATGGAGGGGTCGGATGGAGCGCGCGAAACTCACTACGCTCGCCGTTGAGCGGGCGCACCGATCGGGCGAGCAGATGCTGCTCAGTGACGGCGACGGGCTTTATCTGCGCAAGCAGACTCGCGATGGCGCCTCGTGGACGCTGCGCTATCGCTTCGCCGGCCGCGAGCACTGGCTGACCCTCGGCCACTACCCCGCAATGTCGCTTGCACAGGCCCGCATCGAGGCGCGGCAGGCCCGTGTGCTGCTCGACACGCAGCAGGACCCCTTGAGCGTGCGCCGCGCCACTCAAGCCGCGCAGCGCCAGCGCGGCTCGTTTCGAGAGTTGTGCGAAGAGTGGTACCGGAACGAGATCATCGGCCGGGGGATCAAGCACCCGAGCGTTCCGCGCCGACATCTCGACAAGTACCTGCTGCCCAAGCTCGGCCGCACGGCGGCGGCGGACGTCACAGCCGCGGACATCGCCCACGTGATCGACGAGGTCAAGGGACGAGCGCCAACGGCGGCAAACGACCTGCTGCGCTTCGCCCATCGCATCTTTGCCTTCGGCGTGCGCCGGCGCATGGTCCCGGCCAACCCGGCCTCCGGTTTCTCACCGCGCCTCGATGGAGGCGGCACCGAGAGGCCCCGCAGCCGCGCCCTGAGCCTCGATGAGCTGGCGCAGCTTTTCGAGAAGGTCCGCGAAACGCCGAGCTTCGGCACCGCCAACGCGCTTGCCCTCAAACTGCTGCTCGCGCTCTGCGTCCGCAAAGGCGAACTGCTGGGCGCCCGGTCGGAAGAATTTGATCTCGACGGCAGCACGACTCGAGGCGCGGTCTGGCATCTTCCCGCGTCGCGTACCAAGACAGGCACCGCCCTCGATATTCCGCTCGTGCCCGAGGTGGCCGGTTGGCTCCGGGAGCTCAAGACGGTCGCGGCCAGCAGCGAATATTTGTTCCCGAAGCGCCGGCGCGACCCTCGCGAGCGGGTACCGCATGTCGGTCTCGATACGCTGAACGTAGCTCTGGAGCGCGTGCCGCACGGCCTGCGGCCCTTCACGCTCCACGACCTGCGGCGCACCGCACGGACCCAGCTCGCCGCGCTCGGTATCCGGCGCGAAGTGGCCGAGCGCTGCCTGGGGCACCAGCTGCGCGGGGTCGAAGGCACCTATGACCGCCACGACTACTTCAAGGAGCGGCGTGCGGCGCTCGAGCAGTGGACCGCTCTGCTGCTCGAGACCGAGCGCGGCGATCGCAAGGTGACCGCGATCGGCCAGCGCTCAGAGCAACGCAAGGCGGGATGATCGAGACAGCGGCCGAAAGGACCGAGCCGGCGTTCGCAGCTCAGCGGCGCCGCCGCTTGGCGCCCTTCCAGTCCCGGTTGATCCAGTTCAGATCAAACCCCTTGGGGTCGAACACGCCGCCAATCCAGCGCGCCATGTCCTCGTGCTGCTCGCGCCTACGCTCGCCGAGCGCCCGAAGGAACTCCGCGTAGCCATGCGGCCCGCCGACGTCCTCGGGCGGGCAAGCATTCTCCCCGGCGACACAGATTGGAAGGGGGAGCTCGCCGGCCGCCGAGGGCGCCGCGGACTCGATGACGATCCGGTGTACCCAGCCGTCCCCCATGTCGTAGCGGTACTCGAATTCTCCCCTCGGCCCCAGCTCCGCCACGACGGCAGCGACCAAGACCCGACGCTCGTCTCGATAGCGTTTGTCTTCCTCCTCGGACCAAGCCTCCCTGATCCACCAATCGGCTGCGACCAGACCCGCTCCGATCTCGAATTCATGCGCGTGAGAATCCGTCCAGCCCACCACCCACTGCAGGTAATTGTGCAGGGTCGCAAGCGTCCAATTGTCGGGGACGAGCACCCGCCGCCAGACGAGCGGCTTCACCTCGGCAAGTTCGATGCGCAACGCGACGGCTTTGGACAGGGGTGGCTTTGGCATTGACTCTCTGTGTGCTGTGGATTCGAGGGGCTACGACCCGGCGATGGCGTGCATCTTCGGATAGTGACCCGCCACCCATACCGTCCAGCCGAGCGTACGGGGCGCCGGACTGCGCGCGCGGCTACCCATCCATGCGGATCCACTGGTGTGCGCACCGCACATCGCTTTGGTCAGCGTGTATAACAATAGCCGCCGCGAAGCTATCCTGCACGGACGCTGGGCCGCACCAGAATCTCACACCGCGTAATCGGGGGATGCCGACGGCGGAGATTTCGTGGACTGAGGCCAAGGTGTCCCGGAGAATTCGTTCCAGGGTGGCTGAACTCAGTACATGAAACCTGGAACAGCGATACCGGACACGATCGCGTTGCAGCCGCTCGCTACCTTGACATTCACCAACCCCTCAGTCGCTGTGCTCGCCTCTCGAGAGGCCGCGCGCCATGCGCAGCACGTTCTCGCGGTGAAACTCGAGATACCGTCTCTGCCCCTCGGAGAATGCACCAACGTTTGCTCGGGTGTCGCGATCGATTCCCATCCGTTTGAGGGACACCGGGTCCGCCACGGGAGATACGATCAGCTGTCCCGCGTTCTCGAAAGAAATGAATCCCTTGTCGAACAGGTGGTCTACCGTCGGGGTCAGGAGCAGACCATTTTCGCGATCGAGGCGCCCCTCATTGCTGCTGTCTCGCCAGGGCTGAATGTGGCTCGCGATCAGGTGCTCCATGCGCTCCACCCGGGTAATGCGGCAGGCGTGCTCGATGGAGCGCACATTGTCCCGGAAGATCCCCTGACCGCGACGCGCCTGGACCAGCGCGGTTCGCTCGGTCTCTGGGATCGTCGCGCTCGTATCGATAGCGACCTCGATGCGCCTTTCCCACTCCTCGATGTCCCGTTCGGGCGCCGGTGAATCGCGCTCAATCCGGCTGACCTCCCGCCCGGCATCAGCCACGCGATTGACCTCGGCGCCGATCAGAGAGAAGAGTTCCGATGCGAGGACCGGGCTGATCCGGGTCAGGTAGACACCCTGCAATCCATTGCCGTCCTGCCTGAGGGGTGCGTACTGCAGTGGCAGGGCCGAGCGGAGCCGCGCGATGTGATCCTTGGGACGGATCGCATTCGAAAGCCGCTGCCAACGCACCCCAACCCGCCAGCCGATCTGGCTCCAATTGGTACCAGCGGTGCCGAATTCCTCCGGCTTCGGGCTCTCCCGACAGTAACCGCTCACGACCCCGACTGCGGCGATGCGTGTGTCACAGAACGAGAAGACGAGGTCACCGGGCGCAACCTCTCGCATGAATTCGTAGAAGGGATTGCGGTGGCCGTTCTTGTTGCGCTTAGGCGACCAGAGATAGCCGCCCTCGATCTCCTGGCGGAAGGTCTGATTCTGGTTGACCCACCAATAGCGCATTCAGGAATCGCAATTGGTGCGATCTACCCAAGCGCGCATTACCGCGGAGAGCAATGCTCTCATGCAACACAGGCCCAGAGGTCATACTCGATCCGGGGCTTAGCCGCACGTCGAAGGAACGTCTCGGCCTGTCGCTTGCCAGCCTTCGCCGTTCCTGCAGGGTGTACGGTCTGGATGCGCCAACCGCTGTCGCGCAGGGAAGCTTTAATGATCCCGAGGGGCTCGACTGCGCGGTCTGAGATGCCACCAAAGCGGATGACGAGGCGCGCATCGTTCGCGCACGCGCCAGCGGTGTTGCGCCACACGGCACGCAGACCCTCGGCGAAGGCCTCGGGGCCGCCGTGGTCGATCTGGGCGCCATAGCTGTAGTCCACTCTTGGTGGACCTCCAAGAAGCCACAGCCGTAGCCACTGGTCCGGCACGTAGGTACGCATCCCGTAGTATGGTGGCGACGTGATGATCCACCGGAACGGCCTCCTTCGCACGCGCGGGAGTAGCGCAGCCGCATCTCTGCTGTCCGCCAGACGCGCGTGTCCCGTGGCGGGGAGGACGGCGGCGAAGTATCGTTGCGCACGTCGCGCGATGATGTCCATCACGTCCACCCGCTGCGGCCGAAGGCGATGGCTTCTCCAGTAGCGCACAGCGTACGCCGGTTTTGGTGCGTAGGTCCGCGGGCATTGGTTTGAGAGGTAGCTCGGAAACGTGCGTTGCTGCGGACCGTGCAGCGCCCCCATGAGGAGAGCCCGCAGTGCCAGGCGAGGTGCACTCGAGCATTGCCTTAGCAGTGCG
The DNA here is from genome assembly GCA_021798335.1 of Pseudomonadota bacterium. Classification (GTDB taxonomy): domain Bacteria; phylum Pseudomonadota; class Gammaproteobacteria; order Steroidobacterales; family Steroidobacteraceae; genus 13-2-20CM-66-19. The sequence continues at coordinate 1,080 of JAJZMI010000122.1, read as the reverse complement.
GCTCGCAGCCGACACAGGTCGGCCAGCACTTCACTGTGAAACGCCAACTCCCAAAACTCGCCCGTAGGCATTCTCGCCGGCGGCTCCGACTCCAGAATGCGCCGCGCCTCCGCTATCACGGCCGACGGTCGGACAGACACAATCTTTGCAGCCGTGATGGCTGCCGCCACAGGGCTAGTATCCACGCCAACCGAACCGAGACCTAGTAGCCGGGCAGCGTAGTTGGTCGTACCGCGCCCGCAGAAAGGATCGAGGACCTCGTCGCCGCTTCGCGCCTGCGAGGCCAGCACGGAAAGCGGAAACGACAGGGGGAACATCGTGAAGTACGGGCAAAGCGCGTTCAGGGCCAGCATCGAGGGATCGAAAGTGACCACTTCTCAGCCCCGCTTTCTAACATACGTGGTGTTTCGGGTCGGGTGCCGGTACGACTCCCAGGCCTGATTTTGCGGACCGACAACGCGGTCCAGCGCTTTGCGCACTAGGCGGTATGCGACGTTGTCCCGGTCGTCGAGCTGCTCGGGCAGATGGGCTAAGAGGAATGCCTTGAGCGCACCCCAGGCCAGCCCTTCGGCCGAAGCGATCTTCGTCATCTGCGCGGAATCGTTGCGGAGAGCGTCAATCGCGCGGTCCTCAATCGTGGCCATCACATCGACCGGCGCTTCCGCATCTTCGGGCGCTGATGAAGGCGCAGATGCGGGAGGAGTCGGCGCATCGGTGAAGGTGTTTCGCAGCGCGCCCGCATAAGTGGTGCCAGCTGCGCGGTTGTAGCGTGCGTCGCGGAGTGTAAACAGCCGCTCGAACGACTGAGCGCGTAGGCTCACGGGGTAGGGCTTGCCACCGACCGAGCTCCAGAAAACCCCTTGTCCGGGGATGGGTTCGTTTAGAAGTGAAGTGAGTAGGTCATCGGAGAAATGGGCGTTTGCTCTTTTCAATGCCGTAAGATCGGCCGCCGACAGCAAATGGAAGATGAACCAGTTGTCGCCCTGGCTCAGGATTTCGACCGGAATACTGCCCGGCTGCTGCGTGATCAGCATGGCACCCAGGTCGTACTTGCGACCCTCCTTCACCCATGCTACGTAG
>JAJZMI010000046.1 GCA_021798335.1 Pseudomonadota bacterium | reverse complement strand
GCGCGCCAGCGACCACTATGTCTTCGTTCCGCTGCTCTGGGCAGCGATGATTGCGCTGCTGCTGCCGGGCATGTGGGTGCTCCTCGGCCTGCACGTGCACTGGATTGCGCTTTATCAGCTCCAGCTGGTCAGCTTCATTGTCCTCGCGGCGCTGCTTCTGTTCGTGCCAGAGCTGCACCTGAAACTGGTTCCCACGCGGGTGAAACACTCGCGCGCGAGTCGGCTCGCCAAGGCGCAGTTCTATCAGCAAGGGGTACAGGTCACGCGGCATCACTCCGGTGTGCTGTTCTTCGTCTCGCTGGCGGAGCGGTACGTGGAAATCGTCGCGGACAAGGGAATCCACGAAAAGCTGGGTGAGGCCCGCTGGAAGGCCATCATCGACACTTTCGTCGGCCAGGTGAGCCGGGGCCGGGTGGTCGAGGGCTTCGTGGAGGCGATCGGCGCCTGCGGCAATGCGATGGCCGAGCATTTTCCGCCGGATCCCGACGATGCCGACGAGCTGTCCGACGGACTCATCGAACTCTAGCCCGCCGCGTCCTCGCGCCCCCGCTCGCCAGACCAGCCGGTTGCCGCGCGCGAGGATCCCGAGCACGATCACGCCGCCACGGCGCAGCGCAGTCTCCGCCTAGGATTTGCGCTTCCTGACGGAGCCCCACATGAGCCGGCCGCCTTCGGAAACCATCGCTCACGCACCGCTCGACGTTCAGTGGGTCGGCGGACTGGCTTTCGAAGCCGGCCGGCGCGAGGGTCCGAAAGCCCGAATCGATGGCGACGGGCAGTCTGCGCCCAGTCCATTCGACGTGCTGCTGGCAGCGATCGCGACATGTGCCTCGGTGGACGTCGTCTCCATTCTGGAGAAGCAGCGCACGCCCGTCCGCGCGCTCAACGTACGCGTACAGGCCGATCGAGTCGATTCGACGCCGCGCCGATTGGCCGCCGCCACGCTGCACTTCAGCATCGCAGCCCCCGGCACGACTCTCGACAGGGCCAACCGAGCCGTCGAGCTCGCGGTGACCAAATACTGCAGTGTCCGCGCCTCGCTCAGGCCCGACAGTCTGGTGACCTGGACGGTCGAACTCACCGCCTGAAGGCGCGCCGGAAAGGGTCGCAACCGCCACGCGGGAAGCTGTGCGGCATCCATTGGCCTGTGGGCAAGCGCCGAAACGTCGCGTCACCGAGCTGCGGACCGACCCGATTTGCGCGAACAGGGAGGTCCCGCTGCAACGATCGCCGCCTCGATATACTCCCGGGGTCGCAATGGCCGCACCGCCAACGCACGAGGCACGCCGCAATGAAACCGTATGTGATCTGCCACATGGTCGCCAGTATCGACGGACGCATCCTGCACAGCCGATGGCGTCCGCGCACGATCGACGGCGGCGCCCTCTTCGAGCGCCTGCACGAGCGGCTCGGCGGCGAGGCATGGCTGATCGGGCGAGTCACCGGCCAGGAATTCGCCAAAGGAGCCCCGTACCACGCTCCTGCCGACCGAATTTACCCGAGAGCGCCGCGGCTCCTGCGGCGCGATGCCGCCGCGTATGGCGTGGTGCTCGATGCGCACGGAAAAATTGCCTGGGGGCGATCGGACATTGGAGGAGATCCGATCGTGGTCGCGCTGACCGAGCAGGTTTCCGATGTCCACCTCGCGGGATTGCACGAGGACGGTGTCTCCTATTTCTTTGCCGGCGAGCGTGAGCTCGATCTGGGATGCGTGCTCGAGTTTCTCGGCCGGGAATTGGGCGTGAAGCGGCTGCTTCTCGAGGGAGGCGGAACAATCAACGGTGCGTTTCTGCGCGCGGGCTTGGTCGATGAGATCAGCCTGGTCCTGTGTCCTGCTGTCGACGGCGCCCAGGGGGCGCCGAGCGTCTTCGACTCCCCCGCCCGGGACGCCGACCTGCGTGCGCCCATCGAGGAGATGTCGCTGCAGCGCAGCGAGGTGCTGGAAGGCGGCGCCGTATGGCTGCACTACCGGCTGCGCAACGGCCACCCTCGCGACTCTTCCGGGGCGTCGTGACGCGATCGGATCGCGCGCGTTTCGGCGGCAACCGGCCTCGCAGTGCCGCCCGGAGCACTAGAATGTCCGCGCCGATTGACCATAAAGGAGGACATTCATGCCGCACTCCAGCGTCGATCTCAGCGGGCGCGTCGCGCTCGTCACGGGTGCCTCCCGAGGCATCGGCCGGGCCATTGCCGAGGCGCTCGCCGACGCCGGGGCTGACGTGGCGGTCCATTGTCATCAACGGGTGGAGCGCGCCGAAGCCGTGGCCGAGAAAATCCGCGCCGCCGGCCGGCGGGCGATCGTCATTGCCGCGGATGTCTCACTGGGCCAATCGGTCATCGAGATGGCGGACCGAGTCGGGCGAGAGCTCGGCCCTGCGGATATTCTCGTCAACAATGCCGGAATCGCGACGATGCGGGGGCTCGATGACCTCGACGAGGCGGAGTTCGACCGCACCATCGCCGTCAACCTGAAATCGGCCTTTCTGTGCACCCAGGCAGTGCTGCCGGCGATGCGGGCTCGCGGCTGGGGCCGGATCGT
>JAJZMI010000187.1 GCA_021798335.1 Pseudomonadota bacterium | reverse complement strand
CCCGGCGTGTATCGCATGTTCGACCGCGGCCACGAGTTGCTGTACGTCGGCAAGGCGCGCAGCCTGCGCGACCGTGTGGGCAGCTATTTCACGGCGAGCAACGTCAGCCCCAAAGTCCAGGCGCTGGTGCAGCAGATCGCGGACATCGAGGTGACGGTCACGCACTCGGAGACCGAGGCGCTGCTGCTGGAGTACAACCTGATCAAAGCGCACCGGCCGCGCTTCAACGTGGTCCTGCGCGACGACAAGAGCTACCCTTACATCCTGCTCGGCACCGGCCATCCCTTCCCGCGGCTGTCGTTGTACCGCGGCGCCCGGACCCCCGGGGCGCGCTACTTCGGTCCCTTTCCGAGCAGCGCCGCGGTGCGCGAGACGCTCAATCAGCTGCAGAAGCTGTTTCGGATCCGCAACTGCCGCGACAACTTCTTTGCTCACCGCAGCCGGCCGTGCCTGCAGCATCAGATCGGCCGCTGCTCGGCGCCGTGCGTCAGCTTGATCGATCGGGAAACGTATGAGCAGGACGTCGAGGCCGCGGTGAAGGTGCTCGAGGGGCGCAGCGAAGAACTCAACCAATTGCTCACTGGGCGGATGCGGCAGGCGGCAGAACGACAAGAATACGAGCGTGCCGCGCAGCTGCGCGATCAGCTGGCGGCCCTGCGCGAGATTCAGGCGCAGCAGGTGGTCACCGCCGAGCAGGAGCGCGACGCCGATGTGTTCGCGATCGTCGGGGAGCCGGGCGAATACGCCGTCAGCGCGATGCTGGTGCGCGGCGGGCGCAATCTCGGTACCACCAGCAGCTTCCCGCGCGCCGCGCTCGCGGAGCCGCAGGAGGCGCTCTGCTCGTTCCTGATGCAGTACTATGCCCAGCACGAGCCGCCGGCCGAGGTGTTGGTGGGGCGGCGCATGGAAGATGCCGAGGCGCTCGGCGAGGCGCTCGGTGCGCGTGCCGGTCATCTGGTGGCGGTGCGCTGCCCGATGCGGGGCCTCGCCGCGCGGTGGGTGCAGCTCGCGCGCGAGAACGCCGAGCAGGCGCTGCGCATGCGCCTGGCGCGGCGCCAAGGCATGGACGAGATGCTCGCGGCGCTCGCCGCGCAACTTGCGTTGCCGGCCCCGCCTGCGCGCATGGAGTGCTTCGACATCAGCCACACGGGCGGTGAGGGGACGGTCGCATCGTGCGTGGTGTTCGGCCCCGAGGGGCCGCTCAAGAAGGAGTACCGTCGATTCAACATCAACGGCATCACACCCGGTGACGACTATGCGGCGCTGCGCCAGGCGCTCAAGCGCCGCTATACGCGGGTGCGCAACGAGGAGGTGCCGCGCCCCGATCTGCTGCTGATCGACGGCGGACTTGGCCAGATCGAGGGCGTGCACGCGGAGCTCGAGGCGCTCGGCGTGCCCGGCATCACGCTGGTCGGCGTCGCCAAAGGGCCGGATCGGCGTGCGGGGCAGGAGCGTCTATACTTGTACGGGGAAAGCACTGCGCGGATCCCGGCGGCGCATTCGCCGGCCTCGCGGCTCATTCAGCGCATCCGGGACGAGGCCCATCGATTCGCCATAACGGGCCATCGCCGCAAGCGCGCACGCCGCTATACGGAATCGGTTCTGGAGAGCATTCCGGGCCTGGGACCGGCCAAGCGGCGGGCCTTGCTGACGCACTTCGGGGGGCTGCAGGGGGTGCTGCGCGCCGGCGTGGCGGATTTGGAGCAGGTCGAAGGATTGGGAGCAACTCTGGCGCGTACCCTTTATGATCACCTGCACCCAGGATCCTGAAACTCGCATGCCCTGGAATGTGCCGAACACGCTGACTTGGCTGCGCATTGGGGCGATCCCGCTCATCGTGCTGCTCTTCTACATGCCGTATCCCTGGGCGGATCCGGCTGCGGGGCTGCTGTTTGCTGCCGCGGGCGTTACCGACTCGCTGGATGGGTATTTCGCCCGGCGCCTCGGGCAGACCTCGCGTCTGGGCGCTTTTCTCGACCCGGTGGCGGACAAGCTGATCGTCGCCGTGGCGCTGGTACTGCTGGTGAGCCGGGATACCCGCGCGCTGATCGTGCTCACCGCCGTGGTGATCATCGGACGGGAGATTACGATCTCGGCGCTGCGCGAGTGGATGGCCGAGATCGGCGAGCGGCGCAAGGTGGCGGTGTCCCAGCTCGGCAAGGTCAAGACGGTGCTGCAGATCGTGGGGCTGTCCATGATGCTCTACCGCCACCGCCTGGCCGGAGTGCCGATCTATTCCACGGGCGTGATGCTCATCGAACTTGCGGCTGCGGCCACTCTGGTCTCCATGATCGCGTACCTGCGTGCCGCCTGGCCAGAGCTCAAGCGCTAACCGCGCGGATTGACTTCGCCCCGCTGTTCCCTAAAATGCCGGCTCCCCTCGCGAGCGGGAATAGCTCAGTTGGTAGAGCGCAACCTTGCCAAGGTTGAGGTCGCGAGTTCGAGCCTCGTTTCCCGCTCCAAAATTCCTTAGCTTACAGACACTTGCGCGGCGACCCTAGGTTCGCTCAGGGAATTCTCAGGAAATATTTCCTGACCCTGAGACGAGGCTCCTGCGCGAT
>JAJZMI010000196.1 GCA_021798335.1 Pseudomonadota bacterium | reverse complement strand
CGCGCCAATGAGCGCGAGTCATCTCTGCGGCTGACGCTCGTACAAGGCGTCTCGCGCGGCGAGCGCATGGATTGGGTCGTGCAGAAGGCGGTCGAGCTCGGTGTGACGCGCATCGTGCCGGTCCTGACCGAGCGCAGCGTGGTGCGGCTCGATGCCGCCCAGGCGCACAGCAAGCAACGGCACTGGCACGGTATCGCCGTTGCGGCGTGCGAGCAGAGCGGCCGCGGACGGCTGCCGCAGATCGCGGCGGCCGTTCCGTTCGGAGTGTGGTTGGCCGGGCTGCCGCCCGGCGGCCTGAGGGTGCTGCCAAGCCCCGATGGCGCCGCCGGTCTGGCCTCGCTCCCCCCGCTGGCGAGCGAAGTCCTGGTGCTCATCGGTCCGGAGGGCGGGCTGTCCGATCGCGAGGCGGCGGCCGCTCTCGGGAGCGGGTTCCATGCCGTGCGGTTCGGGCCTCGCGTGCTGCGCACCGAGACGGCCGCAGTCGTGGCGCTTGCCCTGCTTCAGCAGCGGTTCGGGGATCTTTGAGGCGTCCCTAGGGCTGCAGGCGGGTGACCGTCCAGGGGCCTGCCTCCAGCGTCTCGGCGCATGGGCGCAGGGAGCGATTCCACAGCAGGCGATCATGAATACGCGCATCGCCCTCGATCCACAGCTCTATGCTTTCCGCCCAGAGCCGGTATCCGCCCCAGTGCGGGGGGCGCGCGATCTGCCCGTCGAACGGCCCGCTCTCGTCCGTTCGATCCGGCAAGGGCGCCGCGAACCGCTGTGCCGTGCTCGCCAGCGCCTGCTCGAGTGCTGCGCGTGACTCGGTCGGCTCGCTCTGCCGGCTGGCCCAGGCTCCGAGACGGCTCTGCCACGGGCGCGAGGCGAAGTACGCGTCGCTCTCGGCGGGCGGGGATTGCAGCACCGGACCCTCGATGCGCGCCTGGCGGTGCATCCCGTCCCAGTGAAACACCGCGGCGGCGCGTGGGTTTGCTGCGAGTTCCCGGCCCTTGCGCGAGCGGTAGTTGGTATAGAACACGATGTAGCCGGGGTCGACCGCCAGTTCCTTGCACAGCACGACGCGCGCCGAGGGGCGCCCGGTGACATCACAGGTCGCCAGGACCATGGCGTTCGGATTCGGCTGCGCTGCGGCGTCCCGAGCGTCCTCGAGCCATCGCGCGAGCACGGCAAGCGGCTCGCTCGGGGGTACGCCGGTCAATTCGGTGGGCGGGCACATCAGTTCCATGGTACGGGAAAGCCGCCGGTTTCGGAACCGCCGAAATTCGACTTGCGATGCCGCTTAAGGCCCGATACAAGGGAGTCAGCCTCGCCTTGGAGGCCACCCTCCGGTACACGCTGCATGTCCAGCAACGACGTGACATTGGATGATTTGCGCCGCCGGCTGAACGAGCTGGATCGGCAGTTCATCGCGCTTGCGGCCGAGCGTAAGGCCGTGAGCGCCGAGGTGGCGCGTGTGAAGCGCGCAACGGGCTATCCGACGAGGGATTTCGCGCGCGAGCGGGACGTGATCATGAGCGCCCGCGAGGACGCGGCACAACTCGGTGTCTCGCCCGATCTGGCCGAAGAGCTGTTGCGGCTGCTGATCCGCGCCTCGCTCGCCACGCAGGAGCAGGCGAGCGTGGTGGCACACGGCACGGGGTCGGGGCGGCGGGCACTGGTCATCGGCGGCGGCGGCAAGATGGGCCGCTGGTTCGCGCAGTTTCTGACTTCGCAGGGCTTTGGTGTCGAGGTCGCCGATCCGAGCGGCGGGCCGGCCGGCGTGCCGAGCGTGCCGGACTGGCGCGCCAGCGATCTGACGCACGACTTCATCGTCCTCGCCACACCCCTGGGTGCCACCGACGCTCTGCTGCGCGATCTGGCGCTGCGCCGACCCGCCGGGGTGATCTTCGATATCGGCTCCCTGAAATCGCCGCTGCGCGCGGGGCTGATGGCGCTGAAGTCGCACGGCTGCCGGGTGACTTCGGTTCATCCGATGTTCGGGCCCGACACCGAGCTGCTGTCGGGGCGGCACGTGATTTTCGTCGACCTCGGCGTTAGCGAGGCGCTGGCGGCGGCGCGGGAGCTGTTCGCGCCGACGATGGCCGAGCAGGTGGTGACCAGTCTCGAGGATCACGATCGACTGATCGCGTACGTGCTGGGACTGTCCCACGCGCTCAACATCGCATTCTTCACGGCGCTCGCCGAGAGCGGGGAAGCGGCCCCCAGGCTGGCGCGGATCTCCAGCACCACCTTCGATGCGCAGCTCGAGGTGGCGAGTCGGGTCGCCGAGGAGAGCCCCGAGCTGTACTACGAGATCCAGAGCTTGAACGATTACGGCGCCGAGTCGCTCGAGGCGCTGGCCAAGGCGGTCGAGCGCGTCCGCACCGCGGTATTGTCGCGCGACCAGGAGACTTTCACGACGTTGATGCGTCAGGGCCGGGATTATCTGGCGGACCGCCGCAGCCTCGCCGAGCGGCGCGGGTAAATGTCCGCCGGCGCCGCGGGCGCACCCGGATCAGATATTGAGATGACCAACGATATCATCGATTCAGACGGCTTCCGGGCGAACGTGGGCATCGTGCTGATGCGCCGCGACGGGGCCGTGTTCC
>JAJZMI010000218.1 GCA_021798335.1 Pseudomonadota bacterium | reverse complement strand
GCAAGGCGAACTGCGGCGTGCCCGCGAACGCCACGCGCAAGGCGGCTGGCTGCGGCACGGGCCGGTCCGCTTACAGGGCCGATTGGGCCGCCGTCGCGCGGCGCCGTGATCGGGTCTTGCGCTCCTTTTCCAGCTTCTTACGGATACGCTCACGCTTGAGGTTGGAAAGGTGGTCCACGAACAGCTTGCCCTCGAGGTGATCCATCTCGTGTTGCACGCACACCGCCAACAGATCGGCGCACTCGCGCTCGAACACCGTGCCGTCACGCTCCTGGGCGCGCACACGGATGCGGGCGGCGCGCTTGACCGTATCAAAAATGCCCGGAACCGACAGACAGCCCTCTTCGGTGCTCGTCTCACCCTCGAGCATGAGAATTTGCGGATTGATCAGCACCAACGGCTCGTTGTGCGCCTGCGAGACATCGATGACAATGAGGCGTTGATGCACATCGACCTGGGTCGCCGCGAGGCCGATGCCGGGAGCGTCGTACAGGGTCTCGAGCATGTCATCGATCAGGCGCTCCACGCCGGCGTCGAAACGGGTAACCGGCTGGGCACGGGTGCGCAGCCGCGGATCGGGAAACTCAAGAATCGTTCGCAGCGTCATGAGCACTTCGAGTGGGGATGGGGATTAGGGGTTCCGACGGTCCCCGTCCGGCAGCCGTCCCGGCCGCGAGCGTGACCGGCTGCACAACTTGACATCGAACCGCCGTACACGGGGGAGCCGAAATGCGATTATACCCGGCCATGGGGTCAAATCAGATTCGCAGTACGCGCCTTCTGCTGGTGATCGGGGCCTCGGTCCTGCTCGGAGCCTGTACTTCGCTGCATGGCGTCACCCGCCCTGCCCCCGCCGGGCCACCGGCTGGCGCGGATCGCTCGCCTGGGCTGTCTCGGCCGGCACCAGCCCCTGCCGCGGCGCTCGCCACGCAGGATCGGTCTCGCTCGAATATCTCCGCCGACCCGGCACCGATCATTCGCGCCAGCGCCCCGATGACGTATACCGTCAAGCCCGGGGATACGCTTTGGGGTATCGCTGCAAAGTTCCTGCGCAATCCTTGGGCTTGGCCGGAGGTCTGGTACATCAATCCCAAGATCCACAATCCCCACTGGATCTATCCGGGCGACGTGCTGGCGCTCGCGTACGGGAGAAACGGCAAGCCCATGATCCGCGTGGTGCGACCCAGCCCGCTGCGCAGGCAAGAAGGGACAGTGATGCTTCAGCCGCACCTGCGCAGCACGCCCATTACCGCCGCCATACCGACGATTCCGTACTCGGCAATTGCCCCGTTTCTGACGCGCCCCGTGGTGTTTACAGCCGGTCAGATCCGGCGCTCACCCCACGTCATCGCCATCCGCGATCAGCACCAGGTGGCTGGCTCGGGCTTCGTGGTCTACGTCAGCAACCTGGGACACCATCCTCACAACCGCTACAGCGTGATCCACGTCGAGCAGCCGCTGCGTGCACCCGGGTATTGGGGCTTCGGACACGTTTACGGCTACCTCGGCGCGTTCACGGGCACAGCCGTGGTGACCGCCGCTGGCGATCCGGCCACCGCGGTCATCACAAACTCGGCCCGCGAGACCTTCCCGGGCGATCGGCTGATCACGAATGACGCGCCGCTGCCGCTCACCATGGAGCCGCGCGCGCCCTCCCGCCCCGTGCACGGCCAGATCATCTGCGTGGTCGGCGGCACCGGGGGTCAGGAGGACATGGCCGGCACGTACGACATCGTGGTCGTCGACCGCGGCACCCGCGCCGGTCTGGTCCCCGGAGATGTGCTCGCGGTCGATCACCGCGGCAGGGTGGTGCACGATCCGTACGGCGCGTTCGCCTGGTTCTTCCATGCGTTAGGTTCCTCCGGCACGCTGCTCTCGCCGCGGGTCAAGCTGCCCAACTATCGCATCGCCACGTTGCTGGTGTTCAAGACGTACCGGCACCTGTCGTTCGCCCTGGTGGTGGCCGCCTCTCACCCGATCAACGACGGCGACGTCGTCGGCAATCCTTAATTTGAGGCGCTGACGCCGCTCATTCCGTCCGGGCCGGCGCGGCCGCCGGCAAGCGCCTTGAGCACCGGCGCGGTGAGCGGGCGCACGCCGCGCCACAGGCGGAAGGACTCGGCGGCCTGCTCAACCAGCATTCCCCAGCCCGGCACGGCGTCGCGGCAGCCCAGCTCCCGTGCCCAGCACACGAACGGCGTATCTGCCCGCCCATAGGCCATGTCGTAGCAGAAGGTGTCCGGGCCCACGGCCGCGGCCGGCACCGGCGGCAGCTCGCCGCTGAGGCTGGCGGAAGTGGCGTTGACGATCACATCGAACGCGGTGGGCTCGAGTTCACCGAAACCGCAACCCTCGATCGGGCCGAACTCCGCGAACATCGCGGCGAGCGCCGCGGCCCGCTCGGCCGTACGATTGGCGACCACGACCCGCTGCGGCGCGAGCGCCAACAGCGATGCGATCACCCCGCGCGCCGCGCCGCCGGCGCCGAGCAGCAGGATGCTGCGCTGCCGCAGCGTCAGATCCAGGTTGACCACCAGGTCCTGGGTCAGCCCGACCCCGTCGGTGTTGTCACCGAGCACAGTCCCGTCGTCGCGCACCGCCA
>JAJZMI010000101.1 GCA_021798335.1 Pseudomonadota bacterium | reverse complement strand
TCTAACGTTCGGAGGATGAAACCGACTCCCCAAAACATGAAGGGCCGGCTTTGCGCCCGGCCCTTCGGGTGTTCGGTTATCGGCGCAGACCCAGGCGCTCCACGAGCCCCTGGTAGGTCTGCGGCTGCGTCGCCTTGAGGTAATCGAGGAGCTTGCGGCGCTGATTGACGAGCTTGACCAGCCCGCGGCGCGAGCCATGGTCACGCTGGTGCGCGCTGAAATGCTCGCTCAAGCCGTTGATGCGCTCCGAAAGCAGCGCGACCTGGACCTCCGCAGATCCCGTATCCGCTGGACTGCGCTGATATTGCGCCAAAATTCCACTTTTCTTCTCGCTGGTTAAAGCCATTGCTCGATAATCCCAGGTAGCTGTACCGGTTACCCTTAAGAGGAAGCCCACAATTTTACCTGGGCAATGCCCCTCGCCACAAGCAGCGTCGCTCGCCACCCTCGATTCATTATGCTCCGATCGCCACGCGTACTTTGCAGCGCGATCGCGCCGGCCGAGCGCCCACCCGTGCCGCACGGGGCACACAGGCCATCCCGCCGCGAGCCGCGTACCGGAGACATTACAGGCTGAATAATCGCCTGGGACGCACGCTCCCGAGGCCGTCAGCCTCGCCGATACCGAGAAAGCGTTCCGCCTGGTACAGCCTGACCTTGCCGGCACCGCCTCCAAGACCGATGGGCAGCACCGCCTGGCCATGACAGATCCGCGCGGCCTGCAGGCTGTCCAGATGCACCGCCGGCAGATGCGCCAGCGGCCAATCCGCCGGCAACACCCCCGGCAGGGTCCCGTTCTCGCAGGCGAGCGCGATCGATTCCAGGGTCTGCATCGGCTGGCGCTCGAATGGCTCGACACTGAGGCGCCGCAGCGCCGTAACGTGCCCGCAAGTGCCCAGCGCGCCGGCGATGTCCTCGGCAAGCACGCGCACATACGTGCCCTTGGAGCAGCGGGTCTCGAGCTCGAGGCTTGCGCCGTTTTGCCCCAGGAGCCGCAGCTCGAAGATCTCGATCGGGCGCGCCTCGCGCTCGACCACCACGCCGGCGCGGGCCAACTCATAAAGGGGGCGTCCCGCGCGCTTGAGCGCCGAGTACATCGGCGGCACCTGGCGCCCGGGCCCGAGGAACGTCTCGAGCACGGCCTCGATCCGCTGCGGCGCAAGGTCCGGCACACTCGCGCGCGCGACAATCTGCCCTTCCCGGTCACCGGTGCGGGTACTGACGCCGAGGAGGATGGTGAATCGGTAGCGCTTGCGGCTCGAGAGGATCTCACCGGCAATCTTGGTTGCCTCGTCGAGGCAGATCGGCAGCATCCCGGTGGCCAGCGGATCGAGACTGCCGGCGTGACCGGCCTTCGTGGCCCCGTACAGCCGCCGGACACGCTGCAACGCCGCATTCGAGGACAGCCCGGCGGGCTTGTCGAGCAAGACAATCCCGATCGGCATCGGCGTCAGTGCTTGGCTGGATCGTTGGCCTGATCCTTGGCCTGATCCTCGGTCCGGGCCCGATCGATCAGGCCACTCAGGCGCGCGGCCCGCTCGACGGTGTCGTCCAGCAGGAATTCCAGCCGCGGCGCATGCCGCAGGCCGAGTTCGCGCCCCACCTGCCCGCGCAGGAATCCGCCCGCGCGGGTCAGGCCGCGAAGTACCTCGTCCGCGGCGTTTTCCGCGGCAAAGGGCACGAAGTACACACGGGCGAGGCCGAGATCGGCCGCAAGCCTCACGGCGGTGATGGTGACGTGGCCAACCCGCGGATCCCTGACCTCCCGGACGATCAGCGCCGCGATCACCCGCTGCAGTTGCGCTTCGATCTTGCGAATCCTGGAGTCCGCGGCGCTCATTGCAGCGTCCGGGCCACCTCGACGCGCGCGAAGCATTCGATCTGATCGCCCACGCGCACATCCTGGTAATTCTTCACGCCGATGCCGCACTCGGTGCCGGCCCGCACCTCGCCGACATCATCCTTGAACCGGCGCAGTGACTCGAGCGCGCCCTCGAAGATGACCACGTTGTCGCGCAGCACGCGGATCGGGTTGTTGCGCCGCACATAGCCCTCGGTGACCAGGCAGCCGGCGACCACCCCGAACTTGCTCGAGCGAAACACCTCGCGAACCTGCGCCACGCCCACGATCTGCTCCTTGATCTCCGGCCGCAGCAATCCGGTCATCATCTGGCGGACGTCGTCGATGGCCTCGTAGATGATGCTGTAATAGCGCACTTCGACACCGGTTTCCTTCATCGCCTCGCGCGCGCCGGAGTCGGCGCGAACGTTGAAACCGATGATCAACGCCTTGGACGCGGCGGCGAGTTGCACGTCCGACACGGTGATCGCGCCGAGGCCGCTGGCAATCAACTTCACCTGCACTTCCTCGGTCGCAAGCTTCTCGAGCGCCTCGCGCAGCGCCTCGACGCTGCCTTGCGTGTCACCCTTGACCAGCACCGCGACCGCTCCGGCCTTGTGCTCCTGCATCTGCGAGAACACATCCTCCGTGCGGGTCGCCTGCCGGGCGAGCTTCACGTCGCGCGACTTGCTCTGCCGGTACATGGCCACTTCGCGCGCCTTGCGCTCGCTCTCGACCGCCAGAATCTCCTCCCCGGCGTTCGG
>JAJZMI010000201.1 GCA_021798335.1 Pseudomonadota bacterium | reverse complement strand
CCGGATGTCATCATGGTCGGGGAGATCCGCGACCTCGAGACCGCGGAAATCGCCATCAAGGCGGCCCAGACCGGCCACCTGGTGCTCTCCACGCTGCACACCAACGACGGGCCGCAGACTCTGACGCGCCTGATCGACATGGGGGTCAAGCCCTATGCCATCGCGACCTCGGTCAACCTCATCATCGCCCAGCGCCTGGCCCGCAAGCTCTGCCCGCAATGCAAGCAGCTGAGGGACATCCCGAAGGAAGCGCTGCTGAAGGAGGGCTTCACCGAGGAGGACGTGCGCGGGGGCTTGAAGATCTTCGGACCGACCGGCTGCTCGGCCTGCACGGACGGCTACAAGGGGCGCACCGGGGTGTATCAGGTCATGCCCGTCACCAACGCCATTGCCCGCATCATCCTCGGCGGCGGCAGCGCCGTGGAGATCACGGACCAGGCCGCCCGCGAGGGCATCTGGGACATGCGCCGCGCGGGCCTGGAGAAGGTCAAGGCGGGCATCACCAGTCTCGAGGAAATCAACAGCGTCACCATCGACTGACGCAGGACGACACATCCATGGCCCCGGCAGCAACCGCAACCGTCAAGAGCCCCACCCTCAAGAGCCCCAAGCCCGAGGTCCCGTTCCTCTGGGAGGGGCGCGACAAGAGCGGCAAGCGCGTCAAGGGCAACACAATGGCCCCCGACGAGGGGGCCGTGCGCGCCGAGCTGCGCCGCCAGGGCATCGCGGCATCGCGCGTGCGCCGCAAGCGCGAGAGCTTCTCGGGGATGAAGGGCGGCAAGGTCAATGCCGCGGACATCGCCGTCTTCAGCCGCCAGCTCTCCACCATGCTGGTCGCGGGCATTCCGATGGTGCAGTCCTTCGAGATCGTCGCGAGCGGGGTCGACAAGCCCTCCGTGCGCAACCTCATTCTCGCCATCAAGGCGGACATCGAGTCGGGCACCTCGCTGCACGAGGCGCTCGGCAAGCATCCGCTCTATTTCGATGATCTGTTCGTCAACCTGGTCCGCGCCGGCGAGCAGGCGGGCGCGCTCGATACGCTGCTCGACAAGATCGCGACCTACAAGGAGAAGTCCGAGGCAACCAAGAAGAAGGTCAAGAAGGCCCTGTTCTATCCGGCGGCGGTGCTGAGCGTGGCGGCCATCGTGACCGGGGTGCTGATGATCTTCGTGATCCCGGAGTTCCAGAAGCTGTTCAAGGGCTTCGGGGCCAACCTGCCGGCATTCACCATGGTCGTCATCAACATCTCCAATGCGGTTCGCCACCAGGGCATCTTCATCGCCCTCGGGATCGGCGTGGCGGTCGCGGTGTTTCTGCACTTCAAGAAGCGCTCGCGCAAGTTGCGCGAGGCCCTGGACCGGCTGTCGCTGAAGATCCCGATCATCGGCCCCATCCTCGAGAAGGCCGCCATTTCCCGGTTCTCGCGCACGCTCTCGACCATGTTCGCCGCCGGCGTGCCCCTGGTCGAGGCGCTGGAGTCGGTGGCCGGCGCCACCGGCAACATCGTCTACGAGAACGCCGTGCTGAAAATGCGCGACGAGGTCGCGACCGGACAGCGCCTGCAGCGCGCCATGCAGACGCAGGGCATCTTTCCCAACATGGTGGTGCAGATGATCGCCGTCGGCGAGGAGTCCGGCGCGCTCGATTCCATGGCCGGCAAGGTGGCCACGTTCTACGAGGCGGAGGTCGACAATGCCGTGGACTCGATGTCCGCCCTGCTCGAGCCGCTGATCATGGTCGTCCTCGGCATCATCGTCGGCAGCCTGGTCGTGGCGATGTACCTGCCGATCTTCCAACTCGGCAACGTCGTCGGCTGACGTGTCGCTGGCAGCACTGCTCGCCGCCTCCCCCGCGCTCTTCACCGGCACCTGCCTGGTGCTGGGGCTGGTGGTGGGCAGCTTTCTCAACGTGGTGATTCACCGCCTGCCGGTGATGCTGGAGCGGCAGTGGCGGCTCCAGTACGCGGATCTGTACGGGGAGTCACCGACGCTGCCGGCCGCAGCTCCCGAGCGCTACAACCTGGTGGTGCCGCGCTCGGCCTGCCCGGCCTGCGGCGCCCTGATCCGCGCCCGGCACAACATTCCGCTGGTGAGCTATCTGTGGCTGCGGGGCCGGTGCGCCGGCTGCGGGGCCCGCATCAGCCCGCGCTACCCGCTGGTCGAGGCGCTGACCGGGCTGTTGTCCGCCGCCGTGGCCTGGCGATTCGGCTTCGGCTGGCCGGCGCTCGCTGCGCTGGTGCTCACCTGGTACCTGATCGCGCTCGCGGGGATCGATCTCGATCACCAGCTCCTGCCCGACAGCCTCACGCTGCCGCTGATGTGGATCGGCCTGCTGCTGGCGCTGCTCGCACCCGTTCTGGGCGGCGGCCCGGTGCCGGTCGACCTGCGCTCCAGCCTGATCGGTGCCGCGGCGGGTTACTTGAGCCTCTGGAGCGTCTATCATCTGTTCCGTGCGCTGACCCGGAAGGAAGGCATGGGCTATGGGGATTTCAAGCTGCTTGCGGCCCTCGGGGCCTGGCTCGGCTGGCAAATGCTGCTGCCGACGGTGCTGATCGCGGCCCTGGTCGGGGCGGTCTGCGGGGCGGCGCTGATCGTGGCCCGCCGGCGCAGCCGCGGGGTGCCGATCGCCTTCGGACCGTTTCTGGCGATGTCCGGATGGCTCATGCTGATGTTCGGCCACCGGCTGGTCGGCCTGTATCTTTCGCTCTATCCGCGATGAAGATCCTGCGCATCGGCCTGACCGGGGGCATCGCCAGCGGCAAATCCACGGTGGCCGGCCTCTTTGCGGCGCTCGAGGTGCCCGTCATCGATACGGACCAGATCGCCCGCGAGGTGGTCGAGCCGGGCCAGCCGCCGCTCGAGAAGCTGGTGGAGCGCTTCGGTGCGGGCATTCTCACCCCGGACGGACATCTCGACCGGCCGAAGCTGCGCGAGATCGTCTTCAGCGATCCGAAGGCCCGGGCGGATCTGGAAGCCCTCACGCACCCGGCCATCGGCAGCGCGGTGCAGGCCAGGGCCGCGGTGGCCGGCGGGCCCTATCAGATCCTGGTGATTCCCCTGTTGGTGGAAAAAGGATATCAGAAACACCTGGACCGGGTGCTGGTGGTGGACTGTCCCGAGGCGCTGCAGCTGCAGCGCCTGCAGGCGCGCGACGGCACGAGCCCCGTGCAGGCCCGGGCCATCCTCGAGGCGCAGGCCTCGCGCGCGGCTCGGCTGAAGGCCGCCGACGACATGATCCGCAACGAATCGGATGTCGCGGCACTGCGCCAGCAGGTCCAGGCGCTGCATCATCGCTACCTGCAGTTGGCCCAAAAATCCTGACCGCCGCGCCCCGTCGCGGCGATCGGACATTTACGTAATGTGTGTTCGTCGCGCACAATAGGCGCATGAGCACCGAAATCGCCGCAGTAGAGGCCGCCGAGAAATCCGCCGCCGTGCCCGTCGTGGCACCCGCGCCCTTGGCCGCCCAGATGCGCGTGCCGCCGACTGTGGATGCCGCCAGTGGCCGCACGCTGCTGTTCGAGCAGCCGCTGAACGAGCGCATGCGCACGTTTCTGCGCCTGGATTTCCTGTACAACCAGGCGCTTTATCACAACGAGACCGGAAGCGCCTGGGGGAGCCGGGCGGCCATCGGCAGTCTCATCGACATCCTGGCGGTGGTCTCGCGCAGCGACCTGCGCTCCGACGCGCTGAAGGAAATCGAGCGCCAGCTGCAGCTGCTCGGGGAGTTTCAAACCCGTCCCGGCGTCGATGTGCAGCGCCTGAAGACCTTCATCGCCAATCTGGTACAGCTGCGCACCAATCTGATGAACGCCGGGGTGGCTTGCCAGCAGCCGCTGCGGGATTCGGAATTCCTGAACGCCGTGAAGCACCGCAGCGCCATCCCGGGCGGCACCTGCGAGTTCGATCTGCCCGATTACCTCTACTGGCTCTCCCAGCCCGGCGAGACGCGCAAGCAGACGTTCAATCAGTGGCTCGGCCTGCTGCGGCCGGTGTGCGATGCGGTGGCGGAGCTGCTGTGGCTGACCCGCCAGTTCGGACGCTCGCGCCAGGAATGCGCCCGCGGCGGCACGTTCACCCTCACGTTTGACCGGGACAATCCGCTGCAGATGCTGCGCATCGCGCTGCCGGCCTCGAGCGGGCTGTACCCGGAGGTCAGCGGCAGTCATCACCGCTGCAACGTGCGCTTTCTGACCTGGAAGGGTCTGGCGGAACATGCGCAGCAGACCACCGAGGACGTGTCCTTCCTGCTCACGACCTGCACCTGAGCGCCCCCATGCAGGTGCCCTGCCCGACCTGTCAGCGCCTCATCGAGTGGGCGAATGCGCCGTACCGGCCGTTCTGCAGCGAGCGCTGCCGGCTGATCGACCTCGGCGCTTGGCTGACCGAGGGCCATGCGATCCCCGGGGAACCGGCCGCGCCCGAGGCGGGCACGGCTGCGGCGCCCCCGCCCGAGGATCCGCAGCACTGAGGCCCGGACAGCGCCCGCCCGTCAGAATCCCATGGGCTTGGGCTGGCAGGAGACGGCGTACAGCGCAGATTGCGCCTGCGCGAGCGTGAAGCGCCGGCTGTACTTGACGATGTTGCCTTGATAGGGCGTGAACAGCACCGGCAGATGCCGCGCGGCGAAGCGCTCGTAGGCGTACAGCCAGCGCCGGCCCGGCTTGACGTTGGTGTCGTGGATCAGCCGGTCGAGCGTGGGATTGCTGTAGCCGCCGTAGTTCTCCCCGCCGCCGGTGTTGAACATCCCCTCTCCCGTCGGGTAGTAGTCCGGCTCGTAGGTCCAGGCGATGTAGGCGGCCTGCCAGGCGCCGTGCGGGTCGTCGAGCTTGGCCAGGACGAGATTGAAGGGCAGCGCGCGCAGGCGCACATCGACGCCGATGGCGCGCCATTGCTGCTTGAGGATATCGACCGCGATCACGATGGTCCGACTGCCTGAAAAGAACAGCAGGGTGAACGCGAGCGGTTGGCCCTGGGCATTGCGGCGCACCCAACCCTCGCCGCGGCGGCGGCGCCAGCCGGCCTGACGCAGCAGCGCGCGGGCGCGTGCGGGCCGGTACATCAGCCCCGGATGGCGCTCGAGGTGGCGCAGGTACGGAGACAGATACGTCGGCGGATTCCCCGGCACCGGGTTGAATCCCGGGACGCCCAAGCCGTTGTATGCCACGTCGATGATGAGCCGTTGGTTGATGGCGTACTCCAGAGCCCTCCGGACGTCGACGTTGCGCAGAAAAGCCACACTGGGATCGCGGAAGTTGAGTGTGACGTAATTGATGCCGAAACCGCCGTCGGTGTAGCAGCTGCGCAAGCGGTGCAGGAGATGACGGGCCCGGTACAGCGCGTGCGGAATGTTGCCGAGGTCGAGATGGCCCGAGCGCAGCGCCCAAAACGCCCCCTCGGACGAGGTGTACATCTTGTAGACCAGCCGGCCGAGCGGCGCCGGCGGCCCGGAGAAGTTGGGATTACGGACCAGGACCACCTCGCGGCCGAGCACGAAGCGCTGCAACCGGTACGGCCCATCGACCACGCGCACCAAGCGCGGCTCGGTCTGGCGCGCCGCGAGATCCGCGGCGCTGTAGCCCTTCCAGGCGAAGCGCGGCAAGGCCCGCAGCTGCGAGAGCCCGTTGTACTCGAACCAGCGGGGATTGACCCGATGGCGCGTCACGATCACGAACCGATGCGGGCCGAGCGCGCGGATGCGCGCGATGATGCGGGGAATTCCGCCCATGCCGTAGTCGAGGTAGCGAAAACCGAACGCGCGGATCAGCTGGAAGGAGTAGACGACGTCGGCGGCGGTGACGGGGCGGCCGTCCGACCAGCGCCAGTGCCGCAGGCGCACCAGAAAGCGCCGATCGTGGTCCGAGACGGTGATGGAGCGGGCGAGGGATTTATGCCAGCGGATGGTAATCCGGGTGCCGATCCACAGCAGATGCGAGTAGAGCCGCTCGTTGATTTCCGTGTCCCCGACCGACTCGTTGTTGAACAGCGGCAGCAGCGAGTTGACATTCAGAGGCGCCGCCAGCCCGACATCCGTCGTGGTACGCAGGGTGGGCAGCGCGGCCCGACAGGCCAGCGCGCACGCCCCCAGCAGGGCCGCGCACCCAGCCATCGCGAGCCGCCTCATGCCGCACCGTCGAGTGGGTTGTGGCAGGCCACTTCGCGAGCGGCTCCCACGGCGCGCCGCTCGGGCCGCTGCGCACGGCAGCGCTCGAGTGCCCGCGGGCAGCGCGGCGCGTAGGGGCAGCCCGGTCCGATCGGGCCGGCGGCCGATACAGGCGGCGCGCCGCTCGGCGGCGCGGCCCGATCCCGGCCCCGGACCCACTGCGGCAGCGCCCCGAGCAGCGCCGCCGTATACGGATGAGCCGGACGCGCGATGAGCTCGCGAGTCGGGGCGATTTCGACCAGCACGCCGCGGTACAGCACAGCCACGCGCGCGGCCAGGTAGGAGACGGCCCCGACATCGTGGCTGATGAACAGATAGCTCAGGCCGAATTGCCCCTGCAGGTCGCGCAGGAGATTGAGGATGCGCGCCTGCATCGACACATCGAGCCCGGAGGTCGGCTCGTCGAGCACGATCAGCTCAGGCTCGGTGACGAGCGCCCGCGCGATGGCGATGCGCTGGCGCTGTCCTCCGGAGAAGTGGCCCGGCGGCCGGGAGAGCGCCGCATCCGTGAGCCCCACCTGGCGCAGCAGCCGCAGCGCGCGGGTGCGCCACTCGGCACGCGCCCCGAGCCGCAGCAGGCGCAGCGGCTCGGTGACGATCTCCTCGACGGTAAAACGCGGATTCATGGACTCGGTCGGATCCTGAAAGACGATCTGCAGCCGCGGCCGGTAGACACGCAGCGCGCGCGGGGGGAGCGCGGTGAGATTGGTCCCGTCGAAACGAATCTGACCGCCGCTCGGGGCAATCAGCTGGACCACGGCGCGCCCGAGGGTGGTCTTGCCCGAGCCGGACTCCCCGATCAAGCCGAGACACTCGCCGCGGCCGATCCCGAACGAAACCCCGTCGACGGCCGTGAAACGCCCCCGTCCGCGCTGCAACAGACCCCCGGCCCCTTGCACGAACGAGAGGGTGAGCGCCTCGAGCCCGAGCAGAGGTTCGCTCATATGCCCTCCGCCGCCCAGGGGCGCTGACAGAACACGCGCTGGCGCTCGTCTCCAACCGGCGGCGGGTCCTCGCTGCGGCACCGGTCGATGACCCGCGGACAGCGCGGCGCAAACCGGCAGCCGGACGGATAGTCGAGCGGGTTCGGCGGCAGACCCTCGATGTCGGTGAGCCGTACCTCGGGCGTCGCCAGCCGCGGGATGGCCCCGAGCAGCGCCCGGCTGTAGGGATGGCGCGGCCCGGCGAAGAAACGCCGGGCTTCAGCCTGCTCCACGACGCGGCCGGCATACATGACCAGCACCTGGTCCGCATACTCGGCCACCAGGGAAAGATCATGGGTGATGAACAGCACCGCCAGCCCCTGCTCCAGACGCAGGCGGTTGAGGAGGCCGAGGATCTCGGCCTGGGTGATCAGGTCGAGCGCCGTGGTGGGCTCATCGGCCACGAGCACTCGGGGGTTGCACGCCAGCGCCACGGCAATGGCGACGCGCTGGCGCATGCCGCCGGAGAACTGATGGGGATAGTCGTCCAGGCGCTGCGCCGCATCCGGCACCCCGACCCGCTCGAGCAGCTCGAGCGCGCGGTGGCGGGCCGCCGGCCGATCGAGGCCGAAGGCGAGCTGGGCCGACTCCACAACCTGTTTCCAGATCGGCAGGCTCGGGTTGAGCGCGGCCAGCGGGTTCTGGAAGACGGCCCCGACCTGGCGTCCGCGCAGCCGCCGCCACTGCGCGGGCGCGAGCGCCAGGACGTCCTGCCCTTCCAGACGGATCCGCCCGCTCGCGATGGCCAATCCCCACGGCAGCAGCCCGAGCAGCGCCGCGGCGGTCAGCGACTTCCCACAGCCGGACTCCCCGACCAGGGCCAGCAGGCTCCCGGCCTCGATCTGGAAACTCACGTCCTCGACGATGGGGTACGTCCGGCCCGCCCGGCGGGCCGTCACCCGCAGGCTCTCGACCGCCACCAGAGGATCGGCGCTCACCGTCCCTCCAGACGATTGAGCAGACCCTGTCCGACCAGATTCAACGACAGGATGGCGAGGAGGATGGCCAGACCCGGAAATAGAATCAACCACCAGCTGCCGGTGATCGCCAGGTTCGAACCGTTGCCGAGCAGCCCGCCCCAGGAGGGCGTGGGCGGCTGGATCCCCAGGCCGAGAAACGACAATCCCGCCAGGGTGAGGATCAGGTCCGCGACCGTGAAGGTGGCGTTCACCACCACGATCGGAAACATCGCGCGCAGCAGATGTTTGCGCGCCAGGTAAGCGGTGCGGGCGCCGTACTGGCGGGCGGCGAGCACATAGTCCCGCTCCTTGTAGGCCAGCACCTCGTTGCGCACGATGCGCGCAAGGCCCGGCCAGGACACCAGGCCGAGCAGCACAATCAGGCTGAGCGGACCGAGCGGCACGATGGCCGCGAAAAAGATCATCAGCACCAGCGTGGGCAGCGCGAGCAGGGCATCCAACAGGCGCATCAACACCTTGTCGACCCACGGCGGACTCAGCCCCGAGGCCATGCCGTAGCCGAGGCCGATGAGCATCGCCACCACGGAACCGACGATGGCAACGCCGAGGCTCGGTTGTCCGCCGTACATCATCCGGGCGAGGAAACTGCGGCCGAGATCGTCGGTGCCGAACGGATACCGGGCCGAGGGCGGCCGGAACAGCCGGTGTGGATGAATGGCGTAGGGACTGATGGTGTAGAGATGGGGGCCCAGCCAGGCGAACGCCACCAGGACGAGAAACACGGCCAGTCCGCTCGCCACCAGCGGCTGCGCGCGCCAGCGCCCACCGAACGCGCCCCAGCGCAGCAGCGGCAGAAACCCCCAGCGGCGCGGGGCCGCCTCACTCATAGCGGACTCGCACGTCGAGCATGCTGTTCAGCAGGTCCGCGATCAGGTTGCCGAGGATGGTGAGCACACCGATGATCAGCGTGATGGCGCTCACCGTCGGATAGTCCTGATCGAGGGCGGAACGCCACAGCAGCCAGCCGAGTCCGGGGTAGTTGAACACGCTCTCGGTCAACACGCCGCCGACGAACAGCACCGGGATCATCATCCCGACCAGCGTGATGAACGGCCGGACGGCATTGCGCAGCACATGATGCGTCGCGATGCGCCATTCGCAGAGGCCGCGGGCCCGAGCCGTGCGCACGTAGTCCTGGCGGTATTCCTCGCGGGCCTGATGGCCGAAGTACCGGGAGAACCCGGCCGCGATCGGCAACGCCAGGGTGAGCACCGGCAGCACCAGATGACGCGCGTGGCCGGCGAGCGTGTGCCCCACGCCCCCCGGCGGCAGCCAGTCGAGCTGCATGGAGAAGGCATAGATCAGCAGAATGCCGGTGAAGAAGACCGGCATGGCGTAGAAGACGATCTGGAAGAACCCGATGATCCGCCCGCCGATGCGCTCGGCCAGGTAACCCTGCAGCAAGCCCACACCGATCGCCACCGCAATGGCCAGACCGAGGGCGGCCAGGTCCAGGATCAGCGTCCGCTCGAGATAGACGCCGATCAGATGGGAAACCTCCACATGCTGGATGTACGAATAACCGAGACGGCCTTCCAGCAGATGTGCCCACCAGATCAGGTACTGCTCGGGCAGCGGCCGATCGAGACCCATCTGCCGGTTGAGGGCGGCCACGGCCTGTGGGCTCGCATGGCTGCCGAGAATGCTGTACGCCGGTCCCCCCGGCGTGGCATGGATCATGAAGAACACGAGGGTGACGAGCAGGGCGAGGGAGATGGCCGACACGGACAGCCGCCGCACGATCATCGCCCACACAAGCCCTCCTTTACTGGCCGGCGCAATCGCCGCGCCGCAGTGCCCACGGCACGACGGTCGACCAACAGGGGACTCTTCCCCCGTCAAGATCCGGACCGAGCACGCAGGATAGCATCGCCGCTGACGGCGCCCGCACGGCCCGGCTCACGGGACGCTCTGGCCGTCCTGCGTTCAGATCGCGGGCCGGCGCCGAAGGTTCCCGCCCCGGCGACAGCGAACCGATCCGGTGCGCCGACGGGACCTTCAGCCGGCCCCCGCCGGCCGGACCCGGCACGGCGGTGCCGACGTCCGGAACCACGATCCGCGATACAACTTCCCGGCGCATCTCCCGCGCGCCGGCTCGATCGCCGCGTGCACGCCCTGAGTGACGCGCGCGAAGCTCGGGCCGGCGTTCGGGCACATTGATTCCGCGGCGCTGCTCGAAATCGAGCGCCGTCTTGCCGTATTCCTCGGCATCGCCAAGTGAGAATCATCCCGCCCGCTCGAAATCACGGCCGGGCGAGTGCGCCCCTACACTCGAGCGGCATGGCCTTCGCCGTAAGTCCGGCTAAGGCAACTTGAGCCTGCTCCCGCCCGCCGCCGGACCCGGCCCGACGGCGGCGCCGACATCGGGCACCACGATGCGCGATGCGGCTTCCCGGCGCATCTCCCGCGCCTCGTCGATGGCCTGCTCGATCGCCGCGTGCACGCCCTCGGAGAAGTGCGCGAGAGCCTCGGCCAGCGTCGTGCCCGGCAGCTCGAACGACAGCGGCAGAATGCCCGCCGGTGTCAGCAGCTGCGTCTGACCCGAGAACAGCACCGGACGCGAGGGATCGGGCTCGCCCGTCCGGGTGACCGGCGTCAGACGCCGGATCGTGCCGGCCCGGCGGTCCGTGAACAGCTCTTCGCGGTACAGGTTGGCCGAATCGAACTCGACCTCTGGAACCTCATTCGTCTCGGCCATCGTTGCTCTCGCGTGGTGATCGCATCGACAGCCATTCTACCAGTCCGACGACGAAGGGGCGGTCCGCCTCCAGCAGGTCCGCCTCGGCGAGCCGGCCGGGCTCGACCCACCGCAGCGCCTGGCCCTCGAGGCCGCGGGGCTCGCCCTGGTATCGGTCGATCACCCACAGCGACAACTCCACGGTCCGCTCGGAATAGGCGTGAGTGAGGCGCATCATGGGGCGGCCCTCGATCCGCTCGACCCCGATCTCCTCGCGCAGCTCGCGGGCGAGGGCCTCGAGCTCGCTCTCGCCCGGCTCCCGCTTGCCGCCGGGGAACTCCCACCGGCCCGCCTGGGGCTTGCCGGGCGCGCGCTCGGCAATCAGGACCCGGGCGTCGGCGCCGATCAGCGCCGCGGCGACCACCTGCACGGCGCGCACGGGGTCCTCAGCCGACGTTCGACAACGTGCCGTGGCAGTGCTTGTATTTCTTTCCCGAGCCGCAGGGACACGGCTCGTTGCGCCCCACCTTGCGCTCGGCGCGCACGAACGGCGTGTGCGACTCCAGCGCCAGCGCACCCTCGGGCAGGCCCGCGCCCAGTTGTCCCGCGGCAATCTCCTCGCCGCCAGCGAACACCGAAGCCTCGGCATGCTGGGCCTGCAGCGCGCGCATCAGCCGGGCGCGCCGCTCCGCCTCCTCGCGGTCGACTTCTTCCTGGGTCCGCACCTCGATCTTCATCAGGGTCGAGACGGTCTCGAACTTCACCTGATCGAGCATGGCGCTGAACATCGCGAACGCCTCGCGCTTGTACTCGGTGCGGTAGTCCTGCTGGGCGTAGCCGCGCAAGTGAATACCCTGGCGCAGGTAATCCATCGCCGCCAGATGGTCGCGCCAGTGCATATCGAGCGTGCGCAGCATGACGTCCTTCTCGATGTGGCGCATCAGCTCCACATCGAGCCGCTCCGCCTTGGCGGCGTAGGCCTCATCCACGGTGCGCACCAGGCGCTCGCGCAACGCCGGTTCCTCCAGCTCCGGCTCGGCCGCGAGCCATGCCTTCGGATCGACCACCACCCCGAAATCGCGCTGAAGCGCCTGCGCGAGACCCTCCAGATCCCAATCGCTGGCGAGCGCGTGCTGGGGCAGGAACTGATCGATCAGCGAGCCGATCGCCTCGGCGAGGATGCCGCGAATGGGCGCCGACACGTCGTCGGTCGCCATGATCTCGGTGCGTTGCTGATAGACGACCTTGCGCTGGTCGTTGGCCACGTCATCGAACAGCAGCAGCTGTTTGCGGATGTCGAAGTTGTGCGCCTCCACCTTGCGCTGCGCCTTCTCGATCTGCTTGCTCAGCATCCCGCTCTCGATGACCTCGCCCTCGCGCATGCCGGCCATCTTCAGCAGCCGCTGCGTGCGCGTCGGGTCGCCGAAGATGCGCATCAGATTGTCTTCCATGGACAGATAGAACCGGCTCGAGCCCGGATCGCCCTGACGCCCGGAGCGGCCGCGCAGCTGATTGTCGATGCGGCGGGACTCGTGCCGCTCGGTGCCGATGATGTGCAGGCCGCCCGCGGCCAGGGTCTGGTCGTGACGCGTCTGCCACGCCGCGCGCGCCGCCTCGCGAACGGCCGTGTCGTGCGGGTCGAGCCCGGCGAGCTCCGCCTCGAGGTTGCCGCCGAGCACGATGTCGGTGCCGCGGCCGGCCATGTTGGTGGCGATGGTGACCGCCCCGGGGCGCCCGGCCTGCGCCACGACGTGCGCCTCGTGCTCGTGCTGCTTGGCGTTGAGCACTTGGTGGGCGACGCCGTCCTTGTGCAGCAGTTCCGAGAGGTACTCGGAGGTCTCGATCGAGGTGGTGCCGACCAGGGCCGGCTGGCCGCGCTGCACGCAGTCGCGGATGTCCTCGATGATCGCCTTGAACTTGTCGGCCTGCGTCAGGTAGACCAGATCGGGCGCGTCCTTGCGGATCATCGGCTTGTGGGTCGGAATGACCACCACCTCGAGCCCGTAGATCTGCAGGAACTCCGGCGCCTCGGTATCGGCCGTGCCAGTCATGCCCGAGAGCTTCTTGTACAGGCGGAAGTAGTTCTGGAACGTGATCGAGGCGACCGTCTGGTTCTCCTCGCGCACCTGCACGCCTTCCTTGGCCTCCACCGCCTGGTGCAGGCCGTCGGCCCAGCGCCGGCCGGGCATGGTGCGACCGGTGAACTCATCGACGATGATGACCTCGCCCCCGCGCACGATGTACTCCACGTCGCGCCGGTACAGCGCGTGGGCGCGCAGCGCCGCGTTCAGGTGGTGCATCAGGCGGATGTTGGCCGCATCGTAGAGGCTCTCGCCCTCGGTCAGCAGCCCGCTTTCCAGCATCAGCTGCTCGACGTGCTCGTGACCCTCCTCGGTCAGGTGCACCTGCTTGTCCTTTTCTTCCACCGAGTAGTCCCCGGGGCCGTCCTCGACCTCCTGGCGCTTCAGGCGCGGCACCAACGCATTGATGCGCGCGTACAGCTCGGTGCTCTCCTCGGCCGGGCCGGAGATGATGAGCGGCGTGCGCGCCTCGTCGATCAGGATCGAATCGACCTCATCGACGATCGCATACGCCAGGGTGCGCTGCACGCGCTCCTCCAGGCTGAAGGCCAGATTGTCGCGCAGATAGTCGAAGCCGAACTCGTTGTTGGTACCGTAGGTGATGTCGCACGCGTAGGCTGCGCGCTTCTCCTCGGGTGTCTGGGAGTTCTTGATCACCCCGACGGTCAGGCCGAGGAACCGGAACACCGGGCCCATCCAGTCCGCGTCGCGCTGCGCCAGGTATTCGTTGACGGTGACGACGTGCACGCCCTCCCCGGGCAGGGCATTCAGGTAGGCCGGCAGGGTGGCCACCAGCGTCTTGCCCTCTCCGGTGCGCATCTCGGCGATCCGTCCCTCGTGCAGCGCGATGCCGCCGATCAGCTGCACGTCGAAATGGCGCATCTTCAGCGTGCGCCAGGCTGCCTCGCGCACCACGGCGAAGGCCTCCGGGAGCAGTGCGTTCAGCGTGGCGCCCTCGCGCAAGCGGGCGCGGAATTCCTCGGTCTTCGCCCGCAGTTGCTCGTCGCCGAGGGCCTGCAGCGCCGCCTCGAACCCTTTGGCGGCGCGCACGTAGCGCGTATAGCTGCGCAGGAGCCGATCATTGCGGCTGCCGAAGACACGTTTCAGGGTATTGAGCAAGTACAGAATCCCGCTTCGCCGTTCATGTATCGCGCCGCAGGCGGCGCAATGGAGCCGCGTATTGTACGCACACGGCCCCGTTCAATCCTAATGGGTGGCGGCGCCTCGAAAATCAAGCGGCTGCGCGGCGAAAAACCGCCCCGGCGCGGCCGGGGGGCGCCGCCCGGAGCCTACCGGCCCTTGATCACCTGCGCCACGGTCAAAGCATGGCGGCCGATGAAGGCGCTCGGGTTGATCGGATGGCCGTATCGGAGCACCTCGAAGTGCACGTGCGGCCCGGTCGAGTAGCCGGTCGAGCCCACCAGCGCGATCACCTCGCCGCGCGCCACGGTGTCCCCGAGGTGCACGAGGATCCGCTGCGCGTGCGCGTACAGCGTTGAGACGCCGTCGCCATCCTCGATTTGCACAACGTTGCCGAATCCGTCCTCGGGACCGGCCCACACGACCACGCCCGCGGCCACCGCGTGAATGGACGTACCGAGGGGCGCGGCGAAATCAATGCCTTCGTGAAATTCCGGCGCCCCGGTGAAGGGATCGAGACGCCAGCCGAAGGGCGAGGAAATCCAACCGACCCGCACCGGACGGCCCTCGGGATGGATCGCGTGATTGAGCTTGCGCGAGAGAATGACGTTCTCCAGCGCCGCGAGCTGCGAGGTGCGCAGGTCGATCTCCCGCTGCAGCTTGCCGAGCAGCAGCGCGATGCTCGGCATGCCGGGCTGCGCGCCCGGCGCGTCGGTATCCGGGCCGCCGAGCCCCGGTGCGCGGGCGAAATCGAACGTGCGGCGGCTGAGGCCGGCCATGGCCGTGAGGCGCTGGCCGAGCGCGTCGAGCCGGATCATGTCGGCCTGCAGGCCACCCACCTGTATGGCCAGGGCTTGCGCGCGCGCCTGCATCCGGGCGCGAACGTCATCGAGCTCAGCGCGTTGTGCGGCCAGGACATTCATCCAGTGCCGGGTCCGCGCCAGCGTCATATCCGTGTTACGGCCGAGGGAAAGCCCGAGCACGAATGCTCCGCCGGCAAGCGCCAGCACCGCGGCGAGCAGCGCGCCGGCGGCGAGCGGATGACGCAGGTTCAGGTTCAGAAGCCGCGGGCGTCCGTCCCGGCCGAGGACCGCGACGCACACCGCCGGCCGCCCCGCGGCGAGCGTCAGCGCGCGCAATGGCGCCCGGCGGGCGAGCCACGCGAGCGCGCCGGCCCGGGGCCGGCGCGTCGCATCGAAGTCCTCGCCCCGCTCGCTCATGACCTGTGACCCCTCGACCCGGAGGTCACGTGTAGACTGCCCTTGGTCCGGGTCTTCTGCGTGACCGGGTGGGACTATGCCGAAATTCACCAGGGGGTACAAGCGAGGCGCGCGCGCCGTGCCCAGGCATTCATCGGCGCCGCGCGCGATCGGCGATCTCCTGGCGCGCAAGACACCGGCACTGTCGCAGATCGACGACCAGGCGGCGCGCCAGGCATTCTGGCGCAGTTGGTTGGCCGCTCACCTGCCCGACACTCTCGGCGCGCACCTGACCGGCGCGGTCGAGCGCGACGGCGCCCTGACATTGTTTGTCGACTCGAGCGCCTGGGCCGCGCGCTTGCGCTATGCGCTGCGCGAACTCGAGCCCGGCATCCAGGCCGCGCGCGCGGGCGTGGTCAAGGTGGCGGTTCGCGTGCTGCCGCGAGCCTGACCTCAGGCCCCGAGCGCCGGCGCCTCCACGTAGGACACGGGCGCCTCGTCGTACGAATCGAACGCGACCGTTTCCCACGCCGCCGTGTCGGCGATCAACGCGCGCAACAGCTTGTTGTTGAGTTCGTGGCCGGATTTGTAGCCGCTGAACTCGCCGATCAGTCCGTGACCGAGCAGGTACAGATCCCCGATCGCATCGAGGATCTTGTGCTTGACGAACTCGTCCTCGTAACGCAGGCCGTCCTCGTTCAGCACGCGGAAATCATCGAGCACGATGGCGTTGTCGAGATTGCCGCCGAGGGCGAGATTGCGCCGGCGCAACGACTCCAGATCGCGCAGAAATCCGAAGGTGCGCGCGCGGCTGACTTCCTTCAGGAACGAGGTGCTCGAGAAGTCCATCGATGCGCGCTGCGCGCGCCGCTTGAACAGCGGATGGTTGAACTCGATCTCGAAATTGACCTTGAAGCCGTCGAAGGGGGTGAACTCGGCCCACTTGTCGCCGTCGGTGACCCGCAGGCTCTTCTTGATGCGGATGAAGCGCTTGGGCGCGGCCAGTTCCTCGATGCCCGCCGATTGCAGCAGAAACACGAACGGGCCGGCGCTGCCGTCCATGATCGGCACCTCCGGCGCCGAGAGTTCCACCACCGCATTGTCGATCCCGAGCCCGGCGAATGCCGAGAGCAGATGCTCGACCGTGGAGACGCGCGCCTCACCCTTGCACAGGGTCGTGCCGAGCATGGTGTCGCTGACGTTCTCGGCGTGGGCACGCACCTCCGCCGGCGCGGGCAGATCCGTCCGGCGGAAGACGACGCCGGAGTCCGCGGGCGCCGGCCGCAGCGTCATCAGCACCTTTTTTCCGGTATGCAGACCCACGCCGGTCGCGCGAATCGCATTCTTCAGGGTTCGTTGTCCAATCATGTCTCGTTTTTCTGCAAATCACGCGAGCGGCCTGCCGCAGCGGGCAGCCCGCTGCGGCGGGAATGGCCCGCTACCGTACCATAGCGGCGCCTTTTACTCCATGTCGCCGGGGCGCGCCGCGAACGCCGGCACAGTTCGCCCGCGCCCGTGCGGCCCCGTGGCGCAC
>JAJZMI010000223.1 GCA_021798335.1 Pseudomonadota bacterium | reverse complement strand
CCTCCTTGCCGGCGGCGGTGAGCTCGCGCGCGATCGCGGCCCACTCCGCGTGGCCGAGCTCCCGCCGCTTCGAGCACACCACTTCGCCAAGATACACGCAGTCGACCGGCTGGGACGCGAGCTCGCGGTAGAACGCGAACACCTGCGGGCGACTCCAGTGATAGAGCAACGGGCCGACTGACAGCTTCATCCTCGCGCGCCTCTATTGCCAGGGCCGGCTGTACGCCCCGAGCGTGTGGGTACGGCCCTCGGCAAGCCGCTCGAGAGCCGCCCCGCAGCCGGCGGGCGGACGGTAGTTGCCGGGGTCGCGCCGGCAGCTGTCGAGCGCAACCCGCAGCGCGCGGGTCACCTGCGCCACGTAGGCCGGGCTGCGTTGACGGCCTTCGACCTTGATGGCGCTCACTCCGGCGGCGAGCAGCTGCGGCAGCAGATCGAGCACGCTGAGGCTGGTCGGTTCCTCCAGTGCGTGCATGAGCGCGCCGAGCGTCTCGAAGCGCCCCTTGCACAGGGTCGGGTAGCCGGCCGGCTCGTGCGGCGCGAATTCATCGATCAACACCCCGTTGAGGCGTGCCTGGCGGCCCGTCGGTCGCTCCTGCCAGCGCACCGCATGGGCCGGCGAGCACACCCCGTGCGTGTTGGGAGACTCGCCGGTCACATGCGCCGAGAGCGCGCAGCGTCCCTCCACCATGATGCACAGACTCCCGAATCCAAATACCTCGATCTCCATGCTCACCCGCTCGATGACACGCCGCACCTGCGCCAGGGACAACACGCGCGGCAACACGGCGCGGCGTACGCCGAAGCGCTGCTGATAGAACTCGAGTGCGCGCCAATTGCTGGCCGACGCCTGCACGGACAGGTGCCGGTTGAGCCCCGGATGGCGCTCGGCCGCGTAGGCGAGCAGGCCCGGATCGGCAAGGATCACCGCATCGGCTCCGGCCTCGGCGGCCGCATCGACGGCGGCGGTGGCGGCGGGCCAGCGATTCGGCTGGGGATACACGTTGAGCGCGACGAAGACACGCGCGTGGCGCTCATGGGCGTAATCGATGCCGCGGCGCGCATCGGCGAGCGAGAAGTTCAGGCCGGGGAAATTACGCGCATTGAGACCGTCGCGCAGACCGAGATACACGGCATCGGCGCCGTTGTCCACGGCAGCGTGCAGGGCCGGAAGCGTTCCGGCCGGACACACCAGTTCCACTCGGGACTGCTCAGGCATCGCCGATGCACTCCTGCCACAGCGCATCGACCCGCCGCTCGACCGTCGCGTCGAGCCGGATGGGACGGCCCCACTGCCGGGCGGTCTCGGTGCTCCATTTGTGCGTCGCGTCGAGCCCGAGCTTCGAGCCCAACCCGCTCACCGGGCTGGCGAAGTCGAGGTAGTCGATGGGAGTGTGCTCGACCAACAGCGAGTCGCGCGCCGGATCGACGCGGGTCGCAACGGCCCAGATCACTTCCTGCCAATTGCGCACGTCGATATCTTCGTCCGTGACGATCACGAATTTCGTGTAGGTGAACTGTCGCAGGTAGGACCAGATTCCCATCATGATCCGCCGGGCATGGCCGGGATACTGCTTTCGGATGCTGACCACGGCCACGCGGTACGAGCACGCCTCCGGCGGCAGATGAAAGTCGACGATCTCGGGGAATATGCGCCGCAGGATGGGCACGAACAGCTCGTTCAGCGCCAGCGCCATCACCGAGGGCTCGTCGTGCGGCGCGCGTCCCATGTAGCTGCCCTGGTAGATCGCCCCGGAGCGCAGGTGCAGCCGCTCGAGCGTCACTACCGGGAAGGGCGCCTGCGAATTGTAATAACCGGTGTGATCGCCGAACGGGCCCTCCATGGCGGTATCGCCGGGCCGGATGAACCCCTCCATGACGATCTCCGCGCCGGCCGGCGCGTCGAGTCCGCTCACCTCGCAGTGCACGACAGCGCTGCGCTCCCCGCGCAACAGGCCGGCGAACTCGTATTCCGAGAGGGTATCGGGAATCGGCGCCGCCGCGGCCAGCAGCGTCGCCGGATCGGTGCCGATGGCGATGAGCACCGGAAACGGTTCGCCCGGCCGGTCGGCCTGCCAATCGGCGAAATCGCCGGCCCCGCCCCGGTGCGCCAGCCAGCGCATGATCACCCGGTTGGGGCCGATCACTTGCTGGCGGTAAACGGCCACGTTCTGACGCGCCCTGCGCGGGCCGCGCGTGATCACCAGTCCGAGGGTGATCAGCCGGGCCGCATCTTCGGGCCAACATCGCTGGATCGGCAGCCGGGTCAGATCGATCTCGGCCCCGCCCAGGGCGTGTTCCTGAAACGGCGCGCGCGGCAGGCGCCGCGGCGCGACATGCGCGAGCTGCGCGAACTGCGGCCAGCTCGCGAGCGCCTCGCGCACAGTCGCCGGCCAGTGCGGCTCTTTCAGCGCCGCGAGCAACTCGCCGAGCTCGCGCAGCGAGCCGGCCCGCTCGCGCCCCAGGGCCGCCTCGATCCGGCGGCGGTGGCCGAAGAGGTTGCCGAGCAGCGCATGCTCGGCGCCGGCCGGCCGCTCGAACAGCAGGGCCGGACCCTGGCGGCGCAGCGCCCGCAGACAGAATGACGTGCTCTCGAGCTCCGGGCTTACCGCGCGG
>JAJZMI010000192.1 GCA_021798335.1 Pseudomonadota bacterium | reverse complement strand
GCCGCGGGCTACCTGGAAGCGCTGCTGAATGAGGAGGGGCTCGCCGTGGCGCTACTGGAGCTGCCCGTCGCTGCCCGTGGACTCTTCGGGCTGGATGCTCAACCGGGAAAAATGGTAGCGGGGGCAGATACCGAAAAGCCTTCGTAAGTAGTGGGAAACAAAGGATTTAAGGATTTGCAGAGCGGGATGTGTGACCGGATTTTGTGACCATTTTGGGGCCGGTGCTCTTGTGCGCCTCGGGACAGGCATTCCGCCGCCGGGCACGGGCTCGCGGCCTCGGGCGTGACCATCCGTTGTAGGTTTGCGGCCGGTGCGAAACGCATCGCGATGTTCGCACTCATCGCGAGGGTTGCGGTAGACACCGGAAACCCCGTGTAGCGCAGCGTCGTCGCGCTGCCGCACGGTCACTCATTGAGTGCGATGCGCCCGCGCGTGCGGCGCGGCAGAGAGGGGGTGGGTACCCCTACCCCCTCCAGCGTCCCGCGTGCGCCCTGCGGGTGTTAAGTCCCGTGTCCGGGGGCGTCGTCACTCGCGCGCGCGCGTATTGCTCCGCAAATCGCCGCCGCCTCGAGTGGGGCCGGCCAGTGCAGCAGTGCTCCGCGTGCGGGCAACGCGGAAGCGCTCGCACTTACGCCGTTGGGTACCTGGCTGCCAGCTCCCGTCCGGCCGGCGTATCGAGCGGTATCAGGCGTTTCGAACCGCACTTGGCGCAGGCTTTGTGGCGTGTCGTGAGGCGCCAGAGGCCATAAATCAGGCCGGGCAGGATAAAGAACACCAAAAGCAGGAGTTCGATCCAGAAGCTCCCGTTTGTCACGGTCCTTTGCGAGTCCCGACTGCCACAGTCGGCGCAGATGACGTTTCTCATTGTCCGTCCCCCTTTTAGCGTACCAAGCGGCTTTTTTGGGAGTCTGCCAGCGCGCCCCAGGCAGTCAAGCGACGCGGCGGGCCGTGGTGTAGATCGGCCTCGGCGCGCTCGAGCAGCGCCCGAACGTCGGCCAGGTTGCGCACCAGCCGCCCGATAAACAGCCCACCGAGCAGCCAGCAGAGCGAAAACCATGCAGCGGTCCAGGCGGTCATGACGGTTTCCCCTCGGCGGCCAACCGCAGGTGCTCGTTGAACAGCGCAATGCCCGGCCAGCGGTCGCCGGGTATGTGCAGCTCGCCGGTGACGATGGAGCCATCGCCCATGCGCAGGCCGAGCAGAACGGAAACCGGGCCATCCGCCGGTGCGCTCGGGGTTGCTCCTTGCACGTCGAACGAGTACCGCAGCGCCGGATCCGCCTCGAGCCGCGCCACCACGGCAGCCCGTCGATGCTCGAGGGTCCGGGCAGCCGGGTCTGCCGCTGTCCAGTCCGACGCGCAGCCGCCCGCATACGCGCCCCAGGTCTCGGCGCGGTGCTTCCGGCACCAGCCGTCCGGGGTCTTGCCGGGTGCCGCCGTGTAGTGCGCGCAGGTGGCGCAGGCCTTCGGCGGGAGGGGCGGGGTGTCGGCCTGCATTTTTCGCTTTCCCGACGGTGCGACTGCGACTTTCGCGACAACTGCGACACTTTCCCCAGTTTGAGGGGTCCGGCGGCGCGGTTCCGGCTGATTTGTCGCAATTGTCGCAGTTGTCGCAGTCGCAGCCCCGGCGAATGTGTTTTGCGCGCCGTCGAGGCAGCGCAGCCTGAACGCCATCTCACGCCTCCGTGGCGAAGGCCGCCGGGTGCACGATGTAGGTCTTGGCGCCTTCGAGCGCAGTCAGCCAGTGATGCTCGATCAGAACTCTGAGTGCCTCCTTGACGGCGGCGGCGTGGCGGATCGCGTTCGGACCGAATCTCATTACCTGCCGTGGCGTCACGCTGCGCAGGCGTTTCGCCTTGATCCATTCGAGCAGCGCTTGCGCCGCCGTGATCTCCGGCGGCAGGCACGCCGAGCCGATCAGCCGCGCGTACTCGCTCACGTAGTGCTGAGCGATCTCGAGCGCGCCGACCATTGTCTCGGCAGGCACCGCATGGGCCCCAGGATCGGACACCAGCGTCAGCACGCCAGCGATCCGGCACGCGTGCTCGGCGGCCTTGCTCGCCCATTCCCGAATCCCTTCGAGCTCGCCGTCCCGGCGTTGCGCGCGCTCGATCTCGTCGTAGGCATCCACCAGTAGACTGCGCGCTTCCGGCGTCAGTGCCAGGCACGGCGGGTCGAGTCCGCCCACCTCGCGATCCTCGTTTGCCGGCGCCGCCAGCAGCTCGGCGAGCGCGTGCCAGTACCGGCGGATGCGCTGATCGTCTTCCGGCGCAGGCGAGCTCGGATCGTGCATGCGCGTGCCAGCCAGCGAGTCGGGCGCCGCGATTAGCCAGCGCGCGAGGAAACCTTGCGAGCGGTAGAGCGCCTTGCCGAGCATTCGCGCGGCCACGTCCGTCTGCGCCATCAAATGCATGGCCAAGCGCCGTCCGTACAGAATCGTGTGCTCGTTGTCGGTGGCGCGCACGCGGTCGAGCGCCGAGCCCTGCCAGGCACGCGAGAGCATGGCGATGCACCGCAGCTCATTTTCCTCTGACATGGAATGTCCGCCGATGAATTGGCCGCCTTCGTCGGAGAACACGCCTTGCGAGTATTGACCCTCGGCGAGGGAACGCATCAACCCTTCGGTTGTCGGATCGCCGCACAGAATCCACGGCTTCCGTGGCGGCGGCTCTTCGGCAATCTCGCGAAGCTCGGCCGCATATTCATCAGCGGCGCCGGCCCTTGCGGCCTTCTTTTTCGCGGCGGACCGTTTCAACTTCGCGCCTTCGTGCGCGCGATCCCATTCTTTTCGCGCGACCTGATATGCCAGCAGCGCGCGGCGCACATGCTCTCGAACCGGGCCGAGAGCCACGGCGTCGGCGGCGGTTTTTCGGTCGCCCGACTGGGCGATTGTCAGGACGAAAAGCGACAGCGGACGCGGCCCGCCTAATGTCTGAACGTTGGCCAGCGGTTGCGCGCAGAGCGCAGCCGCCGCCAGGACGCTGTTGGCCGCCAGTGCCTCGGGCACCTGCACGATCTCTGCAATCGCGCGCGCAGCCGGCGCCAGAATCGGGCCCAGGGCGTCGATTGGATATGGTGCCGGTGGCGGGATCGGTCGGATTAAGGGCGTTGGCGGGTCCAACATCGCGCGCGCATCTGCGGAATCTTCCGCATCGAGGGCCGCGCCGAGTTCCGCCAGGTCCTCCGTAATCCGCGCCTCGCGAAGCGCGTCAGTATCGCCGCTGCCCGGCACGGGGGGCCGCACGCTCGCCGTTCCCAGGGCCGAGTTCACGGATTCGCCTCGGCGGGGTGTTCGCGGTCAGGTTTGGTCCATTCTTCGCCGCGTGCGCGCGCGGCTAGGTATGCAGTGAGGTCGGCGGTCAGACAGCCGCTCGCCCGTCCGCCGGGGGTGAACTTGATGATCTTCGGAAACTGCCCGCGCCGCTCGAGCCGGTAGATGCTCGGCAGGCTCATGCCTGTCAGGTCGGGCAGGCGGTGGGTCCGTGTGAACCCTTGGGGTCTTGAAAACATGACGGTCTCCGTGGGAATCGACCGTCAGGAATCATAAAGACATTTCGCTGTGTGTTTTGTGGTGATCCTAAGGGAAGCCTAAGGAATCAACGATATGCAGCTGGTTCCACCACTCGAAAAATCCGCCACGGCAGGAAGTGATAGGAGCTTCTTTTCCCGCCCAGGGATCAGCCGGGCGGTAGTCGTGGCGGGGTCTTGAAAGCCTATGCTGGCGCTCTGAACGGCAGCACGTTGGTCTGTGGGTTCCCCTCGCGCAATTCAGTGAGCCAGTCCGCCCAGCGTTGCATCATCGCGCGACGTTGTGGCTCGAAGGTGGCGCGGTCGTATGCCTCGCCGTACTTGTCGGCGGTCAGGTGCGATAGCTGATACTCGATCAGCTCATCGGCAAACCCCAGGACTTGCTTCAGATTAGTCTTGGCGGTCGCTCGGAATCCGTGTCCGCTCATGACTTCCTTGGGAATGCCGAGTGTGCGCAGCGCGGACAGCACGGCATTGTCAGACATAGGGCGGTCTCTGCCGCGTGCCGATGGGAACAGAAACTCGCCGTTGCCGGTGTGCTCGCGCAGCTCGCGCAATACGGTGACGGTTTGGGTTGCGAGCGGTACATGGGCCATGCGGACGCGGCCCGCCTCGAGGTGCTTTCGGTGCTGTTTCGATACGGGGTAGACCCATTCGGCGCGCTCGAAGTCGATTTGTTCCCATTTGGCGTGCCGCAGCTCGCCGGGGCGGACAAACAGCAGCGGGGCCAATTTCAGCGCAGCGCAGACGGCGGGTGTGCCTTGATAGCCCCATAGGGCGCGCAGCAGATCGGCCAGCTTCGCCGGTTCGGTGATTGCCGCACGGTGCCGGGTGACATGCTCGGGCATCAGCTCGCGCAGCAGTACCAGTGCGGCATCGGCAGCGTCATGGTGAATTTCGAGCAGTGCCCGCCCATAGCGCGCAACGGCGCGGATCAGGCGGAACATGCGCCAGGCGGTCTCAATTGAGCCCTTCTCGGCGTAGGGCAGTACGGTGCTGACGATCTCGCGGGCGGTCAGGTCCGCCAGCGGTCGTGCGCCGATGGTGCGATTGATGCGGGTCAACAGCGCGTCATTGCGCTTGCGGTTGCCTTCCGCCCATATCTGCCGGCTCGCCCATCGCTTCGCCACGTCGGCGAACGTGCCTGCCGTGATCTCGCGCCGCCGTAGCGCTTCCAGGCGGCGGTCGGTGATCGGGTCCGATGGGGCAGGGCTGGCGAGCTTCGAGCGCTCCTTGTCGGCCAGATTGCGGGCAGCGGCGAGCCCGACGGCGGGGTACGTGCCGAGGCTCATCCGGCGGGTCTTGCCATCGAGCGCGTAGCGGAGAAGCCAGTACTTGCGCCCCCAGGGTTCGACTGCCAGAAACAGCCCCTCGCCATCGTGGAGGGTGTACCGCTTGCTCTTGGGCTTGGCGGCCTTGATCTTGGTGTCGTTCAGCATGCGGCGGTCTCCTATCGACCGGGCCGCCCTTGTGACCAATTCCCGGCTTGTGACCGGATTTTGTGACCAGTTCAGGGCGGGTGCCTACCTGCCCGTCATGATACACCCTGAAATGTCGCTATATGGCTAAGTGCCTGTTTTCAGGCAGAAAAAACCCCGCACGGTGGCGGGGTTGATACGTCTCGAAATGTCCTGAAACGTGGATTTGGTAGCGGGGGCAGGATTTGAACCTGCGACCTTCGGGTTATGAGCCCGACGAGCTGCCAGACTGCTCCACCCCGCACCAGGAGGGGGCGCATTGTACGGAGCGAATGTCATTCCAGCAAGCGATTTGAGAGCGATAATTTCCGGGGCAATTTGGTCGCGATCTGCTGTGAACGTGATCCGATCTCATCGCACGACGAGCTACTCAAGGGCGGCTCGTATCCGTGCTGCAACGCTTGCGCCAACGGTGGGATCGAGAGGGCGTACCGGCCAGGCGATTCCAAGACCCTCCGAGCGGTTGGGCTTGGGAATAATGTGGAAATGCACATGCGCGATTGCCTGATGTGCGCCGCTGCCGTTGTTCTCCAAGACATTGTATTCGTCGATTCCGGTTGCCTCGATCACGGCGCGGCACAGGCGCGGCAGGGCGCGTCCGATTGCCGCCGCGGACTCGTCCGAAAGCGCATCCAGAGTGCGGGCGGCTTCCTTGGGGACCACCAGCGTGTGTCCGGTGCTGAGTGGGTTGATGTCGAGGAAGGCCAGAACCCGCTCGTCCTCGTACACCTTGTGGCACGGGATTTCGCCGCGGATGATCTTGCTGAAGATGGTTTCCGACATAAGGGCCTCTCCAGTGATGCACTGCTGGAATTCTCGCTCGAGCATGGCTGCCGCCGGGCCGGGCCAAACACGTCGCGCGGCGGGTTCTTCACCGGCAGCCGGCCGGCCCGCTCGGGCCGTTCCCCCATGAACACCGTACCCTGCGGCGCTGTCGCCGCAGGGTACGCGCGGCTCATTCGGTGACGATGTCGATACGCTGTGTATAGAACGTGTTGCTCGTCGGGTCGTACGTGCCGATGGCCACCAGCTCGGTGACGCCGGTCGAGCCGTCGAGCGTGTTCGCGAGGTCCGAGAGGAAGCTCGAGGACGAATCGAATACCGAGATTCCCTTCGAGCCGTTACCGATGCCGAATTCCGCGTTGCCGCAGCTGCCGCCGGCGCACCCGAACGCGATCGTCGGGCTGGCGGAGAGACTCGAAAGCTGTACGGTTTGCGGTCCGGTCTGCATGACGGCCGACTGGATGCTCGAGTTTCCGAGGTTGACGACCAGACCCGAGCTGCCGGAGGAGGTGAACGGCGCGGTCGTGCCGCCGCTCCACTGTACGATCAGGTCGGTAGGCCCGGCGCTTCCCGGCGTCACGCTCGAGGCCGCGAAATCCGGCGGCGCCGAGCCGAAGGGTGTTACGAAACCCGTGGCCGAAAGCAACGTCCCCGCGGTGGTGCCACTCTCATCCACCGTGCCGGTATTGACCGCGTAGCTTGCTGGATTGGCGTCCTCACTGCCGGTCACGCCGGTGCCCGTGAAGTCAAACGCGCTGGGCGCTTCGAGATCGATCTGCTGCAGATCGAGCGTGGCGCTGCCGCTCGCCCCCGATACGAGGGTGCCCCATATCGTCGTGGGCTGCATCCGAACTTGCCCGGTGGTCGCGTTCAGCGTGTTCGGCATTATGGTGGCGGTGGTGGTCGTGCTGGTCCCGGAGACGCTGACGCGCTGGCCGACGGATATGGATTGGATGCCGAGTCCACTTGCTGCGGTGCCGTCTTCGGTGACGACCGTGGAGGGGCCGATGTTGACCGTGGCCGCCGGATAGTAGGTGACGGTTGCGTTGGCCAGGCAGTAGTTCTCCGGGCAGACGGACTGCGCTCGCGCCAGCGTCAACGTGTCGCCGCTGCGCGCCGAGACGACGCCGCGCATCACCGCCGTGCCCTGGGTGCTTACGCTGGTTCCAGCGTATACCTGCGTGGCGTTGAGCTCCGGGATGATCGCCGTGAGGTTGCCCAGAGTGCCGTACGCGGTCATCACCGTGCCGGACTGGGCGTTGAGGAGCGCATTGAGGCCCGCCGAGCCCACATAGACGTGCCCGCTCACATTGAAATACGTGCTGGAGTTGGTGTTCACGGTCAGGGCGCCGACGCCCGGGTCGGTGTAATACGTGTCGTCGAACGGGCGGATGTTTTCGACCACGTTGCTCTGACCGGGCTGAGACAACACCAGCTGGCCGCGGGCCCGCAATGGGTTCGTGTCGACAGGCTCGACGGTGGCCACGACGTACGGATCGACCGTGACGGTATTGGTCGCGGCATCGATGGAGTCCGATGCCGCCAGGTCGATGTCGATGGCGAAGGGCGTCGACTTGTTCAGGCTCACGACCAGGGGATGATTCGGGGCGAACGTCACCGTTACCGGGACGATCTTCGATGCGGAGGAGGTCTTGACGATCGCCGCCTTCGTGGCGCCCTGCAGATAGATGGTCGGGTTCGAGTAGTCGAAGTAGATCGTCATTTTGGTATAGGTGCCAATCGGAATGCCCGGGGCACCGAACAGTTCGGTGAGATTGACGCGGCGCGTCAGATCGACCTGCTCGTCATTTGACTGCGCAGGGTACACATAACCGTTCTTCTCAGTCAGTTCTATGGTGTCGATGCCGATGGTATAGGTGCTGAAGGCCCCGGCCGCCTCGGCGGTCAAGGTGAGCACCGGCGTGCCGTTGTAAACACGCGTAGTGGCACTGCAGCCGGCCAGCCCGATCGCGAGCGCTCCGGCCAGTCCGAATAGTGCGGTGCGCACGATGGGCAAAGCGCCCGTTTTTGCGCGAGCGCAATCGAATCTCATCAATGTTCCCCTTCACTCGGGATGGTTTGGAAATCGGCGGGCGGCTCAGGGTGAGCGACCGGCGAGCTGCCAGTGTATCGTTTTGAGCGTGCCGCGTCGCCGGGGTTCCCGATCGCGGCTTGCAAGTCGCCGCAGGCCTGGTCCACCGCGAGCCGGACGCCACCGCCCGCCGAGCGCCGCGCGGGCGCCACCGCCGTCCCGGTCATGGCACCGGGTCGTCCTGGAACAGCTCTCCGCTGGGCGCGGAGGTGCTGCCGAACATGAACATGGTGTACACGTCGCCCGAGGCGAGCGTCGCGTAGTTCGTATCGGCTGCATTAGGCTCGGAGTAAAGTGTCTGCCCGGTGACATCATCGGTCACGATCACGGTTCCGGTCGAGGTGGCCGTAACCTGCGTATCGTAGGGCGAGGTGCCGCTGGCGCTGCCGCTGGGTACGTCGCTCCCCAGGGGAATATTGGTCGCGACCGGCAGGAAGTCGATGGACAGGGAGATCGGGTCAGTGGTGCCGGACATGGCATTGACCAGCCGTACGCTCGAGTAGCCACTGAGTGGCGGGATGTTGCTGTCGGCGAGCAGGCTCTCCTGCACCCCTGCGGCGGTACCGTAGACGAGGAAAGTGTAATCCTGGCCGGAGTTGAACTGCTGATTGGGTACGGAGACCGAGACGCCATTGACCGTCAGCGTCACCGGATCGCTACCGGCCGGGACGAGTTCATAGGGGCCGATGACCCCTTCGGGCGCCGCGCTCAGCAGCGCTGTGGAGCCCACCGACGCCGACACACTGCCGTTCACGCCGATTACCGCCCGCACGCGCGCATCGGGATTGGAGTAGGCCGTGAGCGGGCCCTTCTGGGGCAGGGCCATGACGTTGACCAGGTAGCCGCCCGGGGTCTCGGTGATGATCAGGGAGAGCGTCTTCAAGTTGCCGAGCGTGATGCTCGGCAGCTCGAAGCGCAGGTCGGACTTCTTACCCGCGCCCGTGATGCGCAGCTCGTAGTTCCCGGCCTTGATCTCGCTGAAACCCGTGGAGTGGCCGCCCTTGACCGCGCTGAAGTTCGGCGAGGCATCGTTCAGAGGTAACCCCGGGCTCGTGAGGTACACATCGAGGCTGCCGGCGTCCGGGTCGGCGTTGAGCACCTCTATGTTCGTATAGCCGCCACTCGGGGCGGGTTGGTCTTCGTTGATGGTCATATCACCGAATTCGCCGCTGTCCCCGTATGCGACGTAAGTGAGCGTTTGGTTGATGGAAAACGTCTGGCTGGTGCTCAAGAGGGCGTTCGCCGGCGCCACCCCATGGCCGGTGAAGTAGGTCGTGTAGGACTTCGGCACGATGCGCGCGTAGCTGCTGACCGTTCCGGAAGCCACATTGCTGATCTGCGGTTTGCCAAACGTGCCACCGAGCTCGAAGTACACATCGAGCGCCGGATAGCCGGCGCTCGCGTTGAGCAAGCGGATGCTGGCATCCTCGCTCGTGCCGCACCCGGCCAAAGCCAAGGACATGAGCACAGCCAGGACCGCACCGCACCGTGCCATGGACATGGATACGCATCCTTAAAGAAGCTTGAGCGGATCGACCGCAGCGCACACATTCGGTGCGCCGTCCTTAGGATAGCGAATCGCCCGGCGGATTGCCCCTGCCGTGGCGGATTGCCCCGGCTTACGGGTCCGAGGGCTGGCCGTCGATCCAGGTCTTCAGGACGTTGATCCTCTCGTCGGCGAGCACGAGATTAGCACGGTAGCCGGGCTCGATCCGGCCGAGCTCATGAGCGAGACCCAGGAACTCCGCCGGATACAGGCTCGCCATGTACACCGCCTCGTGCAGCGGCAGGCCGAGCATCTCGATCACGTTACGCACGCAGGTGGCGAGGTCGGTATTCGACCCGGCGAGGCGTCCCTCCTCGTCGTAACACACCAGGCCATTGACCGTGATGCGCCGGCCTTGCAATGCGAACGAGCGGATGTCGGTGCCGAGCGGCGGCATCGCGTCGGTCACCAGCATGAAACGCTCGTGTGGCTTGCACCGCAGCGCCAGGCGCAGCACGGGCGGGGCGATATGCTCGCCGTCGGCGATGATCCCGCACCAGCTGGCGCGATCCTCGAGCGCCGCCCCGACCGCGCCTGGCTCGCGGCTGGTGAGTTGCGACATGGCGTTGAACAGGTGGGTGAAGCCGCGCAGGCCGT
Organism: Pseudomonadota bacterium; assembly: GCA_021798335.1. Lineage (GTDB taxonomy): Bacteria > Pseudomonadota > Gammaproteobacteria > Steroidobacterales > Steroidobacteraceae > 13-2-20CM-66-19. Next base: position 6,834 of record JAJZMI010000192.1, on the reverse strand, counting down.
TGCGCAGCGCCTCGGTGACCTCGGCGTACGTGGCGTTGGTGTGGCCGGCCGAGACGATTACGCCCGCATTGGCGAGCCGTCTGATGATCTGCGGGGTCGTCACTTCGGGGGCCAGCGTCACCACCGTGCGTCCGGAGCCCAACGAGGTGAGCAGGCCGAGCGCACTGTCGTCGAGTTCCCGCAGTTTGGCCGGGTCGTGCACCCCCTTGCGCTCCATGCTGAGGAAGGGGCCCTCGATGTGGATCCCCAGCACTCCGGGTACCCCGGCGGCCAGCGCGGCGCGGGTCGCCTCGATGGCCTGGGACACGACCTCCAGGTCGGTACTGATCAGGGTCGGCAGGAACCCCGTGGTCCCGAAGCGCCGGTGCGCCCGCCCGATCTGGCGAATGGCCTGCACCGACGGCTCGTCATTGAAGAGCACGCCGCCGCCACCATTGACCTGGACGTCGACGAACCCCGGCAGCAGCAGCGCGCCGCCGAGATCGACGCGCTCGAGACCGCGGCAGCGCGCATCCTCTTCCGGCAGGATGTCCTGGATGCGGCCCTCGCCGATAAGGACGCATTGTCCCGATACGAGTGATGTGCCACGCAGCACCCGTCCGTTCATGAGAGCGATGGGCATCAGACCGTCTCGGTAACCTTGTGCAAATGAGGGGGGTGGTCGGGGTCGAGTCCGCGCGCCAGTGCGAGCGCATTTGCCAGACGGTAGAACGTTTGAATCAGCAGCATCGGCTCGATCACCGGATGAGCCGGCTCTGCGGACAAAGACAGCGCTCCCGGGCAGCGCGAGCCGGCGATGATCACCGCCGCGCCCCGTCTGGCCAGTTCCGTCGCCAGCATCTCGATACTGGTACGCGCCGCGTCGTTCTGGGAAAACATGAGCACCGGGAAACCGGAGCCGACGAGCGCCATCGGGCCGTGGCGCACCTCCGCGGCGCTCACGGCCTCGGCGTGCAGGCCGCAGGTTTCCTTGAGCTTCAGCGCCGCTTCCTGAGCGATACCGAGGCCGATGCCGCGCCCGATGACATACAGGTTGCTGGCGCTGACGAGCGGCGCCACCGCCGCGCGCCAATCGAGGCTCCAGGCGCGCTCGAGTCGCTTCGGCGCCGTGCGCAGAGCCTCGGAAAGCTCGCGGTCGCGCGTCCAGGCGCTGATCAGGTGCGTCACGGCCGAGAGCGAGGCGATGAAGGATTTCGTGGCCGCGACGCTGGTCTCAGGACCGGCCGCAAGCGGCACGAGATGATCGGCCAGTTCCGCGAGCGGGGTGCTTTCGGCATTGACGAGCGCAACCACGATGGCGCCTGCCTCACGCGCCTTGCGCACCGTGGCGAGCATGTCGGGACTGGCTCCGGATTGGGAGATCGCCAGGCACAAGGCGCCGTGCAAGCGCGGCCGGGTATCGTAGACAGAACTCACCGACGGTGCCGCGGAACTTGTCGGGATGCCGAGCCGCGTCTCGATGAGGTACTTGGCGAAGGTCGCCGCGTGATCGGAGCTGCCGCGCGCGCACGTGATCACGATCGGGGGGGGGAGCGCGCGCAGGCGCTGGCCCAGGCGCTCCATCAGCTGCGCATTTGCGAACAGTTGGTCGCGGACCGCCTGGGCTGCTTGCGCGGCCTCCAGGTACATGCGGGTGGTCGATTCGGTAGGGTCCGGTTTCATAGGTCGCTCAGTTCGGCCACGAAATCATAGATGTCGCCGCGAAAATACGATTGCGTGAATTCCATTGCCTGACCGTCCTTGAGAAAGCCGACCCGCTCGACCAGGAGCCCCGCGTCCCGCTCGTGAATCTGCAGCAGCTTGGCCTGCTCGGCGCTGAACAGGATCGCGCGCAGCCGCTGCAGGGCGCGCACCGGGCGGTTGCCCGCGAGTTCCAGAGCCTCGTAGAGCGAGGTCTTTACCGCTTCGATCGACGGCAGGCAGGAAGCCAGCACCGTCGAGTACTCGACGCACATCGGGGCCTCGTCGGCGAAACGAATACGTTGGAACCGGAAAACCGGGGTCCCTGGACTGGAGCGCAGCGTGAGGGCCTCCTCCGGCGTCACACTGCCCGCTGATTTGCGCAGCCAGACGCTGCGGGGCGTGCGGCCCCGTGCCCGCATGTCCTCGGAGAACGAGGTGAGCTTGGAGAAATTTTTCTCCACGCGCGCGCAGACGTAGGTCCCGGCGCCCTGACGGCGCACCAGCAGACCCTCGCTCACCAGCCCATCGATCGCTTTGCGCACCGTGATGCGCGAGATGTGCAGCCCATCGGCGATCTCACGCTCAGGGGGCAGCGCATCGTCGGGGCCGATCTGACGCGATTCGATTGCCTGGCGCAGCGCCCGTTGGAGCTGCTGATACAGCGGCAACGGGCTTGCCGCATCGAGTTTTCCCAGCGTGAGCGGCAACGTCACGGGAACACCTCCGGAGTCTGATCGAGATCGGCGAGATAATACCAGTACAATACCAGTTGGCGACAATTATTTTATCGCCCGGACTTAACAGATTGTTTTTCATGAGTATTGTGCCGTGTACCGGCGTGGTCTTGTCGTGGTATGGATTTTTTTAAATATTGGTACTACACTGGCATTGCATTGGTACCACTGTTGTTATTACGCAACACGACACATGGGCGGGACGGTTGGGGCGCAAGGTCACATGGCTCGCGCGCGACCACGGGGTTGCTGCGATGAACGGGCCACAGAGCAGCCGGCCGCGCGCCGCTGAGGCGGCCCACGGCACGGGCGTTCTCGATAAACGACAACATCATCGGGGAAAGAGGAATTTATGAGAATCGCGAAACCTACACTGATCGGCACTGCGGTCGCGGTGGCGCTGTTTGGAGCCAACGCATTCGCGCAGCAGGGTGCGGCGGCGACCAACAGTCAGAGCACGGCCGACAACGGCCCGGCCCCGACTCTCCAGGAGGTCGTCGTCACCGGCATCAAATATTCCGTCAGGAAGTCGCTGGCTCTGCAGCGTGCCGCGACGGACGCCGTACAGGTGGTTACCGCCACGGACGTTGGGAGATTGCCTGCGCAGAATGTGGCCGACGTGCTGCAGACCATGCCGGGTGTCAACACGCAATCCTCGGTGGCCGGCGAAGGCGGTTTCGCGATAAATGACCGTGTCAGCATGTTCGGGGCGCCGGCGAGCCTGACGCAGACCACCGTCGACGGGCACTTCGTCTCGACGGGTGACTGGTTCATCGAGGACATGTACCAGAGTGTCGGTCGCAGCACCAATCTCGCGCTCTTTCCGAGCACGATGATCTCGCAGATGCAGGTCTACGAAAGTCAGGACGCCAGCATGATTGTCGGTGGCACCGCCGGATCGGTCAACGTCGTCACGCCGAGGCCGTTCGACTACAAGAGCGGATTTTCGGGGTTCGTCAACGCCGGCGCGAACTATTGGGATCTGCCGAGCAAGGCCAACCCGCAGGGCAGCATCCAATTGAGCTGGCACGATCGCAAGTTCGGCATCCTGGGGCAGGTCTTCTATCAGAAGTACGGTATCCGCCGCGACGGTCAGGAGGAGCTCGGCTACAGCGCGGTGTCCGCCGCGACCGCCGCGGCCTGGCAACAGGCCAACCCGAGCCTCCCCAATGCCACCGGAGCGCTCTATCCGGATCTGCTCGGGCAGGTGCTTTTCCAGCAGACCATGGAAAACTCCGGCGGTTTGATCGATTTCCAGTTCAAGCCCAATCACCGGCTGCAGTTCAATCTGACCGGCTACTATGCCCGGCAGCTGGCGTCCAATTTCAACGACAATTTCATGATGTGGGGCAGCCATTTCGTCTCTCCCACCTATGTGCCGACAGCGCTCACCGTGCGCAACGGCACCATCGTCGCCGGCACCTGGCCCAGTGAGACCGGCGCGCCGGCCTCGATCGTGTACGACCAGATCATGCGTCCGGATGCCACCGATTCCAGTTCGTTCGTCAATCTGGATACCCGGTGGGAGGCCAGCAGGGATCTGACGTTCGACGGACAGATCGGATTCACCTATGGCAACGGTAATCAGCCGCGCCAGCCGGCGTTCGAATACGCCGGCGGCAACGGCGTCTCCTATCAGCTGAACGGCATCAATAGTCTGGCGACGGTGCAATTCCCGGGGGTCGCGACCAACAATCCGGCCGGCTATGGCGTCAGCTGGGCGTGGAACGACATCGTCCACACGATCGACAAGGAGTCCTACGGCAAGGTCGGCGCCAGGCTGAAGATCGACGACGGAGCGATCAAGGACCTCAGGATGGGCGTGCGGTTCGCGCACCACGAGCGCGAGACGATGTTCTCCCAGGACCAGGGCCTGAATTGCTTCAGCGGGGCGCCCAAATGCGCGCCGGTCTACTCGGGGGGCGAGTATCCGAGCAACTTCCAGGATACGCTGCCCGGGGGCGGCGCCTGGGCCAACAACATCTTCATGGACTCCGAGAGCGCGATCGAGGCGTTCGATGCCACGAATCTCAGCACCGGGCCGAGCCGTTATTACTGGCTGCAGTCCTATGACGTGCGCGAGAACGACTTCGCAGGCTATCTCATGGCCGATATCGGCGGGCGCCGCTGGAGCGGCAACATCGGTGTGCGCTTCGTGAACACGCTGGAAGAGGTGCTGACGAACCTCCAGGGCGGCGCGCACCCGCTGACCTTCTCGGCGTTCGGAGCATTCACGCCCACGGTGATCGATCATCAGTATTTCAATGCGTTGCCGAGCGCGAACCTGAAGTTCGACCTTACCCGGCGGCTGGTGGCGCGGTTCAATGCGGCCGAGACGATGACACTACCCGACTACAGTGCGCTCGGCGGCTCGATTCTGCTCACCGACACGAACCTCACCGGCGCTGGCGGCAATCCGAATCTGAAGCCGATCAAGGGTACGGTCTTCAGCACGGACCTCGAGTACTACTATGGACCGGAATCCATGGTGGAGGCCAAGCTGTTCGACATGAATATGACCAACTACGTCGACTTCGGTTCCGCGCAGGGCGTGTACTACGACTCGACGACGAAGCAGGACGCGACCTTCACGATCACCTCGCCGTTCAACATAAACGCCCAGATCAAGGGTGTCGTGCTCGCCTGGGATCAAGCGCTGCCGTACGGGTTCGGCCTGCAGACCAACTTCATGGTGGCCGACGGTACCACCAGTGACGGTCATCCGGTGCTCGACAACTCCAAGTACACGTACAACCTTGGCGGCTACTACCAGCACGGTCCGATCAGCGCCAACGTTGACTACAGCTATCGCTCGCACTACTACGCGGCGGTGAGCGAGTCCTCGTCGGAGTTCGTGGCCGGCGCAGGGGCTTTGAATCTGCAGGTGACATACGATCTGATGCATGACCTCAGCGTCACGTTCGCCGCGCGTAATCTGGCGGATGCTCTCGTGAAGGAATATGGCAACAATCTCTCGCAGCCGGTCGCGATCTACAACAACGGCCGGCAGTACTACCTGACCGCAGAGTACAAGTTCTAGCTCTGGAAGCGGGTGGACGGAGGATACGGATCCTCTGGTGGCGCATCGAGCGCCGGCAGGATGGCTGACCGGACGGGTTCCGGTGCTGGGGTCGCCGCGGGCACTCCCCCCGCTCGCGACGATCCCGGTTTGGCCGGCGCCGGCACCAGGATGGGTGCCGGTCGCCGGCCGCGGCGCGCGGTGTTCCCGCCGTCGGTCCGTGCCGACGGCGGGCGTGCGCAGCACGCTGGGGGCGCGGCGCCGGAGGTTGCGGTCCGCCGATCTGCGCGCCACAGTTCGGAGGCATTGCACATCAATGGGGTTGCGGTGACATTCAATTCAGGGTCTGTGAGCCGCTCGGCCGGCGTGAGCCCGTGGTTCGTCGCGTTCGGCGTGCTCGTTGCACTGGCAATCGGCGCGCCAGTCAGGGCGGCGGTTGCACAGGTGGCCGCGTACTACGACGGGGGCATACCGGTGACGGATATCCCCGCGGCCGATTTGAACGCGATCATCTATTCCCTGGACGAATCGCTAGCCGGGGATGTCTGTGACAGACCGGGAGTGGCGCAGTTGCAAGACCTGCGCGCGTTGCGTCGGTTGCGCCGGCGGCATCCCGGACTCGAGCTCCTCGTTTCCATCGGTGGCTGGGACGCCGCGCCGCAGTTCTCCGATATTGCGCTCACGGCCACTTCGCGGGCACGGTTCGCGCGCAGCTGCATCCGGCTGTTCATCGAGCAGCAGCGCTTCAACGGCATCGACCTCGACTGGGAATTCCCCGTCCGCGGCGGACTGATCCCGGCGCGTCCCGAGGACCGTGCGGATGCCACGGCGCTGGTGCGTGAGGTGCGTGAGCAGCTCAACGCACTCGGACGGCGCACGCACCAGCGCTATCTGCTCACTGTGGCGACGCCGGCGGGCACGTGGCAGGAGGGCGGAGCATACTCGGTGAGCGACAGCTACGATCTGGCCGCGCTCGTGCCGTACGTCAGTTGGCTGAACGTCATGACCTACGACATGAACACGATCTTCAGTCCCTACAGCGGCTTCAATACCCCGATGAAGCCCGATCCCCGCGATCCGACGCCGCAGCCGCAGCGCTCCTGGGACAATCTCACCGGAGCGGTGCGCTACTACGAGGCCCACGGGGTACCGGCCGACAAGATCATGCTCGGCATGGCATTTTACGGGCGCGGGTTCACCGGGGTGAGCGCCCGGTACGAGGGCCGGTATTCCAAGTTCACCGGGATCATGGCGGAGATGCCCTGGAAGACCATCGCGTCGCGGATGCTCACCGACCCGCACTGGGTGCGCTATTGGAGCGCAACCGCCGAGGCGCCCTGGCTCTACGACGCACGCCGGCACGCTTTCTTTACCTACGATGACCCGCAGTCGCTGGCG